>NZ_RBWV01000010.1:355092-710184 GCF_003634695.1 Motilibacter peucedani
CAGCCGGCGGCGCGTGCGCAGCCGCGGCCAGAGCAGCGAGAACCAGCGCATCGAGACCGGCTTGCGCTCGAGGCCCCGGGCGAACAACAGCCGCTGCATCACCCGGCCCTCGACGCGGCCCAGCCGGACCGGTCCGTCGGGGCCGCCGCTGGCGAGCGACAGGCAGGTCGTGCGCAGCGCGGCGACCATCATCTGCCGGCGCACCTCGTCCTCGACGCTGGCCGCACCGCCGCCCGCGGCCACCCGGTGGACGTAGGCCTTGAGCTCCTCGACGTCGCCGCGCGCGACCAGCCCGGCCATCTCGGCCTCGACCTGCTCCCACACCTGCGGGTAGGCCGCGCGCAGCTCCTCGAGCGGCGGGCGTCCCTGCAGCCAGGCCTCAGCGGCCGCGTCGCGCCGCCGCGGCGGGCGGGCGTCGCGCCGGCTCACGCCGCGGACCTCCGCCGGTCGTGCACCAGGCCCCGCCGCCTACTGCGGGGGGCGCGACGAGCCGAACAGGATCTCGTCCCAGCTCGGCACCGCTGCACGCCGCCCGGGCTTCACGCCGTCGGCGATCGCCTGGCGGTCGGTCGGCGCGTTCTGGAGCTCGGTACGCGGCTGTGCTCTCCGCGCGCGGCGCTCGGCGCGCCGGTCGCGGCGAGGCTCCTCACCGGCCTGCGCCGGCACGGCGCCGTCAGCGTCGTCGTCGTCAGGTGCCGGCTGCAGCGGCTCGGCTCGCAGGTCGACGACGCCGGGGGCGTCGAGCTCGTCGGGCCCGTCGAGGTCCTCCACCTGCGACACCGGGGCCAGCCGCGGGACGAAGGGCGCCCGGGGCGCGGGCTCCTCGCCGAGCAGCCAGCGGGCCGCGTCGTCGTCGGCGACCGCGGTGCGGGTGGCCGGGTCGAAGGCGAAGTGCGCGCGAGCCGGTCCGGCGCCCGCCGCCTTGGCGGCCGCGTGGGTCACCGGGTGGGTCACCTCGACGGTCCACGTGCCGTCGTCGCGGCGCCACGCGTCCCAGCCGACGACCGCGACGTCGGCGCCCGCGGCGGCCAGCCGGGTCTCGACCGCGTCGTAGAGGACCGGGGCCGGTCCCTCGCCGCGCGAGCTGGTGCGCGCCGTGGCGCGCTGAGCCTGCTGGGCGACGTGCTCGCGCTCGGCCAGGACCGGCCCGGCGTAGCGGCGCACCCGCTCCAGCGGCATGCCGCTGGCGGTGGAGAGCGCCTCCGGCGAGGCGCCGGCCCGGACCCGGGTCTGGATGTCGCGGGGGCGCAGGTCGCCGGTGTCGATCTGGAGCTGGCCGAGCCGCGAGCGGTCGCCGCGGACGGCGGCGGCCAGCGCCTCGTCGACGGGCAGCCGGTAGGAGCCGCCGTCGGGGTCGGCGAGCACCAGTGCGGTGCCGTCGTCGGACACGGTGACCAGCCGCAGGTCGAGCATGGAGGCCTCCGGGGAGCGAGCCGAGGGGTCGATCGGGTAGCAGCCTGCCATGCCGGGGCCCGCACCCGTGCCCACCACGCGGGCGGGAGCCGGAGCGACTAGGCCGGGCGCACGTCCGACGCGGAGGACGCACGCGCGGTCGACGCGCGCTCGGCGCGGTGCAGCAGCGGCCCGCCGCACAGCGAGAGCCCGCCGCCCAGCACGCCGCAGGCCGCGGCCACCCAGAGGGCGCGGGCGCCGCTGCTGGCGTCGATGACGTGGCCGGCGAGCGCGCCGCCGGCGGACGCGCCGATCGTCAGCCCGGTGGTGGTCCAGGTGATCGCCTCGGTGCGCCGCCCGGCCGGCGCCAGCTCGTCGGCCAGCCCGAGCCCGCTGACGATCATGGGGGAGATGGCGAAGCCCGAGAGGCAGAGCAGCCCCGCCAGCGCCCAGTCGCTGCCGGCGAAGGGGAAGGTCAGCGTCGAGAGCCCGAACGCGGCGCTGAGCACGAGGTAGCGCGTCGACAGCGTGCCGGTGAGGTGCAGGGTGCCCCAGACCAGTCCCGCGACCATGCTGCTCACGGCGAAGGCGGCCAGCACGCCGCCCGCGGCGCCCGCCGCGCCGTGCTCCTCGGTGAAGGCCACGACGCTCACCTCGACCGAGCCGAAGGTGCCGCCCAGGAAGACGTAGACCAGCGCGAGCAGCGCGATGGGCGGCAGCCCGATGACCGTGCCGGCCACGTGGTGCTCGCCGCCCACCGGCGCGGGCGGCGGCTCGGTGCCGCGCTGCCCGGCGAGCAGCAGCGCGCCGGTCAGCAGCCCGGCGGCGGGCAGCAGCAGCCCCGCCGTGGGCGAGACCTGCGTCGCGACGAGCGTCACGGCGACCGGGCCCACCACGAAGATCAGCTCGTCGAGCGCCGACTCGAGCGAGAAGGCGGTGTGCACGAGGGCCGGCCGCTCGCGCAGCACGTGCGACCACCGGGCCCGGACCAGCGAGCCCGGCTGGGCGGTCGCGAGCCCGGCCGTGCAGGCGAGCGCGACGAGCACCGCCAGCGGGGCGTGCGCCCGGGCGCAGAGCACGAGCAGGAGGTAGGACAGCACGCGCACCAGCGGCACCCTCCGCAGCACGAAGCCCTGCCCGCGCCGGTCGCTCACCCGCGCCGTGACCGGCGCCCCGACCGCCGTGGAGACCCCGAGCGCGCCGGTGACGACGCCGGCCGACGCGTACGAGCCGGTGGTCGACTGCACGAGGAAGACGACCCCGAGGCCCTCCATCGACATGGGCATCCGGGCGAAGAACGCGGCGGCGCTGAAGCGGGCGGCGCCGGGGACGCGGAGGACCTCGCCGTAGGGACCGAGCAGGGCGAGGGACACGACCGCCAAGGGTAGGCCGCACGCGTACCCGTCCTCACCTGCGTTTCGCACCGCGCGACCGCCTGCGGTCGCGGTCCGCCGCGGGCGCTGGGAGGATGCTCGACGTGCTCGGACCGTACGACGCCCTCGTCCTCGTCTCCTTCGGCGGCCCCGAGGGCCCCGACGACGTGCTGCCCTTCCTCGAGAACGTGACCCGGGGGCGCGGCATCCCGCGCGAGCGGCTGCTCGGCGTCGCCGAGCACTACGGCCACTTCGGCGGCGTCTCGCCGATCAACGAGCAGAACCGCGAGCTGATCGCGGCGCTGGAGGCTGAGCTCGCCCGGCGCGGGATCGAGCTGCCCGTGCACTGGGGCAACCGCAACTGGGCGCCGTTCCTCGGCGACACCCTGGCCGGGCTCGAGGGCCGGCGGGTGCTCGCGCTGGTCACCAGCGCGTACTCCTCCTACAGCGGGTGCCGGCAGTACCGCGAGGACCTCGCCGCCGCCGTCGAGCCGCTGGGCGAGCGCGCGCCCCAGGTCGACAAGGTGCGCCACTACTTCGACCACCCCGGGTTCATCGGCCCGACCGTCCGCAACGTCGCCGCGGCGCTCGACCAGGTGCCGGCCGGCTCGGTGGTCCGCTTCGTCACCCACTCGATCCCGCTCGCCATGGCCGAGGTCTCGGGCGGGCCGGGCCAGGACATGTACGTCCGCCAGCACCGCGCGGTCGCCGCGCGGGTGATGGAGGAGGTCGACGCCGTACGCGGTGGTGCGACCCCCTGGGAGCTCGTCTACTGCTCGCGCTCCGGACCGCCGAGCCAGCCGTGGCTCGAGCCGGACGTGAACGACGACCTGCGGGCCCTGCGCGAGGGCGGCGTCCCCGGCGTCGTCGTCGCGCCCATCGGCTTCGTCAGCGACCACATGGAGGTCAAGTTCGACCTCGACACCGAGGCGGCCGAGACGGCCGCCGAGATCGGGCTGCCGTACGCCCGGGCCGCGACCGTGGGCACCGACCCGGAGTTCGTGGCCGGCCTGGTCGACCTCGTCCAGGAGCGCGCGGCGGTGGAGTCCGGCGGCTGGACCACGCACCGTCCGGCGCTGACTGAGCTCGGCCCGTGGCCCGACCGCTGCCCGGTCGGCTGCTGCGCCAACCTGCGCGGGCCGAAGCCGGCCCTCTGCGGCTCCGACTGACCCGCACCGCCGGCCCGTCCCCGGGGCGGGCAGGATGGCGGGCGTGACGACTCCCGACGCGCCCCGTCCCGACGACCTGCTGGCGCTCGCGCTCGAGGCGGCGCGCGCGGCGACCCGCCTGCTGGTCGACGAGCGGCCCGCCGACCTGCGCGTCACCGCCAAGTCGAGCCCGACCGACCCGGTCACCGAGATGGACCGGGCCTCCGAGCGGCTGGTCGTCGAGACCGTGCGCGCCGCCCGCCCGGGCGACGGGTTCTTCGGCGAGGAGGGCAGCGACTCGGCCGGCACCACCGGCGTGGTCTGGGTCGTCGACCCGATCGACGGCACGGTCAACTACCTCTACGGCCTGCCGCACTGGTCGGTCAGCATCGCCGCCGAGGTCGACGGCACCGTCGTGGCCGGCGTGGTCGCGGCGCCCGTGCTGGGCGAGACGTTCGTGGCGACGCAGGGCGGCGGCGCCTTCGTCGAGCGCGCCGACGGCAGCCGTAGGCGCCTGCAGGTCACCGAGGACGTGCCCCTCGAGCGCGCGCTCGTCGGCACGGGGTTCGGCTACGCCGCCGAGCGGCGCGCGGCCCAGGGCGCCGTGCTCGCCCGGCTGCTGCCGCAGGTGCGCGACATCCGGCGCAACGGCTCCGCCGCGCTCGACCTGTGCGACCTCGCCGCGGGCCGGCTCGACGCCTACTACGAGCGCGGGGTCAACCGCTGGGACACCGCGGCGGCGGCCCTCGTGGCGCGCGAGGCCGGCGCCCGCGTCGGGGGCCTGCGCGGCGAGCCCGACTCGCCGCAGCTGACCGCAGCCGCTGCTCCCGCGCTGTTCGAGCGGCTGGTGGAGGTCCTCGCCGGGCTGGGCGCCGACGCGGGCTGAGAGGTCAGGCCGACTCGGCCACCGGCCGCTCGTCGAGCCCGGTCACCTCGACCGTGCGCAGGTCACGCGTGCGCAGGTCGACCACGTCGACCCCGTGCTCGGCGGCCAGCCGGGTCAGGTCGGCCAGCTCGGCGCTGTGGAGCTCGACGGCGTAGTCGTCGCCGGCGGCTCGTGCCGCCTCGAGAGAGCGTGCGGTCTCCGCGACCCGCTCGTGCAGTCCTCGGACGAACTCACCCATGGTCGGGCCCTCCTCCGTGCTCGGGTCGCCGGCCCCTGCGGGGCCACGGGCGTGTGCGTGGCAGGCCAGCGTCGCACTCCGTGCTGTGGAGACGCTGTGACGAACCGCCGTGCAGCAGATGAACGTTCAGGAGAGCCGACGCAATCCCGCGCAGTGGCGTCGACCGTTGGCGACGTAGCGAGCGACGTTCTCGGCGAAGGCGCCGTCGGGTACGCAGTCGGGCCGGACGCGCGCCGGCACCCCGAGCGCCATGGCCCTGGCCGGCACCTCGATCCCCTGCGGCACCACCGCGCCGGCACCCACCAGGGCGCCCGTGCGCACGACCGCTCCCGGCAGCACCACGGAGCCGGAGCCGAGCAGGCAGTGGTCCTCGACCGTGCAGCCCTCGAGGTGCGCGACGTGCCCGACGACGCAGTCGGACCCGATCACCGTCGAGAAGCCCTCGGCCACGTGCACGACGGCGCCGTCCTGCACCGAGGTGCGCTCCCCGACGGTGATGGTGCCGAAGTCGCCGCGCAGCACGGCCCCGGGCCACACGCTCGTGCCGGCCCCGATCGTGACGGCGCCGATCACCACCGCCTCCGGCGCGACGTAGGCGTCGGGGGAGATCGTCGGGACCAGGTCGTCGAGCGCGTAGACGGGCACGCGCGCATTCTGCCGCCTCTCGTGCGCGCAGGGTGACCCCCGGTTGTGGCACCATTCCCGGCTCGACGGGGAACACTCCGCCGGGTCCGGGCACAAAACCCGCACCCGGTGCGTTTGCGGAACCGCGCGGCCCCGGTCCCGGAGCCGCACGACGAGGGGCGGACGATCCGCCCGGGGAGGCCCAGGCCGACATGGCGACTGACTACGACACCCCGCGCAAGACCGACGACGAAGCCGGCGAAGACAGCATCGAGGAGCTCAAGGCACGACGCAACGACAAGGGCGGGGCGATCGTCGACGTCGACGAGGCCGACCTCGCCGAGTCGCTCGAGCTGCCCGGTGCCGACCTGTCCAACGAAGAGCTCAGCGTCCAGGTGATCCCCAAGCGCGCCGACGAGTTCACCTGCTCGCGCTGCTTCCTGGTCCACCACCGGAGCCAGCTGGCCAAGGAGGACGGGAACACCTACATCTGCACCGAGTGCGCCTGACCCGGCGCCCGTCAGGGGCGTCAGAGCCGGACCGCTCGGTCCCGGCCGAGCTGGCGCGGCTGGTCTCGGCCGTCGCCCGCTCGACCGGCGAGGAGCGCGACGCCGCCGACGGGCAGGAGCCTGTTGACACCGCCGCGCGGGCCCGCGAGCTGCGGGCGCTCGGCGTCGCCCTGGCCCGCTCGGCGCGCGGTGCCGGTGGCCGGGCGGTGCTCGGCGGGCGCTGGCTCGTCGACACCTTGCTCGAGGCGGCTCCGCGGCTCCCGCTGCGCGACCGCGAGACGCTGCGCCGCCACCACCCGGGCCTGAGCGACGACGAGGTCGCGGCGGCCCTCGTCCGTGCGGCGGCGCGAGCCACCTCCGTGGTCGGAGCCGCCGGTGGCGCGGCCGCGGCCGCCTCCTGGGCGGTGCCGCCCTCCCTGCTGCTCTCGGTGCCGGTCGAGCTCGCCGCGGAGACCCTCGCCGTGGCCGCGGTCGAGGTCAAGCTCGTCGCCGAGCTGCACGCCCTGCGCGGCGTGGTGCCCGGGGCCACCGTGCCCAGCGGCGTCCCGGGCGGGATGCTGCCGGCGGGGCTCGCCTCCAGCGGTGTCCTCGCCTACGTCATGTCGTGGGCCAACGGTCGCGGCATCGACCCGTCCGACCCGCGCTGGATGGCCACGACGCTCGGCACCGCGGCCAAGGCGCAGATCCGCAAGCGGATGTTCGGCCGCGCCGCCCGCGGAGTCACCAGCCTCGGCCCGCTGCTCACCGGCGCGGTCGCCGGGGCGGTGGTCAACGGTCGCGCGACGCGCAGCCTGGGCGAGAAGATCGACAGCGACCTGCGCAGGTCCGGCCGGCGCTAGGCCGGCACGGCGGGGCTCAGGCGGTCGTCGCGCGGCCCTGGGCCGCGACCAGCGCGGCGGCCAGCGCCTCGGGGTGGCGGGTCGCGACGTACCAGTAGGGCGTCGAGTCGGCCGGGTCCTGCACCGGCACCGTCACCGCGGTCGGCACCCATGCGCGGATCAGGTGGTAGGCCCGCGGCTCGATGTCGCGGCCGCGCAGCAGCGCCGACGCCTCGGCGTCGTGCGCGGTCGGGGCGCCGAGCAGGCTGACAGGGATGCGGGCGCTGCCCGCGCGCAGCTCGCCGCGCTCGAGCACGACCTCCGCGGCCCAGGAGCGCACCGCGAAGGTCACCACGACGTACGCGAGGGCTGTCAGCCCGAGCACCGCGGGCAGCGGCATGACCGGCAGGCAGATCGGGAGGACCCCCAGCGCCAGCGCGTAGGCCGTCAGCCAGACGCCGAGCGGCGGGCTGAGCCGCTCGCGGTAGGAGTCGGGGGCCCCGCCGGCGCCTCGCGGAGCTGTCTGCATGACGTCCATTGCACCAGAGGGGGATACGGTGCTCTGCGTGCCTGGCGACTTCTCCGACCTCGCGGCCGAGCTGGTCGCCGAGACCCTCGCGGCCTCCCCGCTGCTGGCCTCGGCCGTGGGGCGCACGGAGCACGACGGGCTCCTGCCCGACGTGTCGGAGTCGGCGGTCGCCGGGCGCGCGCGGCGCGACGACGAGTGGCTCGAGCGCCTCGACGCGCTCCCCGACACCGAGCTGACGCTGGACGACGCGGTCGACCGCGACCTCGCCCGCATGGCGCTGCGGGGGCGCCGGGCGATGCGCGACTGGGCGTCGTGGCGGCGCGACGCCGACACCTACGCCGGTGCGGCCCTCCAGGGCGTCTTCGTCCTGCTGCTCCACCGCCTGCACCCCGAGCCCGAGCTCGCCCGGCTGGTCGGGAGCCGGCTGCGCGCCGCACCGGAGCTGCTCGAGCAGGGCATCGCGAACCTCGACCCCGAGCTCGCCTCGCCCGAGCTGCTGCGCCGCTCGCTCGGCATGGTGGCGGCCGGCGCCGCCTACGCCCGCTCGGTCGCAGGCGACCTGGCGCCCGAGCACCGCAGCGAGGTGGCCGAGGCGGGCGAGCTCGCAGCCGCGGCCTTCGAGCGGTTCGGCGCCCACGTCAGCGCGCTCGCCGAGCGGGCCAGCGGCACCTGGGCCATCGGCGAGGCGCGCTACGACGCGCTGCTCTGCGACGCCGAGGGCCTCGGCTACGGCGCCCGCGAGATGCGCGAGCGCGGTCAGCGCGCCTACGACGAGCTCGACGCCGAGATGCGTGAGCTGGCGCGCGGGATGCGCGGCGTCCCCGACTGGCGGGCCGCGATCGAGGCCGTGAACGCCGACGCCCCGGACTCCCCCGAGGAGATGCTCGCGCTCTACCGCGAGGCCACCGGCTCGGCTCGCTCGTTCGCCGCCGAGCACGACCTGGTGACGCTGCCGGCGGGGGAGCGGTGCGAGGTGGTGCCCAGCGCGCCGTTCAACCGCGGCATGCTCGCGGTGGCCCACTACATCGCCCCGCCGCCGTTCCAGGGCGGCGGCGTCGGCCACTTCTTCGTGCCCTACCCGCCCGAGGGCGCCTCGCCCGAGCAGGTCCGCCAGCGCCTGCTCACCAACAGCCGCGAAGCGCTGTGGTCCGTGGCCGTCCACGAGGCCTACCCCGGCCACCACTGGCACTTCGCCACGCTCGCCGCGGGCGGCCTCGTGCGCCGGCCGCTGCGCGCCGTGCTCGGCAGCGCCTACTTCGTCGAGGGGTGGGGCCTCTACGCCGAGGACGTCATGCGCGAGCAAGGCTTCTTCACCACGCCGGGCCGCCTGCTCGCCCAGCGCGACGCCCGCATCTGGCGCGCCGCCCGCATCGTGGTCGACACCTCGCTGCACCTGGGCGAGATGAGCATCGAGCAGGCCACCGAGCACATGTCGACGAAGGCGTCGCTCTCGCCCGAGACCGCCCGCGCCGAGGTGCTGCGCTACTGCGCGATGCCGACGCAGGCGTCGTCCTACCTCACCGGCGCGCTGGAGATCGCCCGCCTGCGCCGGCGGTGGGAGGCCGAGGGGCGCGGGTCGCTGCGCGAGTTCCACGACCGCGCCGCGGCCACCGGCCGGCTGCCGGTGCCGCTCGTCGAGCGGCTGCTGTTCCCCGAGGACGAGACGCTCGAGCTGGCCGGATGAGCGACGCGCCGCACGCCCCCGTCGACGTCCTGGTCGCCCGCCTCGACGACGGGCTCGACCTGCCGTCCTACGCGCACCCCGGCGACGCCGGGGTCGACCTGCGCACCGCGGTCGACGCGGTGCTCGCGCCGGGGGAGCGGGCGGTGCTGCCGACCGGGGTCGCGATCGCGCTGCCCGACGGCTACGCCGCCTTCGTGCATCCCCGCAGCGGGCTGGCCGCGCGGTGCGGAGTGGGCGTGCTGAACTCCCCGGGCACCGTGGACGCGGGATACCGCGGCGAGATCCAGGTGGTCGTGGTCAACTTGGACCCGCGCGAGACGGTCCACCTGCGCCGCGGCGACCGGATCGCGCAGCTGGTGGTCCAGCGGGTCGAGAAGGTCCGGTTCCACGAGGTGGCCAGCCTGCCGGGCAGCGCGCGCGGCTCCGGCGGGTTCGGCAGCTCCGGGGGCGCCGGCGCACTGGACGCTCAGCAGCAGGGTTCGCAGCCGCAGGGCACGCACGAGCAGACGACGGCGAGGGGCGTTCCCGCCCCCGCCACGGAAGGGATCTGAGGACACGGTGTTCGGCCGACGCAAGCGCAACGACGACTCCTCCGGCTCGCCGACGGCGGACGAGGCCGTCGAGGGCGCGACCGAGCCGACCGAGCTCGACGAGGTCGCTGACGCGGCGGAGCCGGTGGGGGCCGCTTCGCCGGCGGCCGCCGGCGGGGCCGCCGCGCCGTCCGGCTGGCGCGTCGACGGGCCCTTCGACATCACCGAGGTCGACGACCCCTCCGACGGCGGTCGCCGCCTCGACCTGGGCGGCATGTGGCTCGCCGGCCAGCCCGGCGTCGAGCTCCAGGTCCAGGTCGACCAGGAGTCCGGCAGCCTGGAAGGCGTGCAGTTCCTCGACGGCGAGAGCGGGCTGGAGGTGCGCCCGTTCGCAGCGCCGCGCAGCTCGGGCATCTGGGCCGAGGTGCGCGAGGAGCTCGCCGCCAGCCTGCGCGCGCAGGAGGCCATGACCGAGGAGGGCGACGGACCCTTCGGCACCGAGCTGCGCGCGGCCATCCCGGCCACGCTGCCCGACGGCTCGCCGGGCTTCCAGCCGCTGCGCTTCGTCGGGGTCGACGGGCCGCGGTGGTTCCTGCGCGGGGTGATCTCCGGCCGCGGCGCGGTCGAGCTGGGCGCCGCCGCGGTGCTCGAGGCGATCTTCCGCGACGTCGTCGTCGTGCGCGGCAAGGACCCCATGGCTCCGCGCGACCCCCTCGCTCTGCGCCTGCCGGCCGGTGCCGTGCAGGCGCCCGAGGAGCCCGGGGCCGGCGACCCGCTCGAGCTGCCCGAGCGGGGGCCGGAGATCACCGAGATCCGGTGATCGGGGCGCTCGCCACGCGGTAGCCTGGACCCATGGGCGCCAGTGGCAAGCCGGGCATGCTCCGACGGGCGATCGAGCGGCTGACCTCCTCCGACGAGGAGATCGAGGCCGAGGAGCTGCGCACGAGCTGCACCCGCCGCGGGTCGCAGCTGATCGCGCGCTGCGGCGACCGCGAGCAGGTCACCGTCGACGGGGCCCTGCGCACCGTGACGCTGCGCCCGCGGGCCGGAGTGCCCGCGCTCGAGGCCGAGCTCTACGACGGCTCGGGCACCCTGCACGTCGTGTGGCTGGGCCGCCGGCGCATCCCGGGCATCGCCCCCGGCCGCGGCATGCGCGCGACGGGCCGCGTCTCGATGGACGACGGACGGCCGGTCATGTTCAACCCCATCTACGAGCTGCACCCGTCGGCGCACGCGTGAGCGACGCCCCGCCGCCCGGCCGGGGGTCCGTGGCGGCCGGGCTCGACCTCGGGGCCGCCATCGGCGGCCCCCGGGGCATCGTCGAGAGCTCGGTGCCCGGGGCGCTGTTCGTGCTCGTCTACGCGGTGCGCCACTCGCTCGCCGCCGCCCTCGTCGTCAGCGTCGCCAGCGCCCTGGTGCTGGTCGCGGTGCGCCTGGCCCGTCGCGAGACGGTCCAGCACGCGGTCTCCGGGCTGCTCGGCATCGGCATCGGCGCCCTCATCGCCTGGGTCACCGGCAGCGCGCGCAACTTCTACTTCCCGAGCCTCGTGCGCAACCCCGCGCTGGCCGTCGCCTACGCGGTGTCCGTCGCCGTGCGCTGGCCGGTCGTGGGGATCTTCGCGGGCGCGGTCCTGGGGGAGTCGCCGGCCGAGTGGCGGGCCGACCCGGCCCGGATGCGCGCCTACGTGCGCGCCACCTGGCTCTGGGTCGCGATGTTCGCCCTGCGCTTCGCGATCCAGCTGCCGCTCTACCTCTCCGACCGGGTCGACGCCCTCGGTGCGGTCAACGTGGTGCTGGGCCTGCCCCTCTACGGGCTGGTGCTGCTCGCCACGTGGGCGATCGTGCGCAAGCCGCGCGAGGAGCTGGACGCAGGGCTTCCCGGCTCTGAGCCCCTCGATGCCGGACGCCCGGGGACCGAGCCCTAGCCCCGGGCGCTCAAGGGCGCACCCGTGGGCGCCGAAGCGCTCGTGTGACGACCTCTCGCTCTGACCCCGTGGCCCAGCGCTCGTGGCTGCCGCGAGGGATGACCCTCTCCGACGAGGTGTTCGGGGCGCGCCACCGGGTGCTGATGGTGGTGCTGCTGGCCCAGGTGCCCGTCCTGGCGGTGATCGGGCTGGCGAGCTCCTCCGGCGGGGTGATGCTGTGGGCGCAGCTGCCCGTCGTCCTGCTCCTGGCTGCGTGCGCGCAGTGGACGAGCAGCCAAGCGGGTCGCGCCGCCACCCTGAGCCTGGGGCTCATGGTGTGCGCCGACGTCCTCGTGCACGTCACCGGCGGCCTCACCGACGCCCACCTGTGGTTCTACGTCATGCTCGTGCTGGTCTCGCTCTACCAGATGTGGACCCCGTTCGTCCTCGCGATCCTGTTCGTCGCGGTCCACCACCTCAGCATGAGCCTGGCCGACCCGGCGTCGGTCTTCTCCGACCCGAGGGCGCAGCGCCACCCGGTGGGCTTTGCGCTGCTCCACGCGTTCTTCCTGCTCGCGGAGGGCGTGGGTCTGGCCTACGGGTGGCGCTTCGCCGAGGCCGCCGAGGCCGAGCGGGCCGCCCAGGCCGCCGCGGCCGCGCAGGAGCGCCACGAGCGCGACGGCGAGCTCGCTGCCGAGCGCGCCCGGGCCGCCGAGGAGGCCGCCGAGCGGTTGGCCGCGCGGGAGGCGCGCTCCGGCGAGCTGGCACGGCGCCTCGACGTGCTGGACGGAGCCGGCGCCCGGCTCAGCGAGGACGTCGCCAGCGCGAGCGCCGTCATGCACGAGCTGCGGGTCGCGGGCCAGCAGATCGCCAGCACCGCTGACGCCGCGGCCCGCCACGCCCAGCAGGCCGACGAGCGCTCGGACGGCTCGGCCGCGACGATCGCCCGGCTGAGCTCGACGATGGCCCAGATCGAGCAGACCGCGACCAGCATCGCGACGATCGCCGAGCAGACCAACATGCTCGCCCTCAACGCCACCATCGAGGCGGCGCGGGCGGGCGAGTCAGGGCGGGGCTTCGCCGTCGTCGCGGACGAGGTCAAGCAGCTCGCGCAGGCGACCTCGCGAGCGACCGAGCAGATCCGACAGGTCGTCGACACGGTCCGCGCCGACGTCGACGAGGCCGGCCGGGCCATCGGCGGGATCCGCGAGGTCATCCGCGACGTCGTCGCCTTCCAGGAGACCATCGCGGCCGCGGTGGAGCAGCAGTCGGCCGCCACGGAGTCGGCGAGCGCGGCGATCAGCTCCGCCAGCACCGAGGCAGCCCGCGTGGCCGAGGACCTCCGGGGGGTGGCGCTGGCCGCCGAGTGACCCGCGCCTGCGGCTGCTCAGTCCTGGGGCGCGAGGACGCCCTCGAGCTGCTCGGCGACGTCGAGCGCCGAGACGAACAGCAGCTCGTCGCCCGACTCCAGCGGGTCGTCGCTGCTCGGGGCGATGGGGCGTCCCTCGCGCACGATGGCCACCAGCACGGTGTCGGCCGGCCAGGGGACGTCGCCCACGCGCGAGCCGACGTAGGGCGAGTCCTTGGGCATCGTGAGCTCGACCAGGTCGGTGCCCGACTGCTGGAACGTCATGATGCGCACGATGTCGCCGACGCTGACGGCCTCCTCGACCAGCGCGGTCATCAGCCGCGGGGTCGAGACGGCGACGTCCACGCCCCACGCCTCGTCGAACATCCACTCGTTCTTGGGGTTGTTGACGCGCGCGACCGTGCGCGGCACCGCGAACTCGGTCTTGGCGATGAGCGAGACGACCAGGTTGGCCTTGTCGTCTCCGGTGGCGGCGACGACCACGTTGCAGCCCTGCAGGCCGGCCTCGTCGAGCGAGGACATCTCGCAGGCGTCGGCGAGCAGCCACTCGGCCTCGGGCAGGGTGTCCGGCTTGACCGCACGGGGGTCGCGGTCGACCAGCAGCACCTGGTGGCCGTTCTGGACCAGCTCGCGGGCGATCGAGCGCCCGACGCTGCCTGCACCTGCGACGGCGACGCGCATGTCAGCCCTCCTGCTGGGGTCCGCGGGCGAACACGGACTCGACGTGGGCCACCTCGGACTCGCGCATGACGACGTGGACCAGGTCGCCGTCCTGCACGACGGTGTCGGCGGTGGGCAGCACGCCCTCGCCGAAGCGGGTGACGAACGCCACCCGGGCGCCGGACTCCTGCTCGAGGCGGCTCAGGCGCGTCCCCACCCAGGCGGTCGCGACGGCCACCTCGGCCAGCTGCACGGTGCCCGTCTCGTCGTGCCACTCGACCGAGGACCCCTCGGGCAGCAGCCGGCGCAGCACCTGGTCGGCTGTCCAGCGCACCGTGGCGACCGTGGGGATGCCGAGGCGCTGGTAGACCGCGGCGCGGCCGGGGTCGTAGATGCGGGCCACGACGTGGTCGACGCCGAAGGTCTCGCGGGCCACCCGGGCGGCCAGGATGTTGGAGTTGTCGCCGCTGCTGACCGCGGCCAGCGCCGACGCGCGCTCGATGCCGGCTTCGAGCAGGGTGTCGCGGTCGAAGCCCTCGCCCTCGACGCGAGTGCCCATGAAGTGCGAGCCCAGCCGCCGGAAGGCGTCGGCGCGGCGGTCGATGATCGCGACCGTGTGGCCGGCGTCCTCGAGGCTGTGGGCCAGCGTCGAGCCCACGCGGCCGCAGCCCATGATCACGAAGTGCACGAGGTCCTCCCGTCGCGCCCCCGGCGGGCGCGCCCGGCGCACGGTACACGCCGGGGGTGCACAGCGTACGGCGAGCACCGCGTACGCACACGGCGCCGCAGCGTTCGTCCACAGCGTCGGGCCACTCGGCCACCGCGCGCGCCGCGTGGCCCTAGCATCGTCGGTCGTGGCTGTCTTCACCGATCTGTCCAAGCGCCTGATCCTCGGACGGGCCCTGCGCAGCGACCGGCTCGGTGAGACGCTTCTCCCCAAGCGCATCGCGCTGCCCGTGTTCGCCAGCGACATGCTCTCCTCGGTCACCTATGCGACCCAGGAGATCCTCGTCTTCCTGAGCCTCGGCGGGCTGGCCTACCTCTACCTCACGCCGTGGCTCGCCGGCGCGGTCATCCTGTTGCTGCTCGTGGTGGTGGCCTCCTACCGCCAGCTGGTGCGCGCCTACCCGACCGGTGGCGGCGACTACGAGGTGGCGAGCAAGAACATCGGCCAGCCGGCCGGTCTCACGGTCGCCAGCGCGCTGCTCGTCGACTACGTGCTCACCGTCGCCGTGTCCGTCTCGGCCGGCGTCGACAACCTGATCTCCGCGGTCCCCAGCCTCGACTCCTCACGGGTCCTGCTGGCGGTGCTCGCCGTGCTGCTGCTGACGGCGGTCAACCTGCGCGGCCTGCGCGAGTCGGGCACGGCGTTCGCGATCCCGACCTACGCGTTCATCTCGATCGTGCTGCTGCTGATCCTGTGGGGCCTGGTCAAGATCGTGGCCGGTGACCCGCCGGTCGCCGAGAGCGCCCACTACACGATCGATCCCGAGAAGACCCACATCGCCGGCTTCGCGCTGGTGTTCTTCGTCCTCCGCGCGTTCTCCTCCGGCTGCACGGCGCTCACCGGCGTCGAGGCCATCGCCAACGGCGTGCCGGCGTTCCGCAAGCCCAAGATCGCCAACGCCCGCAAGACGCTGCTCGCCATGGCGGTGCTCTCGATGGCGATGTTCGGCGGCATCACGGCCCTGGCGATGAAGGCCAAGGTCCACTACGTCGACCCGGCCGACAGCTGCGACCTCGGCGGCTTCGACTGCACCACCCAGGTCCAGCGCACGGTCATCGCTCAGGTCGGCAAGGCGGTGTTCGGGCAGAGCGTCTTCTTCTACCTGCTCATCGCCGCCGCGGCGCTGATCCTGGTGCTGGCGGCCAACACCGCCTTCAACGGCTTCCCGCTGCTGGGCTCGGTGCTGGCGCAGGACCGGTTCCTGCCCCGCCAGCTCCACACCCGTGGCGACCGGCTGGTCTTCAGCAACGGCATCCTCGTGCTCGCGGGCTTCGCGATCCTGCTGATCGTGGCCTTCGACGCCTCGGTGACCCGGCTGATCCAGCTCTACATCGTCGGGGTGTTCACCAGCTTCACGCTCGGCCAGACCGGCATGGTCCGGCACTGGAACCGCGAGCTCACCACCGAGCAGGACTCCACCGCGCGGTCCCACATCCGCCGCTCGCGCGTCATCAACTTCATCGGCGCCGTCTCCACCGGCACCGTCCTGGTGATCGTGCTCATCACCAAGTTCCTCGCCGGCGCCTACATCGTCTGCATCGCCATGCCGGTGATCTACGCGCTCATGCGCGCGATCAACAAGCACTACGAGTCGGTCGCCGCCGAGCTCGAGCCCGACGACGGCTACGAGTCGATGCTCCCCTCGCGCACCCACGCGATCGTGCTGGTCTCGCGCATCCACAAGCCGACGCTGCGCGCGCTCAACTACGCCCGCGCGGCGCGGCCCTCCACGCTCGAGGCGGTCACCGTGGGCGTCGACGCCGAGGAGACCGCCCACCTGCAGAGCGAGTGGGACCGGCGCGGGCTGCCCGTGCCGCTCAAGGTGCTCGACTCGCCGTTCCGCGAGGTGACGGCGCCGATCGTGCGCTACGTGCGGGCGATCCGTCGCAGCAGCCCGCGCGACGTCGTCGCCGTCTACATCCCCGAGTACGTCGTGGGCCACTGGTGGGAGCAGCTGCTCCACAACCAGAGCGCCCTGCGGCTCAAGACCCGGCTGCTCTTCACCCAGGGCGTCATGGTCATCAGCGTGCCGTGGCAGCTGAAGTCCTCGGAGGAGCTCGAGGCGCGGGTCGTGCAGGCCCACAAGGAGCGGGTCAAGGCCGCGATCGCGTCGGGCATCATCCCGCCGCCGCCCGGCAAGGACGACGGCGGAGTCGCCGCCACGGTGCCGGCCAAGGACCCCCGGTGAGCCCCGCGGCGAGGCAGCGCCCGGCTCCCGGCCGGCGCGCGCCGCAGGCGCCCGCCGACTCGCTGGTCGGCACCACGCTCGAGCTCGAGGTCGGTCCGGTCGCCCACGGCGGCGCCTGCGTCGCGCGCCACGAGGGCCGGGTGGTCTTCGTGCGGCACGCGGTGCCGGGCGAGCGCGTGCGCGCGCGGGTCACCGACGGCGGCGCCGGCTCGCGCTTCCTGCGCGCCGACGCCGTCGAGGTGCTGAGCGCCTCGCCCGACCGCGTCGAGCCGCCGTGCCCCTGGGCCGGGCCGGGGCGCTGCGGCGGCTGCGACTGGCAGCACGTCGCCCTGCCCGTGCAGCGCGAGCTCAAGGCGGCGGTCGTCCGCGAGCAGCTGGCCCGCCTCGCCGGTCTCGACCTGCCGGTCACGGTCGAAGCGGTGCCGGGCGACACCGACGGGCTCGGCTGGCGCACCCGCGTGCGGTTCGCCGTCGACGCAGAGGCGCGGCTCGCGCTGCGCAAGCACCGCTCCCACGAGCTGGTCGCCGTCGACCGCTGCCGCATCGCCGCGCCGGGCGTCGACGAGGTGCACGCGACCGAGGCGCGCTGGCCCGGGGCCGGCGAGGTCGAGGTCGTCGCGTCCGCCGGCGGCGACCGCACGGTGCTGGTGAGCCCGGCGCAGGGCGCCCACGTCAAGCTGCCCAAGGTGCCGGCGGCCAGCTCGGTGCTGCTCGAGGGCGCCGAGCGGCCGGTGCGCGGCCGGGCCTGGGTCCGCGAGCAGGTCGCGGGCGCCGACTGGCGCGTGGCGGCGGCCGGCTTCTGGCAGGTGCACCCCGGCGCGGTCGACGCGCTGGTGGCCGCGGTGCTCGAGGGCGCGCAGCCCGCGCCGGGGGAGACCGCCCTCGACCTCTACGCCGGCGCCGGCGTCTTCGCCGGCGTGCTCGCCGAGCGGGTCGGGGTCACCGGCACGGTCGTGGCGGTGGAGGGCGACCGGCGGGCGGCGTCCGACGCCCGCCGAAACCTGCACGGGTACTCCCACGTACGCATCGAGACCGGTCCCGTCGACCGCGTGCTCCGCGCGGGCGTCGGCGTCGAGCGCGCCGACGTCGTGGTGCTCGACCCGCCGCGCGACGGAGCGGGCCCGCAGGTGGTCGTGGGCATCGCCGCCCTTGCGCCGCGAGTCGTCGCCTACGTCGCCTGCGACCCGGCGCCCCTGGCGCGCGACCTGCGCCACTTCGCGGCGGCCGGCTACGCCGTGCGCACCCTGCGCGCCTTCGACCTGTTCCCGATGACCCAGCACGTCGAGTGCGTCGCGGTCCTCGACCGGGTCGAGCAGCCGGCCTGACGCGCGCCCCCGGGCGCGTCTCGTGGTGAGGTGAGATATCTTGATGTCGAGATACTTTCCCGCAGGCAAGGCGACCCTCACTGGATCGGGCGGGCCGGCCGCGGGGCAGGATTGCGGGCAGCAGTGCAGTGGCACGGGAGGAGACCCCAGTGAGCGTGGACAGCTTCGGAGCAAAGGGCCAGCTCGACGTCGGTGACGCGTCGTACGAGATCTTCCGGCTGAGCGCGGTGGACGGGCAGGACAAGCTGCCCTACAGCCTCAAGGTGCTCCTCGAGAACCTGCTCCGCACCGAGGACGGCGCCAACATCACGGCCGACCACATCCGCGCTCTCGCCGGCTGGGACCCCAGCGCCGAGCCCGACACCGAGATCCAGTTCACGCCGGCGCGCGTGGTGATGCAGGACTTCACCGGTGTCCCCTGCGTGGTCGACCTGGCCACCATGCGCGAGGCAGTCCGCGAACTCGGCGGCGACGCTTCCAAGATCAACCCGCTGGCGCCCGCCGAGCTGGTCATCGACCACTCCGTGATCGCCGACCTCTTCGGCGCGCCGGACTCCTTCGCCCGCAACGTCGACCTCGAGTACGACCGCAACAAGGAGCGCTACCAGTTCCTGCGCTGGGGCCAGACCGCGTTCGACGAGTTCAAGGTCGTCCCGCCGGGGACCGGCATCGTGCACCAGGTCAACATCGAGCACCTCGCGCGCACGGTCATGACCCGCACGGTGGACGGCGTCCTCCGCGCCTACCCCGACACCTGCGTCGGCACCGACTCGCACACCACGATGGTCAACGGCATCGGCGTGCTCGGCTGGGGCGTCGGCGGCATCGAGGCCGAGGCCGCGATGCTCGGCCAGCCGGTGAGCATGCTCATCCCGCGCGTCGTGGGCTTCAAGCTGACCGGGGAGCTGCCCGAGGGCGCTACCGCCACCGACCTGGTGCTCACGATCACCGAGATGCTGCGCAAGCACGGCGTCGTCGGCAAGTTCGTCGAGTTCTACGGCCCGGCCGTCTCGGCCGTGCCGCTCGCCAACCGCGCCACCATCGGCAACATGAGCCCGGAGTACGGCTCGACCTGCGCGATCTTCCCGATCGACGCCGAGACCGTGCGCTACCTCCAGCTGACCGGCCGCTCGGCCGAGCAGGTCGCGCTGGTCGAGGCCTACGCCAAGGAGCAGGGCCTCTGGCACGACCCGGCCGCCGAGCCGGCGTACTCCGAGCACGTCGAGCTCGACCTCTCGACGATCGTGCCTTCGATCGCCGGCCCGAAGCGCCCGCAGGACCGCGTCTCGCTCTCCGACGCCAAGACCAGCTTCCGCACCGCGCTGGCCAACTACGCGGGCGCCGCGCCCGAGACCAAGGTCGACGAGGGCGTCGAGGAGACCTTCCCGGCCTCCGACCCGATCGCGGTCGGCTCGGTCGCCGAGGAGCAGGTCCCGGCCTTCTCCGCCGTGGTCGGGGACGTGTCCGACCGTCCGAGCAGCCGCATCCGCACGACGCTGGCCGACGGCACCGAGGTCGAGCTCGACCACGGCGCGGTCGTCATCGCGGCCATCACCTCCTGCACCAACACCTCGAACCCGAGCGTGATGATCGGTGCCGCGCTCGTCGCCAAGAAGGCCGTCGAGCTCGGGCTGACCAGCAAGCCGTGGGTCAAGACCACCCTGGCCCCCGGGTCCAAGGTGGTCATGGACTACTACGAGCGGGCGGGCCTCACGCCCTACCTCGACAAGCTCGGCTTCAACCTGGTCGGCTACGGCTGCACCACCTGCATCGGCAACTCGGGCCCGCTGCCCGACGAGGTGTCCGCCGCGGTCAACGAGGCCGACCTCGCCGTCGTCTCGGTGCTCTCGGGCAACCGCAACTTCGAGGGCCGCATCAACCCCGACGTGAAGATGAACTACCTCGCGTCGCCGCCACTGGTCGTGGCCTACGCCCTCGCGGGCACGATGGACATGGACATCACGACCGAGCCGCTCGGCACCTCGACCGACGGCAGCCCGGTCTACCTGCGCGACATCTGGCCGACGGCCGCTGAGATCGAGGGCGTCGTCGAGCAGGCGATCGAGTCCGAGATGTTCACCCGCGACTACGCCGACGTGTTCGCCGGCGACGAGCGCTGGCGCGCGCTGCCGACCCCCGAGGGTGACACGTTCGCGTGGGACGCCGAGTCGACCTACGTGCGCAAGCCCCCGTACTTCGAAGGCATGTCGCCGGAGCCGACCCCCGTCTCCGACATCTCGGGCGCGCGAGTGCTTGCGAAGCTGGGCGACTCGGTCACGACCGACCACATCAGCCCGGCCGGCTCGATCAAGGCCGACTCGCCGGCAGGGAAGTACCTCGCCGAGCACGGCGTCGAGCGCCGCGACTTCAACTCCTACGGCTCGCGCCGCGGCAACCACGAGGTCATGATCCGCGGCACCTTCGCCAACATCCGGCTGCGCAACCAGCTGGCGCCGGGCACGGAGGGCGGCTTCACGCGCGACTTCACCGCGCCCGACGCGCCCGTCACCACCATCTACGACGCGGCCCAGTCCTACGCGGCCGCCGGCACGCCGCTGGTCATCCTGGCGGGCAAGGAGTACGGCTCCGGCTCCTCGCGCGACTGGGCGGCCAAGGGCACGGCGCTGCTGGGGGTCAAGGCGGTCATCGCCGAGTCCTACGAGCGCATCCACCGCTCGAACCTCATCGGCATGGGCGTCCTCCCGCTGCAGTTCCCCGAGGGCGAGACGGCCGAGTCGCTGGGCCTGACGGGGGAGGAGACGTTCGAGATCACCGGCGTCACCGCCCTCAACGACGGCACCACGCCGCGCACGGTCACGGTGAAGGCGGGGGAGACGACGTTCGAGGCGCGCCTGCGCATCGACACCCCTGGCGAGGCCGACTACTACCGGCACGGCGGGATCCTGCAGTACGTCCTGCGCAGCCTGCTGGCCTCCTGACGTCGGCCACACTGCGTCGGAAGTGAGCAGCGCCGTGGCTGAGCGGCCGGTGCGGGGCGGCGGCCGGGAAGGCCATGCCCCGCCCGGCTGGCCTGCAGAGGTACGCCCGCCGGGGGCTCCCGACTGGGAGCGCACGGCGGTCGGCTGGCTGCTCGACCTGTGCCCGCCGGACTACCGGGCCTACGAGGTCCTGCGCCGCCACCCCGCCGTTCTCGCGCGCTTCGCCGCCGTGCACGTCGAGGCGGCGGTGGAGGGCGCCCGGCGCGGGCTCGCCCACGCGCGCGAGGACCTGCGCGACGTGGTGCCGCCCGAGGCCCTCGAGGCGGCGGTGCAGGCCTACGAGCGCGAGGGTGCGCGGCTGCTCGCCACAGGGCGCGCGGTGCTGCTCGTGGAGCAGGCGCTGCGGGGTGGCCGGTTCGTGCCCAGACTGTGATCGTTTCGTGACGTGTCGCGCCCCGGGAGCGCCGCGTTCTTTCGCAGGATGGCAGCGCGGGTCACACGTTGGTCACATTCTTGCTCAGGCGGTGAACAAACCCGGGTGCGGCGTACTAGCCTCCCGGGTGTCCGCTTCGCTCGAGCCCAGCGCGCCCACTCGGCGCCGGAGCTCTTGCGCAGCTGCGTGACACGGCACGTCCCACTTGCGGTACGCGTCAAGAACCATGTCGTCAGGCGTGAAGCCCGCCGTCCCCGGCGGGCAGACAGGGAGTCATACATGAAGAAGTCCGTCGAGCGCGTCGCCATCCTCGGCGTCGCGGGCGCGTTCGCGCTGGCCGCCTGCGGCGGCAGCAGCAGCCCCTCCGACAACAGCGGCGCCGCTCCGGCGACCTCCTCCGGCTCCGGCAGCTCGGCTCCGGCGCCCGCGGCCTCGGGCTCCACGAGCTCCGGCGGCGGCGGCGGTGCGGGCACCAAGGTCGGCGTGCTGCTCCCCGACACCCAGTCCTCGGCCCGGTGGGAGTCCTTCGACCGCCCGCTGCTGACCAAGGCGATGCAGGACGCCGGCCTCGTGGCCGACGTGCAGAACGCGCAGGGCGACACCACCAAGCAGGAGACCATCGCCCAGGCGATGATCACCTCGGGCGACAAGGTCATCATCCTCGCCGCCATCAACTTCACCGTGGGCGCGCAGATCGAGGCCCAGGCCAAGCAGGCCGGCGTGCAGGTCATCGACTACGACCGCCTGAACCTGGGCGGCTCGGCCGACTACTACGTGTCGTTCGACAACGTGAAGGTCGGCGAGGAGCAGGGCACCGCGCTGGTCGACTGCGTGGGCGACAAGGCCGACGCGCGCATCATCGAGGTCAACGGCGACCCCGGCGACTACAACGCGACGCTGTTCAAGCAGGGCTACGACAGCGTGCTCGACAAGAAGTACGCCGCTGGCTGGAAGAAGGTCGGCGACCAGTCGATCCCGAAGTGGGACAACGCGGTCGGCGGCACCACCTTCGAGCAGCTGCTCACCAAGGCCGGCAACAAGGTCGACGGCGTCGTCGCCGCCAACGACGGCCTCGGCAACGCGGTCATCACCGTCCTGAAGAAGGCCGGCATCAAGGCTCCGGTCACGGGCCAGGACGGCACCGTCCAGGGCATCCAGAACATCCTCGCCGGTGACCAGTGCGTGTCGGTCTACAAGCCGGTCCAGGCCGAGGCCGCTGCGGCTGCCAAGCTCGCCATCGCCCTGGCCAAGGGCGAGGACCCGGGCGTGACCCAGACCCTCAACGACCCCCAGGGCAAGCGCGACGTCAAGTCGGTCCTGCTCGAGTCGTTCCCGGTCACGCTGAAGAGCAACCTCACCAAGCCCTTCGACGACGGCGCCCTCAAGGCCGCCGACGTCTGCAAGGGCTCGTACGCGGCGCTCTGCACCAAGTACGGCATCAAGTAGCACTCCCGTCACCGTCCGCCGCTCCTCCAGCCCTCGGGCAGGAGGGGCGGCGGAGGTGCGTCACGGGTGGGTCGCGTGTCCACCGCTCGACCGGGCCATCTGGTCCTATCCTCGGCTTGCGCCGCGTCTCCACGCGGCTCTGCCGCTGCATCAACCGCGGCAACGCCGCATCAACCGCGGCAACGCCGCACTGGGAGGTCTTCGTGGCTGAGCAGCCGATCCTCGAGCTCCGAGGGATCAACAAGAGTTTCGGACCGGTCCACGTGCTCCATGACGTGGACTTCGCGGTCTACCCGGGCCAGGTGACCGCGCTGGTCGGTGACAACGGCGCGGGCAAGTCCACGCTGGTCAAGTGCCTGGCCGGCATCTACCACATCGACACGGGCCAGGTCTTCTTCGAGGGCAACGAGGTCCACATCACCGGGCCGCGCGACACCGCCGCCCTCGGCGTGGAGATCGTCTACCAGGACCTCGCCCTGGCCGACAACCTCGACATCGTGCAGAACATGTTCCTCGGCCGCGAGATGAAGAAGGGCGCCGTCCTCGACGAGGCGAGCATGGAGCGCAAGGCGCGCGACACCCTCGCCAGCCTCTCGGTCCGCACGGTGAAGTCCGTGCGCCAGCTGGTCTCCAGCCTGTCCGGCGGCCAGCGCCAGACGGTCGCGATCGCGAAGTCCGTGCTGTGGAACAGCAAGGTCGTGCTCCTCGACGAGCCGACCGCCGCCCTCGGCGTCGCCCAGACCCGCCAGGTCCTCGACCTCGTGCGCCGCCTGGCCGACCAGGGCCTCGGCGTGGTCCTGATCTCGCACAACATGAACGACGTGCTCGAGGTCTCCGACAACGTCTCGGCCCTCTACCTGGGCCGGCTCGCGGCGACCGTGAAGGCCAAGGACGTCAACCGCAGCCAGATCGTCGAGCTCATCACCTCCGGGCGTTCCGGTTCCATCGGGCTGTCGGCCGCCGAGGCCACCAGCACGACGATCTGAGGAAGAGAGACATGTCCACCAACATCCCCGGGTCGCAGACCCCGGCACCGAACACCTCTCCCACCGCGGCCGGCGCCGGCGCCCCCGCGGGCACCGCGGTCAACGAGGGCGTCGCCCAGAGCGACTTCGCCCGCGACAGCGGCGTCGGCTCGCTGACCGAGTTCGTCGGCGACTACTTCCGCCGCGTACGCGGTGGCGAGGTCGGCGCGCTGCCGGCCCTCGCCGGCCTCATCGTCCTGGTCCTCGTCTTCGCCCTGAAGTCCGACGTCTTCCTCTCCAAGGGCAACCTGGCGAACCTCACCACGCAGGCCGCCGGCACGGCCCTGATCGGCATGGGCCTGGTCTTCGTCCTGCTGCTCGGCGAGATCGACCTGTCGGCGGGCACCGCCTCCGGCGTGTGCGCCGTGACGATGGCCATCGTCGTCAACAACGGCGGCAGCCTGCAGCACACGGTCCACACCGGCACCTACATCGCGGTCGTGGCGCTGCTCATCGCGGCGATCGTCCTGGCGGCGCTGAGCAAGCTGTGGCCGGCTGCGGTGATCATCGGGCTGGGCCTGATCGCGATCGTGGCCAAGCTCGGCGACAACGCGGTCATCTCGGTCTACATCGCCATCGCGATGGGCGTCGCGATCGGCGTGCTCACCGGCTTCCTCGTCGCCCGCGTCGGCATCCCGTCCTTCGTCGTGACCCTGGCGCTGTTCCTCGCGTGGCAGGGCGTGCTGCTGCAGTTCATCGGCAACGGCGCGACCGTCGACACGCGCAACATCGACTTCATCAACGGGTTCGCCAACAAGAACGTCAGCCCGACGCTGGGCTGGCTGCTGTTCGTGGTCGTGCTGGGCATCTACACCGCCTACACGATCTTCCGGTCGGTGCGGCGCTCGGCCGCCGGCCTCGCCGCCGAGCCGCTGACCGCGGTCGTCGCGCGCGCGGCCGCCCTGATCGTGCTCGGCGCCATCATCGTCGGGTTCCTCAACCAGGAGCGCTCGCCGAACCCGAAGGTCACCTCGATCCAGGGCATGCCCTACGTCGTCCCGCTGATCCTGTTCATCATGATCTTCTGGACCTTCGTGCTCACCCGCACGTCGTTCGGCCGGCACATCTACGCGACCGGCGGCAACGCCGAGGCCGCGCGCCGCGCCGGCATCGACGTGCAGCGCATGAAGACCGCCGTGTTCGCGATCTCGTCGGGCATGGCGGGTCTCGGTGGCGTGCTGCTCGCGTCCAAGACCGGTGGTGTCCCGTCCGACGCCGGTGGCGGCAACACGCTGCTCTACGCCGTCGGTGCCGCGGTCATCGGTGGCACGTCGCTGTTCGGCGGCCGCGGCCGCGTCCGTGACGCGGTCCTCGGCGCCGTCGTGATCAACCTGATCCCGAACGGACTGGGCCTGCTGAACCTCTCGGCGTCCTACAACTTCATGATCACCGGCCTGGTCCTGCTGATGGCCGCCTCCGTCGACGCGATCTCGCGCCGCCGGACCGCCGTCAGCTAGCGCTCCCGGCTCCGCCGTCCACTGCGGCCGGCACCCTCTCGGGGGTGCCGGCCGCGGTGCGTCCGGGGGAGCGCGGCGGTGCGTGGCGTGCCAACGGCGGGCAGGCTGCGTACGATCGGTGGGCTGGACAGCGGTGCGCAGGAGTGCACCGACGGACGAGGGAGGCGCACCGCGTGGGGTTGCTCGAGACGATCGGCGGCCCTGCCGACCTGCGCAGGCTCGACCGCTCGCAGCTCGACGCGCTGGCCGCCGAGATCCGCACCTTCCTGGTGCGCTCGGTCGCCAGGACCGGCGGGCACCTCGGGCCGAACCTCGGCGTGGTCGAGCTGACGCTCGCGCTGCACCGGGTGTTCGACTCGCCGAGCGACGTGCTGCTCTTCGACACGGGCCACCAGTCCTACGTCCACAAGCTGGTGACCGGCCGGCGCGAGGGCTTCGAGACGCTGCGGCAGAAGGGCGGGCTCTCGGGCTACCCGAGCCGGGCCGAGTCGCCGCACGACGTCATCGAGAACAGCCACGCCTCGACCTCGCTGTCCTACGCCGACGGCATGGCGAAGGCGTTCCAGCTGCAGGGCCGCAGCGACCGCCGCGTCGTCGCGGTCATCGGTGACGGTGCCCTGACCGGCGGGATGGCGTGGGAGGCGATCAACAACATCGCCGCCGGCGACCGCCCGGTCGTCATCGTGGTCAACGACAACGAGCGCTCCTACGCCCCGACGATCGGCGGGCTCGCGCGCCACCTCGCGACGCTGCGCACGACCCGCGGCTACGAGCGCTTCCTCGACTGGGGCAAGGCCACGCTGGCACGCACCCCGGTCGTCGGCCAGCCCATCTTCGAGACCCTGCACGGGATGAAGAAGGGCATCAAGGACATCGTCGCCCCGCAGGGCATGTTCGAGGACCTCGGCCTGAAGTACGTCGGGCCGGTCGACGGCCACGACATCGACGCGCTCGAGCACGCGCTGCGCCAGGCCAAGGCCTTCGGCGGGCCGGTCATCGTGCACGCCATCACGCGCAAGGGCAACGGCTACCAGCCGGCCGAGAGCTTCGAGGCCGACCTCTTCCACGCGGTCGGCGTCATCGACCCCGAGACCGGTGAGCCGCTCGCCTCCAGCGGCACGTCGTGGACCAGCGTGTTCGCCGACGAGATGGTCACGATCGGCGCTTCGCGCCCCGACGTCGTCGGCATCACCGCCGCCATGTGCATCCCGGTCGGGCTCGACTCCTTCGCCCGCGCCTACCCTGGCCGCGTCTTCGACGTCGGCATCGCCGAGCAGCACGCGACCACCAGCGCCGCTGGCATGGCCACGGCCGGCATGCACCCTGTCGTCGCCGTCTACGCGACGTTCCTCAACCGGGCCTTCGACCAGGTGCTGCTCGACGTCGCGCTCCACAAGTGCGGCGTCACGTTCGTGCTCGACCGCGCCGGCGTCACCGGCGACGACGGGGCCAGCCACAACGGCATGTGGGACCTCTCGATCCTGCAGGTCGTGCCGGGCCTGCGGCTGGCCGCGCCGCGCGACGCCGAGACGCTGCGCCAGGAGCTGCGCGAGGCGGTCGCCGTCGACGACGCGCCCACCGTCGTGCGCTTCCCGAAGGGCAAGGTGCCGGCCGCGATCCCTGCGGTGGGCACCGTGGGCGGGTGCGACGTGCTGCGCCGCGAGGGCGACGAGGACGTGCTCATCGTCTCGGTCGGCGCCATGGCCGGGCTCTGCCTCGAGGTCGCCGACCGCTTGACCGCCCAGGGCGTCGGCGTGACCGTGGTCGACCCGCGCTGGGTCAAGCCGGTGGACCCGGCCCTCGTGCCGCTCGCCGCCCGCCACGACCTCGTCGTGACGGTCGAGGACGGCGTACGCCGCGGTGGCGTCGGCGGGGCGGTCGCCCAGGCGCTGCGCGACGCCGGCGTGCTCACCCCGCTGCGCGACTTCGGCATCCCGGAGCAGTTCCTCGACCACGGCAAGGTCGCAGAGGTCAACGCCGAGATCGGCCTGACCGCCCAGGAGGTCAGCCGCCAGGTCGTCGAGGCGGTCGCCAAGCTGTCGGCGAGCTACGGCTCCGCGACCTTCTCCTAGCGGGCCGCTCAGCGCTGGGTCGGCAGGCCCGGGTGCGTCACCGGGTCGCGCAGGTCGATCTCAGCTGGGCGGCCACCACTGCGTACCTCGCTCACCTCCTCGGCGGTCACGAGCAGCGGGCGCTCGAACGCCCGGTCGTCGGGGTCGCTCAGCTCGTAGGCGACCGAGGCGAGAGCCGGGTCGAGCCGACGGGGGTCGAGCCAGCCGCGCCGCCGTGAGGCGACGACCGCGCCGCGCATGCCCAACGGGTCCTCGGCGGCCAGCGCACGCCGGAAGCTCGCGCTGGCGAGCAGCGTGGGGACGTCGCTGTCGCCGACCGGCGCGAGCTGCTGGGGGAGCCGGGCGAGCCGGGCCCCGGCCAGCGTCCCCATCGCCTCGAGGTGCTCCTCGAGCACGGCGAGCTCCTGCTCTGCGCCCGGCACTCCGACCCGCCCGGCCGCGCACACCAGTCCGGCCGCGGCGAGGGTCACCGACGGCACGGCGACGACAGGCAGTGCATCGCTGCGCTCGAGCGCCAGGCCGAGCCCGACCGCGAGGGCGCCGCCCGCGACGCGGTGCAGCGGCCAGCCGCCGTCGGGCACGCGCGCCGAGGGGAGCGCGAGGAGCCGCAGCCGGGTGCGGGCGAGCTCCGGCTCGGCGACGACCTCGTCGAGGGCCCCGCGCAGCCGCAGGTGCCGGGCGACGCCGGCGCGCGCCGCATCGACCTGGTCGGGCTGCGGGCCGGCGGCCCACGCCAGCTCGTCCCAGCCGACGAGCAGCGGGCGGGCACCGGGCAGCAGCACGCCGTCGTCGCGCGGCTCGAGGTCGACGTCGTCGAGCACCGCGACCGCCAGCACGGCGCGCCGCACGGCACGCCAGGAGTCTGCTACGGGCACCCGGGCACCGTACGCCGTGGACGCCCCCGCGCCACGCGCTGGGAGAGCGCCCCGCCCGAACGAGCGAGGCCCTACCAGCCGATCGAGCGACACGCCCGTCCTGTGGTGGCCCCTCCCGCCGGGGCGGACGACGCACCAGAATGGCCGACCGTGACCCTCCCCCGCGCGCGCCGACTCGACCCCTCCCACGACGACGCGGTCCGCGAGCTCGGCCGGGTCGCGTTCGGCGGGGTGAGCTCCGACCCGCCCGAGCCGGTGTCGTGGACGGCTGTCACCCGGTGGGGCGTCGAGGACGCGCGGGGTCGGCTGGTGGCCAACGCGACCGAGCGCGACCAGCAGCAGTGGTTCGGCGGTCGCGCGGTGCGGTGCAGCGGAATCGCGAGCGTCGCCGTGGCGGCCGAGGCCCGCGGTGGCGGCGTGGCGCGGGCGGTGATGCAGGCGGCCCTCGGGGAAGCGCGTGAGCGCGGCGCGGTCGTCTCGACGCTGTTCCGCACCGCGCCGGCGCTCTACCGCTCGCTGGGCTACGAGCAGACGGGGCTGCTGTGCACCTGGGCGGTGCCGACCGAGGCGCTGTCGTCGGTGCGTGTCCCCGAGGGCATCACCCTGCGGGCAGCGGACCCTCACGACCCGGGCGACATAGACGCCGTGCGGCGGGTCTACCGCGAGGTCGCGCGCGCCGGCAACGGCTACCTCGAGCGCGAGGGCCCGCTGTTCGACTGGCCGCGGATCCTCGCCCGCCACTCCGGCACGACGCTCGCGGTGGACGGTGACGGCGTGGTGCAGGGCTACTGCGCCTGGCAGCGGGGCGCCGGCTACGACGAGAAGTCCCGGCTGGAGGCGCGCGACCTGCTGGCGCTCACCGGCCCGGCGGGCCGGGGGCTGCTCGCCATGCTGGGCAGCTGGGCGTCGGTCACCGGCACGATCGTGCTCCGCGTCCCCGCGCACGACCCGGTGCACTTCGAGCTGCCCCGGGCCGGCATCCGACCCGAAGCAGCGGTGCCCTGGATGCTCGCGGTGATCGACGGTCCCGGTGCCGTGGCGGCGCGGGGCTGGCCGCCGCACGTTCGCGGGACGGTCGACCTGGACTTCGTGGGCGACCGGGTCCTCGGCGCGTTCGCCGGATCGCCGACCTGGCGCCTCGTGCTGGAGGGCGGCGAGGCCCGGCTGGAGCCCGGCGGCTCGGGCGCGACGCGGCTGCACGTACGCGGCCTGTCTGTGCTGTACGCCGGTGGCGCCGACCCGGCGCTGCTGCGGCGGGCCGGGTTGCTGGAGGGCGGCAGCGAGGCCGACGACGCGCTGCTCGCGGCGGCCTTCGCGGGGCCGGCGCCGGCGACCAACGACTACTTCTAGGCGACGTCCCGGCGTGCGAGCGGCCGCGGGCAGGGGTAGACCTGGGACATGGCTGACGAACTGCACAAGGGCGACAAGGTGACCTGGAACTCCCACGGCGGTCAGGCCGAGGGCACGGTCGAGAAGAAGATCACCTCCGACACGCACGCCGCGAAGCGCGACGTGAAGGCGAGCAAGGACGACCCGCAGTACCTCGTCAAGAGCGAGAAGTCCGGCGGCGAGGCCGTGCACAAGCCGGGCGCCCTGCACAAGGAGTAGCCGGGCTCAGTCCTCGGGGACCCTGCCCAGCGCGTCGGCCCTGCTGAGCGCGTCGGTCAGGGCCGCCGCGGTCAGCCCGACCTGCCACTCCCGGGCGCCGTGGGCGCGCGCGAACTCGGCGACTGCCTCGACCGTCAGCGGCACGGGCGGGTCCCACGCCAGCCGGCGCACGGTGTCGGGGGTGAGCAGGTTCTCCACCGGCATCGAGTGCTCGGCGGCGATCGCCCCCATCGCCGTGCGGGCGAAGGTCAGCCGGTCGGCGGCGGCCGGGTCGCGGTCGGCCCAGGCACGCGCGGGGGGCGGGCCGTCGAGGGGCGCGCCCGCGCTGGGCAGGGCGTCCTCGTCGAGAGCGAGCGCGCGGCGGACAGCACCGGCCCACTGGCCGGCCCGTCGACGCGTGCCCCGGCCTCCGAACAGCGGCAGGGCGACGAGCTCCTCGACCGAGCGGGGCGAGGCGAGCGCGGCCTCGACGATGGCGGCGTCGGGCAGCACCCGGCCCGGCGCGATGTCGCGGTCGCGCGCGACCTCGTCGCGGGTGGTCCAGAGCTCGCGCACCACGGCGAGCTGGCGGCGCTTGCGCACGCGGTGGAGGCCGGACGTACGCCGCCAGGGCTCTGCGCGCACCAGCGGCGCGCGCGGGGTGGCGAGCGCCGCGAACTCCTCGCGCGCCCACTCGAGCTTGCCGGCGTCGGCGAGCCGCTGCTCGAGCGCGTCGCGCAGCTCGACCAGCACCTCGACGTCGAGCGCGGCGTAGCGCAGCCACGGCTCGGGCAGCGGGCGCGTCGACCAGTCGGCCGCGGAGTAGCCCTTCTCGAGGTGGTAGCCGAGCAGGTCGAGCACCATGGCCTGGAGGCCGACGCGCGGCATGCCCAGCAGGCGGCCGGCGAGCTCGGTGTCGAACAGCGTGCCGGGGTGCATGCCCTCCTCGGCCAGGCACGGCAGGTCCTGGCTCGCGGCGTGCAAGACCCACTCGGCGTCCTGCAGCGCCTCGCCCAGCGCCGCCATGCCGCCCAGGCCGATCGGGTCGACGAGGACGGTGCCGGCGCCCGCGCGGCGCAGCTGGACGAGGTAGGCCCGGGCGGAGTAGCGGTAGCCCGACGCCCGCTCGGCGTCGATGGCGACGGGTCCGGTGCCCGCCGCCAGCCGCGCCACGGCGTCCTCGAACGCGGCGCGGGTGGCGACCGGCTCGGGCACCGGCTCGCGCGTCTCGAGCACGGGCGCCGGCGGACCGGTCTCCGGCTCGACGACGGGCTCCTCGCTCATGGGCTAGAACCTAAGGCCTCGTGCGCTCAGTCGATGACTCCGGCACGCAGGGCGACGACGACCATCTCGGCGCGGTCGCCGGTGCCGAGCTTGCGGGCGATGCGGGCGAGGTGGCTCTTGACGGTGAGGGCGGACAGGCCGAGCGCCTCGCCGACCTCCTTGTTGGAGCGGCCGTCGGCGACCAGCGCCAGCACCTCGATCTCGCGGGCGGACAGGCTCGCGGTCAGGCCGCGCGGCGAGTAGCGCGCGGCGCCCGTCGGAACCGGGGCGGGGCTCGCCGGGGTCGGCTCGCTGCCGATCACGACGTAGCTGCGGGCGCCGGCCGCCAGCGCGGCGCGCACCGCGAACGGGTCGTCGGTGGCGGCGAGCACCAGGGCGCGGTTCCAGCCCAGGGCGCGCAGCTCGGCGACCAGGCTGACGCCCGAGCCGTCCGGCAGGCCGGAGGCGACGACCGCGAGCTCGCGGGTGGTGTGCGACGCGGCGCGGGCGCGGGCCTCGGCGGCGCTGCCGGCCTCGAGGACGTCGCGGGCGCCGATCGAGCGCAGGGTGCGCGCGAGGGTCTCGCGGGCGAACGGGTTGGCCACCGCCACGAGGGCGGTGAAGCGGGGGGCGCGCTGGGCGGGGACCGCGCCATGGGTGCGGTCGGCGAGGGTGGTCACCGGGATCCTCCGTGATGTGTCCGGTCTAGCTCACCTGGCGTCCTGCCTGGTGTGCCGTACTCATCGACGCAGCAGCGGTGTGCTGAGGGATCTCCCGGCGCGCGGGCACTGGTTCCCACCAAGGAGTGACACGGCGCGCCCACGGATGGCGGAATGCCGGCCCTCCGTGCGCCCGAGCGGGTGACGCGCCTCGGAGGAGCAGCCCGGACACGACCGAGCCGCCCCGGGCTCAGGGCACCGGGACGGCTCGGACGGGACGGGGCGGGGTGCTACTTGCTGAACCCCGCGGTGAGGCCGCTGAGGAGCTGGCGGCGGCCGACGACGTACAGCACCAGGATCGGCAGGGTGCTGAGCACGACCGACGCGGCGATGGCGGGGACGTTGACGCCGTACTGCCCCTGGAATGTCCACAGCGCCAGCGGCAGGGTGCGCTTGCTGGGACTGGTGAGCATGATCAGGGGGAGCAGGAAGCCGTTCCAGACCTGCAGCCCGTTGTAGATCGCCACGGTGACGAGCGCCGGGCGGGTCAGCGGGAAGGCCAGGCGCCACAGCATGGCCCACTCGCTGGCGCCGTCGACGCGCATGGACTCGAAGAGCTCCTTCGGCACGTCCCGGATGAAGTTCGAGAGCACGAGCACCGAGAGCGGGATCGCGAAGGCGATCGACGGCAGGATCAGCGCGAGCAGGGTGTCGTAGAGGTGGAGCTTGATGATGATCAGGTAGACCGGGATGATCGTCGCCTGCAGCGGGATCGCGAGCCCCATGAGGAACAGCGAGTTGGTGCTCTTGAGGAAGAGCCCCTCGCCGCGCACGATCGCGTAGGCCGCCATGAACGAGATCAGCACGGCGGGGATGAGCGTGCCGGCGGCCACGACGACGCTGTTGACGAAGTACGACGCGAAGTCGTTGTCCAGCACCATCTTGTAGTTGCTGAAGTCGAGGTCGGTCGGCGGCTTGAGCGGGTTGCTGCCGAAGTAGTTGGCCTGCAGCTTGAAGCTGGTGATGACCAGCCAGTAGATCGGGATGATGACGATCGCCAGCCACACCCAGCCCAGCAGGCCGCCGAGCCAGTTGGGGCGCTCGCCGCCGCGACGGCGACGACGCGTCGGCCCGCCGGCGGAGCTGCTGAGCTTCTCGGTGCCGGTCGTCGGCAGGGTGGTCGCCACCTCAGACTCCCTCGAGCTGGCTGCCGGTGCCGCCGATCCGGCGCAGGAGCAGCGCCAGTCCGAGGCCGAGCAGGACGATGATGACCGCGATCGCGCTGGCAGGTCCCATGAGGTTCGCCTGGAACCCCTGCTGGTACATGTCGAGCGCGAGCACCCGGGTGGAGTCGCCCGGGCCTCCGGCCGTCAGGACGTAGATCAGGTCGAAGAAGGTCAGCGAGCCGACGACCATCAGCGTGGACGACGTCAGGATCGTGTACTTCAGCTGCGGCACGGTGATCGAGAAGAACTGGCGCACCCGGCCGGCGCCGTCGAGGGCCGCCGCTTCGTACATCGAGGCCGGGATCTGGCGCACTCCGCCTTGGTAGATGAGGGCGTGGAACGGGATGAACTGCCACGACACCACGAAGATGATGACGCCCATGGCGAGCCCGCCCTTGCCCAGCCAGTCGCGGGTCAGCAGGCTGAAGTGCAGTCCGGGCCCGAGGCCGAAGTTGGGGTCCAGCAGGGCCTTGTAGGTGACGGCGAGGGCGGCCGACGACAGCAGCAGCGGGATGAAGTAGAGCACCGCGAGCAGCTCGCGGTAGCGCTGGTTGCCGGCGAGGAACACCCCGATGATCAGGCTCAGCGGGGTCTGCACGGCCCACGACAGGATCATGACCTCGAAGGTCACCCAGATCGCGTGCGGCAGGCCAGGGTCGCTGAGCACGGCGTGCCACGAGTCGAAGCCCGCCGGGTGGATGTCGCCGATGCCGTCCCACTGGCAGAAGCTGAGCACCAGCACGCCGAGCAGCGGGACGACGCCGAAGGCGATGAAGAAGATCAGCGCGGGGAGAGCCATCCAGGAGACGGACCCGCTCCGCCCGGCGTGCGGGGTCCGATGGACGGTGGCCCGCGCGGCGGGCGGAGCGGCGGTGCTCACTTCCCGATGACCGCGTTCATGTTGGCGATCCACTTGTCGGGGGTCACCTGGAGCTGGAACAGCTTGGCGATGTTGTCGAGGAGGACCTCGGCCTGGGTGGGGGGCAGCGCCTGGTCCCACGACTGCTGGAAGACCTTGGCCTTGCTCGCGATGTCGTAGTTGAAGGTCAGCCAGTCGGAGTCGCCCTTGTCGGGCTGGGCCGCGAGCTGGTCGCGGGTGCCCTGCACGACCGGGACGGCGCCGGTGGCCACCCAGTCCTTGATCGAGGCGTCGTCGAGGGTGTTGTCCAGCAGGAACTGCTTGGCGACGGCCTGCTCCTCGGCCGAGGCCTTCGAGGAGATCGAGAGGTACTGGCCGGGGTTGCCCGTGGTGTCGCTCGGGTCGCCCTTGCCGCCGTCGACGGCCGGGAAGTTCATGTAGCCGAGCTTGCCGTCCTTGACGAAGCTGCCGCCCTGGGACTTCATCGTGCCGTAGGTCCAGGCGCCGTGGACCATCATCGCGGCCTTGCCGCTGTAGAAGACGGCGAGGTCGGCGTTGGAGTCGGCGGTGATCGAGGAGAAGCCCTTGATGAAGCCGTTGGCCTTCACGAGGTCCTGGACCTTGGTGAGCATGTCCTTGACGGCCGGGTCGGACCAGGCGTCCTTCTGCCCGTTGAAGACGTTGAGGAAGACCTCGCTGCCGCCGATGCGGTCGAGCAGGAACTCGAGCCACATCATGTTGGTCCAGCGCGACTGGCCGCCGAGCGAGAACGGCGCGATGCCCTTGGCGTTGAACTTGGGCACGAGGTCCATGATGTCGCCCCACGTCTGCGGGGGCTCGGCGCCGATCTTCGCGAAGGCGTCCTTGTTGTAGTAGAAGATGATCGGCGTGACGGTCTCGACCGGCAGCGCGTAGACCTTGTCGTTGACCGTCGCGGCACCGAAGGCGCTCGGGAAGATCTTGCTCTTGAGTGCGGAGGCCGGGCCGTTGACGAAGTCGGTCAGGTCGAGGACCTGGTTCGCGTCGACGTAGCTCTTGAGGCCGCCGCCGCCCCAGCCCCAGATCAGGGTGGGGGCCTGGCCGGCGCCGATGGCCGTCTTGATCTTCTGCTTGTAGGCGTCGTTCTGGAACTCGGTCGGCTTCAGCGTCGCGCCGGGGTGCGAGGAGTTGAAGCGCTTGACCTGGTTCTCGCGCACGCCCTGCTGCGGCTGGCCGTTGAGGAACCAGTACGACGCGTTGCCCTTGACGGCGGCCGGTGCCGCCGCGCCGCCGCTGGCGGCACCGCTCGCGGCCGGGGCGGCGCTGGTGCCGCCGCCGCTGGCACCCGTGGAGCCGCCGCTGGGGCCCGAGCTGCCGCACGCGGCGAGGCCGGCGCCGGCCGTGCCCGCCAGTGCGACGCGAAGGAAGTTCCGACGTGACGTCGTCATGGGATCCACTCTGATCTCCGTACTCGAGAGCCGAGGGCTGGCCGCGGCGGGTTCGGTCGTGTGGCGCGGTCACCGTCGCCCGCGCCTGAGCTGCGCGCGGAGCCGGACTCGTACCGCAACTGGCAACGTAGGTTTCGGAAATGGAGGTGTCAAGCACCTTGCAGGTTTCGGTCGCAAGGTTCATTGTGAGACCCGGTCGAAGCGCTGCCACACAGGCAAATCGCGCTCTCGGCGAGGTCTCGGAGAGGTCACGGCGAGGTCTCGGAAGCGCATCGAAACAGTTTCGAACCTGACGGTCCTGGCTGCCGCCGCCAGTCGAGGTTCCCCGGTCCACGAGGAGTTCCGCGCCCATGACAGCCCCGCCCTCGTCCCCGTCGCCGCACGGGGACCTGCGTCCGTGGCAGGACTCCTCTCGACCGGTCGCCGAGCGCGTGCAGCTGCTGCTCGACGCCATGACGCTGGAGGAGAAGGTCGCCCAGCTCGGCAGCCGCTGGGTCGGCAACGACATGCACGCGGACGACGCCGCACCCGGTGCAGAAGCGGTCGAACCACCGCAGACCACTGACCACGAGCTCATCGTCGCGCCGATGCAGGACGTCTTCGCCGCCTCCGGCACCGTGCCCCTCGAGGAGGCGAGCCGCCACGGCCTCGGCCAGCTGACCCGCGTGTTCGGCAGCGTGCCGCTGACGGTCGCCGAGGGCGTCGCCGAGCTGGTGCGCCAGCACCGGGTGGTGCTCGAGGGCTCGCGGCTCGGCGTGCCGGCACTGGTCCACGAGGAGTGCCTCACGGGCTTCACGGCCTTCGGCGCCACCGTCTACCCCGCCGCCATCGCCTGGGGTGCGACCTTCGACCCCGGGCTCGTCGAGCGCATGGCCGCGGCGATCGGTCGCGACATGGCCGCCGTCGGCGTGCACCAGGGGCTCTCGCCCGTGCTCGACGTCGTGCGCGACTACCGCTGGGGCCGCGTCGAGGAGACGATGGGGGAGGACCCGTACCTCGTCTCCGTGCTCGGCGCCGCCTACGTCCGAGGCCTCGAGAGCGCCGGCGTCGTCGCGACCCTCAAGCACTTCGCGGGCTACTCCGCCTCGCGCGCGGCCCGCAACCACGGCCCCGTCTCGATGGGCCGCCGCGAGCTGCTCGACGTCGTCCTGCCGAGCTTCGAGGCGGCCGTCGCGCTCGGCGGCGCCCGCTCGGTCATGAACTCCTACTCCGACGTCGACGGCGTGCCCGCCGGTGCCGACGCGTGGCTGCTCACCGAGGTGCTGCGCGAGGAGTGGGGCTTCGAGGGGACCGTCGTTTCCGACTACTGGGCCGTGCCGTTCCTGGCCTCGATGCACCACGTCGCGGCGGACGACGCGGAGGCGGGGGTGCTGGCGCTGCGCGCCGGCATCGACGTCGAGCTCCCCGACACCCTCGGCTTCGGTGCGGGCCTCGTCAGACGCGTACGCAGCGGCGAGCTCCCCGAGGACCTCGTCGACCGCGCCGCCCGCCGCCACCTCACCCACAAGGCCCAGCTGGGCCTGCTCGACGCGGGATGGACCCCCGAGGGCTCCGTGCGCGACGCCGCGGTCGAGCTCGACTCGGCCGAGAACCGGGCGCTGGCGCGCGAGGTGGCCGAGCGCTCGGTGGTGCTGCTCGACGCGGGCACCGCCCTGCCGCTGGCCGGCGAGGGGCGACCGGTGCTGGGGCGGGTGGCGGTCGTCGGCCCGTGCGCCGACGACCCGCGCACCTTCATGGGCTGCTACGCCTTCCCCAACCACGTGCTGCCGCGCTACCCCGAGCTCGGGCTGGGGCTCGAGGTGCCCACGGCCGTCGACGCGCTGCGGGCCGAGCTGCCGGGCGTCGAGGTCGTGCACGAGCGCGGCTGCACCGTGCTGGGCGAGGACCGCTCCGGGTTCGCGGCCGCCGTCGAGGCAGCGCGCGGGGCCGACCTCTGCGTCGCGCTCGTCGGCGACCTCGCCGGCCTGTTCGGCAACGGCAGCTCGGGCGAGGGCTGCGACGCACCCGACCTGCGGCTGCCCGGTGTCCAGGCCGACCTGCTGCAGGAGCTGCTCGCGACCGGTACGCCGGTCGTCGTCGTCGTCGTGTCCGGCCGGCCCTACGCGCTGGGCGAGGTCCACGGCGCGGCGGCGGGGCTCGTGCAGGCGTTCATGCCGGGCGAGGAGGGCGGCGCCGCGATCGCCGGCGTCCTCTCGGGCCGGCTCAACCCCGCCGGGCGCCTGCCGGTGCAGGTGCCCCGCACCCCCGGTGGGCAGCCCAGCACCTACCTCCAGCCCGCCCTCGGCTCGGCCGGGAGCGCCGGCATCAGCACGCTCGACGCGACGCCGCTGTTCGCCTTCGGCCACGGCCGGTCCTACACGAGCTTCGAGCTCGGCGACCTGCAGCTGAGCAGCCGGACGATGGGCACCGACGGCGAGCTGAGCGTGCAGGTGACGGTCCGCAACACCGGCGAGCGCGCCGGCGAGGAGGTCGTGCAGCTCTACCTCAACGACGTCGTGGCTCAGGTCGCCCGCCCGCTCCAGGCGCTGACCGGCTTCGCCCGCGTCGCGCTCGAGCCCGGGGCGGCGAGCGACGTGCGCTTCACCGTGCACGCCGACCGCACGGCCTACACCGCGCCCGACCTGCGCCGCATCGTCGAGCCCGGCGACGTGCAGGTGCTGGTGGGCACGTCGGCGGCCGAGCTGCCGCTGCGGGCGACCGTGCGGGTCACCGGGCCGGTGCGCACCGTCGGTCACGACCGGGTGCTGACCACCCCGGTCGAGCTGGTCCCACGAGAGGCGGACGAGGATGCGCGCGTCGTCGCGGGCAGCGTCGCCTAGCACCGCCGTGACGAGCGCCCCGACCGGCCGGGCCACGCTCGCCGACGTCGCGGCGTCGGCCGGCGTCTCGGTCGCCACGGTCTCGAAGGTGCTCAACGGGCGCAGCGACGTCTCCGCCTCGACCCGCGCACGGGTGCTCGAGCTGCTCAACCGGCACGACTACGTCGGTCGGCGCCCCGACCCGGTCGAGGCGCCGACCGTCGAGCTGTTCTTCCAGGGCGAGCTGACGAGCTACTCGACCGAGGTCATCCAGGGGGTGCTCGACGAGGCGTCCGAGCTCGACGTCTCGGTGGTCCTCAGCGTGCGCGCCGCCGGGAGCAGCGGCTCCGCACCCGCGTCCTGGGCGCGGGAGGCGGCCGCGGCCGGACGGCGGGCCGTCATCGGCGTGACGAACGAGATGACCGAGCGCGACCTCGCGGCGCTCAACCGCGTGCGCCTGCCGATGGTCGTCATCGACCCGCTCAACACGCCGCAGGCGCGCATGGCCAGCGTCGGGTCGACCAACTTCGCGGGTGGCATCGCTGCCACCCAGCACCTGCTCTCGCTCGGCCACCGCCGCATCGCCTACCTCGGCGGACCGGCGCAGGCAGGGTGCAACCAGGCGCGGATGCTCGGCTTCCGCGGGGCGATGGAGGCCGCCGGCGCGGAGGTGCCCGCCGGCTACGTGCGCACCGGACCGTTCCGCTACGAGGAGGGCGTCAGGGGCGGGTACGCGGTGTTCGACCTCCCGACGCCGCCGACCGCCGTCTTCGCCGGCAACGACGAGCTCGCCCTGGGCGTCATCGAGGCCGCCCGGTCGCGCGGGCTGCGGGTGCCCGAGGACCTCAGCGTCGTGGGCTTCGACGACACCCAGGTCGCCCGCCTGTCGTCCCCGCCGCTGACGACGGTGCGCCAGCCGCTGCGCGAGATGGGCGCCGTGGCGCTGCGGACGGCGCTGCGCCTGGCCTCGGGCGGCAAGGTCGACTCCCACCACGTCGAGCTCGCCACCGAGCTCGTGGTGCGCCGCTCGACCTGCCCCCTGCGCGACTGACGCTGCTGCTCGGCCCAGCGGCCCAACAGTCGGCGGCTCAGCGGCTCAGCGGCTCAGCGGGTGGCGCCGAGGACCGCGACGCCGGGCGGCAGCGGCGGCAGGCCGGCCGCCTGGCAGAGCAGGGTGCCGAAGGCGGCGCTGTGGTCGACCAGCCGCGCCGGGTCGTCGAGGACCGGGGTCCACGACGCGCGCAGCTCGACCTGGGCGCTGGTGCGCTCCGACATCGTGCCGAAGCCCTCGCTGACCACGCGGGTGATGGTGCCGCTGGCCTCGACGTGCTCGGCGCCGCAGTCGGCGAGCGACTCGAGCAGCCAGCCCCACGCGACCTGGGCCAGCAGCGGGTCGCCCGCCATGTCGGCCTCGAGGTCGGCCTTGAGGTAGGCCACCAGGCGGGTGTCGCCCTGCCAGGCGTCGTGTCCGGCGGGGTCGTGGAGCAGGACCAGCCGGCCGGTCGCGAGCTCCTCGTCGTCGACGACGAGGTCGGCCGTGACGGCGGCGGTGTGGGGGGCCAGCCGGGCCGGCCCGGGCGCGAGGTCGACCTCGAGCTCGGGGCGCACGCGGACCCCCGGGAGGCCGGCGGCCATGGCCTCCCAGCGGGCGAGCGGGTCCTCGGTCACCGGCCGGCGCGGCACGAGCGGGGCGGAGCGCACGACGCCGAGCGCCGTGACGGCCGCCGCGGGGCGCGCGGGGTCGATTGAGCGGGCGGGGAGGGCCGAGCGCTCGACAGCGTCGACCACCTCAGGCCGTGCGCGCGGAGGACCACGAGCGTGCGGCGGCAGCGCCCGGGGCGCCCACGCCGTAGGCCAGGTCGGCGTCGAGCAGGCTGCCGAGCAGGACCGCGGTGCCGCACTCGATGCACGCGAGCTCGGGGCACTCGACGTGGTCCTCGCAGTGCGGGGTCTCGAAGGCCCGCACCTCGCGGCAGTCGGCGCACCAGTGCAGGACCAGGGCGCTGCGACCCGTCATGACGATCTCTCCTCGCTCGCTCCGACGCGCTCCGAGCTCGAGCGCGCTGCCGGCCCTCGGGGACCAGCACGCCCACGGTCGCACGCACCACTGACAGAGTCACGGACCCGGCCCCGCCCGGAGCCGGCGTGTCGCGGGGCCCCCGCCGGTCTGGGACCATCGACGCTGTGACGAGCACCGCGACAGACACTGCCAGCCGCCCCCTCGCGGGCTCGCCGTTCCTCGAGGCCTGCGCCGGGCGCCGGGGCAGCCGCACCCCGGTGTGGTTCATGCGCCAGGCCGGTCGCGCGCTGCCGGAGTACCGCGCGCTGCGCGAGGGCGTGCCGATGCTCGAGTCCTGCGCCCGGCCCGACATGGTCGTCGAGATCACGATGCAGCCGGTCCGCCGCTACGCCGTCGACGCGGCGATCTTCTACAGCGACATCGTGGTGCCGCTCAAGGCGATCGGCGTCGACCTCGACATCGTGCCCGGCGTCGGGCCGGTCATCGCCCACCCCGTGCGCAGCGCCGCCGACCTCGCCCAGCTGCGCCCGCTCGAGCCCGACGACGTCTCCTACGTCACCGAGGCGGTCCGCGCGCTGGTCGCCGAGCTGGGGCCGACCCCCCTGATCGGCTTCGCCGGTGCGCCGTTCACCCTCGCCACCTACCTGGTCGAGGGCGGTCCGTCGAAGGAGCACGCGCGTACCAAGGCCCTCATGCTCGGCGAGCCCGAGCTGTGGTCGGCCCTGATGGGCCGGCTCGCCGCGATCAGCGCCGCGTTCCTCGAGGTGCAGGTCGAGGCCGGCGCCTCGGCGGTGCAGCTGTTCGACTCGTGGGCGGGCGTGCTGCCGCGCCGGCACTACGACGCCCACGTGGCGCCGTGGTCGGCGCAGGTGCTCGGGCGCTTCGCCGGCCGGGTGCCGCGGATCCACTTCGGCGTCGGCACCGGCGAACTGCTCGGCTCGATGGCCGACGCCGGCGCCGACGTGCTCGGCGTCGACTTCCGGGTGCCCCTGGACGAGGCGGCCCGCCGCGTGCCCGGCCGGGTGCTGCAGGGCAACCTCGACCCCGCCGTCACCCTGGCGCCATGGGACGTCGTCGAGCGGGAGGCGCTCGGCGTGCTCGACGCGGCGGAGGGGCTGCCGGCCCACGTCTTCAACCTCGGCCACGGCGTGCTGCCCGCCACGGACCCGGGCGTGCTGCAGCGGGTGGTCGAGCTGGTGCACGAGCGCACCGCCCGCTGACCTCCGCCGCGCTGTTGGCCGGCAGCCCGGCTGGGTATGGCTGGGTCATGATCGACGAGAGAGCCCTCGAGACCGGGCACGTGTTCGACAGCCGAGGCAAGACGGTGGGCGCCGTCCTGGCGGTCTACCGCCGGGCCGGCGGCGAGTCGCCGGACTGGGTGGCGGTCGGCTTCGACGACGGCCCCCGCTTCGTGCCGCTGCGCACCGCCGAGCAGGTGCCGGACGGCGTACGCGTGCCCTTCACGACCGACACCATCGTCCAGGCGCCGGTGCTCGACCCCGACGCCGGCAACCTCAGCGCCGAGGACGAGGCCGAGCTCTACGAGCACTACGGTCTCGACCACCCGCTGCCCTTCGAGCCCACCGAGGGCGGCCCCGCCGACGCGTCAGGAGCAGTGCTGTGACCGAGCAGGACCAGACCGCGAGCACGCCCGCCGACAGCCTGCTGGCGCCGCAGGCGGTGCGCGACTGGGAGGGTGCGGCCCCCGACGAGGGCGACTACGCGGGCGAGCCCGCGACGGGCGGGCACCTGCCGGCCTCCGACGCGGTGGCGCCGGGGGAGACCTACCACGGCGACAGCGTCCGCAACGAGATCCAGGAGATCACCGACATCGAGCTCAGCGGTGAGACGCTGACCGACGAGCAGCGTGCGGTCCGGCGCCACGGCGAGGAGCACGTCATCGACATGGAAGTCCGGCCCGACGATCGGAGCGCGCGATGAGCAAGGAGCACGTGGACTCGACCGGCAACACCGGGGGCGAGCCGTCGTTCGGCACGGGTCCCCTGGGCAGCCGCATGGGGGGCGCCAGCCTCAACTCCGCTGCGGGCACCGCCTCGCTGCGCGAGCGGCCGACCGACGCCGGCGACGAGACCGACGCCCTGCACGACAGCGACCTCTACGTCGTCACCGACGCGGGGCAGCACCTCGCGGTGCGCCCCGACGCCACGGGCCGCTGGACGGTGGAGGACCGCCCCGACCCCCAGGCCGGGGGAAGCGAGGAGTGAGCGCTCGCGGCGAGGGACCTCCGCGGAGCTGGCTGCGCCGCAAGCTCATGAAGGTCTTCGGCCCGGCCGACCTCGGTCCCGAGCACCAGGGCAACCCGCTGGTCGGCACGAAGTACGACCCGGCCCTGAAGAAGGCCCGCCGGGAGGCGCGCAGGCGCTCCTCCTAGCCGGCCGCTGGTGCACGTCCTCGCCCGAGCGCCATGCGCAGAGACTGCTCGGCGGTGCGTCGCTCGTCGTCGGCCAGCAGGCCGCGGCTGACGAGCAGGTCGAGCCCGAGCAGTGCCGCGCCCAGCACGGGCGGCGCGTCGACGACGTGCGGCACCGCCCAGGGCGCGGTGCGGGCGAGCCGCTCGGCGATGCCGTCGACGAGCAGCGGCTCGCGGGCCGCCAGGACCCCGCCGCCGAGCACCACCGGCGCAGGCGCGTCGAGCATGCCCAGCCGGGTCAGGGCGATCGTCGAGAGCAGCGCGATCTCCTCGGCCTGGCGGGCGACGATCTCGAGGGCCACCGCGTCGCCCTCGCGGGCGGCCGCGAACAGCACCGGCACCAGCTCGTGCAGCCGCCCGGCGTCGATGCGCCGCAGGTGCACGGCCTCGGCCACCGCCACTGCGGTGGGCAGCCCGAAGTGGGCGGCCGCGCGCTCGGCGAGGAGCGTGCGGCGGCCGCGCCCGTCCTCGCAGCGGGCGGCGGCCCACATCAGCTCGCTCGCGAGGCCCATGCCGCCGCCCCAGTCGCCGGTCAGCATGCCGAGAGCGGGGAAGCGGGCCGACCGGCCGTCTGGCAGCAGCCCGACGCAGTTGATGCCCGCCCCGCACACCACGGCGACGCCGCGCGGCTCGTCGGTGCCGCTGCGCAGCACGGCGAAGGTGTCGTTGGCGACCACCGTCTCGGCTCCCCAGCCCGCCTTCTCCAGCCGGGCCAGCACCTCGACCTCCTCGGCGGGCAGGTCGACGTTGGCCAGGCACGCCGACACGTGGTCGACCCGGGCGACGCCGGCCTCGGCGAGCACCTGCTCGACGCAGGGCGCCAGCCGGGCGACCGCCTCCTCGGCACCGACCGAGTGGGGGTGGAAGCCTCCGGTGCGCCCGGTGGCCAGTACCTCGCCCGCGTCGGTGAGCAGCACGACGTCGGTCTTGCTGTTGCCCCCGTCGACGGCCAGCAGGTGGGTCACGCCGTCGCCCAGGGCAGGTGCTCGCGGTTGTTGGCCAGCAGCAGGTCGGTCAGCCGCTCCGCGGTGTCCCACTGCCCGACCAGCGGGTGGGCGAGCAGGGCGTTCGAGACCCGGTCGCGCCCGCCGTGGAGCGCCGCGTCCAGCGCCAGGTGCTCGTAGGCCGTGACGCCGGCGACCAGCCCGGCGTAGATCGGCTCGAGCGGAGCCACGGGCAGCGGGTGGGCCCCCGACGCGTCGACGCGCGCCGGCACCTCGACCACCGCGTCCTCGGGCAGGAACGGCAGGGTCGAGCCGTTGCGCACGTTGACCACCTGGACGTCGCCCCCGTCGAGCAGCAGCGAGCGCACCAGCGCCACCGCCGCCTCGGAGTAGTAGGCGCCGCCGCGCTTCTCGAGCAGCGCGGGCTTGGTGTCGAGGGCGGGGTCTGCGTACATCTCCAGCAGCTCGGCCTCCATGCGGGCGACGGTAGCCGCCCGGCTCTCCTCGTGGCGCAGCTCCTCCACCACCGCGTCGTGCTGGTAGAAGTAGCGCAGGTAGTAGGACGGCACGGTGCCCAGGCGGCGCAGCAGGGGCTCAGGCAGGTGCATGTGCCCGGCGATCTCGGTGCCGAAGCGCTCGAACAGCTCGGGCAGCACGTCCCGCTCGCCGGTGCCGTCGGCGTCGACGAGGCGCACGCCGCGCTCCCAGGTCAGGTGGTTGAGGCCCACGTGGTCGAGCCGGATGCGCGCGGGCTCGACCTCCAGCAGGCTCGCGAACCAGCGCTCGAGCCCGATCGCCACGTTGCACAGGCCCACTGCGCGGTGGCCCGCCTGCAGCAGGGAGCGTGTCACGATGCCGACGGGGTTCGTGAAGTCGACGATCCACGCCTCGGGTGCGCGCTTCGCGACCTGCTCAGCGATGTCGAGGACGACGGGTACGGTGCGCAGCGCCTTCGCGAGGCCTCCGGCGCCAGTGGTCTCCTGGCCGACGCACCCGCACTCGAGCGGCCAGGTCTCGTCACGCTGGCGGGCCGCCTGCCCGCCGACGCGCAGCTGGAGGAGCACGGCGTCGGCGCCCTCCACCGCCTCCTCGACGCTGGTGGTCGTGGTGACGCGTCCGGGGTGTCCCTGCTTGGCGAAGATGCGCGAGGCCAGCCCTCCGACTCGCTCGAGGCGCTGCTCGGAGGGGTCCATGAGCACCAGCTCGTCGGCGGGCAGCTCGGCCTGCAGCCGGGCGAAGCCGTCGACGAGCTCGGGGGTGTAGGTGGACCCTCCACCGATGACGGCCAGCTTCATCCCTTGACTCCTGTCAGTGTGACGCCCTCGACGAAGGCCTTCTGCGCGAAGAAGAACAGCACGACCACTGGGGCCATGACCAGCAGCGTGGCGGCCATGGTGAGGTTCCAGTTGGCGTGGTGGGCACCCTTGAACGACTCGAGGCCGTAGGACAGCGTCCATGCCCCCGGGTTCTCGGACGCGTAGACCTGCGGGCCGAAGTAGTCGTTCCAGCAGTAGAAGAACTGAAACAGCCCGACGGCGACGATCGCGGGCTTCGCCATCGGCAGGACGACCCGGAGCAGCGTACGCAGCTCACCGCACCCGTCGACGCGCGCAGCGTCGAGGTACTCCTGCGGGATCGTGAGCAGGAACTGGCGCAGCAGGAAGATCGAGTAGGCGTCGCCGAACGCCATCGGGATGATCAGCGGCCACAGCGTCCCGTTGAGGTGGAACTGCTTGGCCCACACGAGGTACATCGGGATGATCACCACTTGCGGCGGCAGCATCATCGTCGCCACCACGACCATGAGCGCGAGCCGCCGCATCCGGAAGCGGAAGCGGGCGAGCGCGTAGGCCACCGGGATGCTCGACAGCAGCGTCAGCAGGGTGCCGAGCACGGCGTACTCCAACGAGTTCTTCCACCAGGTGAGGAACCCCGAGGCGTGGAAGACGTCGACGTAGTTGGCGAAGCGCCAGTGCCGCGGCCACAGGTCGGTGGTGAGCGCCTGCCGGTCGGTCATCAGCGAGGTCAGCAGCAGGAAGACGAAGGGCAGGACGAACAGCAGCGCGAGCCCGACGGCCAGGCTGTGCAGCGCCACCCACTGGAGCGTCTGCTGACGGCTGCGGGGCCGCCGCCGCACCGCGGGTGCAGCGGGAGCCGGAACGGTACGCAGTGGTGCCGTGGTCGATGCCACCTCAGTCCTCCTCGCCGAGAAGCCCGGAGCCGCGGCGCATCAGCAGCGCGGTGAACGCCATCGCCAGGGCGAACAGCACGAGGGCGACGACGCAGGCCGAGCCGGTGTCGAAGTGCTGGAAGCCGAGGCTGTAGACGAGCTGCGGCAGGGTCAGCGTCGAGCCGTGGGGGTAGCCCGGCTCGAACGACGTGCCGGGGGAGTCGACGACGCCGCTGGCGACCTTGCCGGCGATGATCGCCTGCGTGTAGTACTGCATCGTCTGCACGATGCCGGTGACGACCGCGAACAGGATGATCGGCCGGATCGTCGGGAGCGTGACGTAGCGGAACCTCTGCAGCGCGTGCGCCCCGTCGAGCGAGGCGGCTTCGTACTGCTCGCGCGACACGTCGAGCAGGGCGGCCATGAAGATCACCATCAGGTCGCCGATGCCCCACAGGGCCAGGGCGGTGAGGCCGGGCTTGGCCCAGTGCTCGTCGGTGAACCAGCCAGGCTGCCCGAGGTGCAGGTGCCCGAGCAGGGTGTTGACCGCGCCGTTGCCGGGGTTGAGCAGGAACGCGAAGGCGATGGTCGCTGCCACCGGTGGAGCGAGGAACGGCAGGTAGAACACAGTGCGGAAGAGCTTGCTGCCGGTCTTGAGGTTGGTGACGAGCAGTCCGATGCCCAGGCCGAAGACGACCCGCAGCGAGACCATGACCACCACGAGCCACAAGGTGTTGCGCATCGCGGGCCAGAAGCCGGCGTACTCGGTGAAGACGTAGCTCCAGTTGCGCAGGCCGACCCACGTGGGCGGGTTGATCTGGTCGTAGTGCTCGAAGGAGAAGTAGACCGTCGAGGCGAGCGGGTAGAGGAACAGCAGTCCGGTGCCGAGCAGCCACGGCGACAGGAACGCGAGGATCGTCAGGCGCTGCTTGCGCCGCCTCCGCCGCAGCCCGGGCGAGACCGCGGCGGACAGGTCGAGGGTCGCCACGGGTCAGCCGGCCGTCTGGGCGTTGGCCTTGTCGATCTGCTTGTCGACCTTCTCGAGGCCGGCGGCGAGGTCGGAGACCTTGCCCGACTCGTAGTCGTAGGCGAAGTTCTGGAAGAGCACCTGGTACTCACCGCCGTTGGGGCTCGCTGGGGTGGTGGTGGTGTTCGGGTTGCCCGCGACCTTGATGAAGGTCTGGAACTCCGGGTCCTTCGAGAGGTCGGGGGAGGCGAGCCCGGCGGGCGTCGAGGGGACGTTGTTGATGGTGTTGGCGAAGTTGACCAGCGACTGCGTGTCGGTGGTGAGGAACTTGGTGAACTCCCAGGCCGCGGCCTGCTGCTTGCTCGTCTTCGAGATGCCGACGATGGTGCCGCCGATGTAGCCGCGGCCGTAGGTGTCGGCGAGCTCGTCGGGCACCGGCACCGGCGCGGTGGCGTAGTCGACCTTGGAGGCGTCGGCCTTGATGGAGGCGACCCGCCACTCGCCGTCGATGGCCATCGCCACCTTGCCCGCCTCGAACGGGTTCTGCGCGGAGAACTCCTCGCCGAAGGTCGCGCGGTACTTCTCGAGCTTCGCCGCGCCGCCGAGCGAGTCGACGAGGTCCTTCTGGTACTTCAGGAACTCCGTGACCTTGGGGTCGGAGGCGAGGGCCGACTTGCCCGAGCTGTCGAGCCAGGTGATGCCGTACTGCGACATCCAGTGCGCGGGCGCGTTCTCGTACATGTGGAACAGCGGCATGAAGCCGAGCTGGGAGTAGCCGGTCGACGTCTGCTTCGTGAGCTTGAGCGCGTCGGCCTTCAGCTCGGAGAACGTCTTCGGCGGGGCGGTGATGCCGGCGGCCGCGAACATCGCCTTGTTGTAGTAGAGCCCGTAGGCGTCGCCGAGGAGCGGGAGCGCGCACTGCACGCCCTTGAAGGAGGTGTACTGGACCATCGTCTTGACGTAGGTCGTGTCCTTGTCGATGCCCGAGGCCTTCAGCAGCGGGTCGAGGTTGACCAGCGCCCCGTTGCAGAACGCGCCGACGTTGTCGGTCGTGAACGAGGACACGACGTCGGGACCGTTGCCCGAGCGGATGCCCTGCAGGATCTTGTCGTCGGTGATGTTGCCGGTCGACTTCACCGTGATGTTGGGGTGCGCCTTCTCGAACGACGCGATCGTCGCGTTGATCGCCTTGAGCTCGTGCGGCTGGCTCCAGCCGTGCCAGAACGTGATGGTCACCGGCTTCGCGGCGTCGACGGAGGTCGCGACGCTGGGGGAGCCGGCGGAGGTGCCCCCGCTCGTGCCCCCGGTGCAGGCCGAGAGCGCGAGCGGGATGCTCGCCGCGAGGGCGAGGGTGGCGAGACTGCGCTTCATCGGGGTCAACCTCCGGGACGGCGTGCGTGGTGTGGGTGGTGTGCTGTGGACTAGCGGGCCGCGGCGAAGGCCGCGTCACGAGCGGTGTCGAGCGCCGCGTGCAGGGCTCCGGCGAGGATGGGGGTGCGCAGAGCGCCCAGGCGCACCGCGGGGACGGTCATGGCGAGCTCGCCGAGCTGGCGCTCGACGCGGCTGCGCAGCGGCTCGCCGCCCGCCTGCAGGACGCTGCCCGAGAGGACGACGGCCTGCGGGTCGAGCACGGCGACGACGGCCGCGAGGCCGAGGGCGTAGCGCTCGGCCAGCTCGTCGAGCAGCTCGCCGGCGCCCTCGGCGGCCGAGCTCGCTGCCCGGCGCACGACGGTGACGGCACTGCGCCCGGGCACGCCGAACTCCTCGCCGAGCTCGAGGATCGCCGGCAGGCCGGCCAGCTTGACGAAGCCGCCGCTGTTGGCGCGGATGACGTGGCGGACGACGGGTGCGCCGGGCACCGGCAGGTAGCCGAGCTCCCCGGCGCCTCCGGTCGCGCCGCGGTGCAGCCGGCCGTCGACGACGATGGCGGCGCCGAAGCCGTCGTCGTCGTGCCACATCAGGCAGAAGTCCGACGCGTCGACGGCCGCGCCGTCGCGCTGCTCGGCGAGCGCGATCAGGTTGACGTCGTTCTCGACGTCGAGCTGGACGCCGACCTCGCGGCGCAGGCGGCCGAGGAGCCCGGGCTCCTGCCAGCCGGTGAGGTGCCGGGCGTAGCGCAGGTCGCCGGTCTCGGGGTCGAACGACCCGGGCGTCGAGATGACGACCGAGGCGAGGCCGGCGGGGTCCATGCCGGCGGCCGCGCTCGCGCCGGCCAGCCCTGCGGTGACGTCCTCCACGGCGTCGGCGGGCTGCTTGCGGGTCGCGCGGACCTCCGCCTCTCCCACGACGGTGCCGCGCAGGTCGCTGACGACGGCGACCAGGCGGCCGGGACGCACGTCGAGCGCCGCTGCGTAGGCCGCGGTGGGGTCGAGCTCGTAGACCTGGGCCGCCGGGCCGGGGCCGCCGCTGCTCGTGCCGACGCTGCGGACCAGGCCCGCCTCGACGAGCCGCACGAGCAACTGGCCTGCAGTGGGCTTCGAGAGTCCGGTCAGCGAGCTCACCTGCGTGCGGGTGAGCTGGCCGTGCTCGAGGAACAGTGCGAGCGCCGCGCGGTCGTTGATCGCGCGCAGCAGGCTCGGCGTCGCCGGCTGCTGGGTCGCGGCAGGTGACGTGCGCGTGACTCGGCCGATCGGCACCGGGCGGCTCCATCCGGTAGGAAGGTTTCCTATTGGTCGAGGACCATAGGAAGCCGCCGGCCATTCGTCAACACCCTTCCTCGAACGACTCCGAGTCGTTACACACCCGCAACGCGCTCAGCGCGGCGAGCGGGCCACCCACACGACGTCGGGCTCGCCGCGCGCCACCTCGGTCTCGTGCCGCGCGACGGTGGCGAAGCCGGCGCGCAGCCGCTGCTCGTAGGCCGCCGACCGCCCCGCGCTCCAGACCCCGAGTGCGCCGCCGGGCGCCAGCGCGCGCGCCGCCAGCGCGATGCCGTCGGCGTCGTAGAGCGCGGAGTTCGTGCTGCGGACGAGCCAGTCCGGGCCGTTGTCGGTGTCGAGGCAGATGGCGTCGAAGCCGCCGGCCGAGGCGGCGAGCAGGTCGCGGACGTCACCGAGCACGACGCGTACGCGTGCGTCCTCCACCGCGCCTCGCGTGATCTCGCGCAGCGGGCCGTCGGTGTGCCAGCGCACGACCTGCGGCTCCAGCTCGCTAACCACGACCTCGCCGACGTCCGGGAGCGACAGTGCCTCCAGCAGGCTGAAGCCGACACCGAGCCCGCCGACCAGCACGCGGGCGGGGGCGGCCGCCGAGGCGGCGACCGTCTCGCGCACCAGCAGCCGCTCGGAGCGCCCGTCGCGGGTGTCCATGAGGAAGACCCCGTCGGAGATCACCTGGAGCACGTCGCCCTCGCGCCGCAGGACCAGCTCGCCCGCGACGCCACGGACCCGCTGCAGGACCTCTGCGCTCACGTCGCCATTCTCGACCGCCGCCGTGCCGAGCGCACCAGCCACCAGCCGAGCATGCCCACCACCAGCGCCAGAGGTACGAAGGGCAGCACTGCACCCAGTGCCGTGAGCACGACCGTCACGCTCGCCGCGAAGGCGTCGGCGCCGGAGTGCAGGCCCGCGGTGAAGCCGGTGCGGTGCACCGGCACCACGGCCGAGCGGCCGACGAAGGTGACCGTCACGGTGGCGAGGGTCGTCGAGTCGCTGAGCGTCGCGTGCTGCGCCTCGAGCGACTCGAGGTCGGCGACCCGGCGCGACAGCTCGCCCTCCATGAGCACGACGTCCTTCACGTCCTTCGCCCGCGCGTAGAACTGGCGCACCCGGGCGACGCTGGCCCGGGCGTTGGCCAGCCGGGCGTCGACGTCCTGCACCTGCTGGGTCACGTCGAGGTCCTTGCGGGTGCGCACGAGCACGTCGCCGTAGCCCTCGACACCGGAGACCAGCGCGTCCACGCGGGCCGGCGGGACCCGGAGGACCACCTGCTCGCGCGCCGCCGCGCGGTCCTCGGGGTCGTCCCGGCCGTCCTCGCCCTCGACGTGCCCGCCGAGCCGCTGGGCCAGGGCGCTCGCTCCGGCGACGGCCTTCGCGACGTCGCGCACGCGCACGGTGCGGCCCACCGTCACCACCAGGGCCTGCGGGTGGAGGGCCGTCCGAGCGGCCGTGCCCCCGGCTGACGACCCCTCGGCGGCTGCCCCGCTCGACGCGGCGGGAGCCGCCATCGGCGCGCTGGCCGGCGCGGGCGCGGCGCCTACGTCCGCCGAGGCGGACGAGCCGGCCGAGCCGCTCGCCCCGCCAGCGCTGCACCCGCCGAGGGCGAGCCCCGCCGCGACCAGCCCCGCCACCAGTCCGGACACCACAGTCGTACGCCGCACGGCCGCCTCCTCGTCCCGCCGGCTCTGCGCCGGACGCAGGTGCGACGCGGCGGCCGGCGGACCCGTTCCACCGCCCGAGGGCACGGTTTGGTCACGGCGGATCATCGGCATGTCACTGTGGTGGGCATGCACGTAGTGGTCATCGGCGGCGGGATCGCCGGGCTGGCTGCCGCGCTCGAGCTCGCGCGCTCGCCGGAGCAGCCGACCGTGACGCTGCTCGAGGCGGGCAGCCGGCTGGGCGGCGCGCTGCGCGTCTCGGACGTCGGCGGCGTGCCCGTCGACGAGGGCGCCGAGTCCCTGCTGGCGCGGCGCACGGAGGCGGTCGAGCTCGCACGGTCGGTCGGACTCGGCCCGAGCCTGGTCAACCCCGCGCGCACCGACGCGGCCGTGTGGACGAGGGGGCGGCCGCGGCGGCTGCCCGCCGGCTCGGTGATGGGCGTGCCCGGCTCTGTGCGCTCGGTGCTGGGTGCCGACGCGCTGAGCGTCCCGGAGCGGGTGCGGGCGGCGGTGGGGCTCGTCTCGGGGGAGCGCTACCCCGTCGGCGACGTCGCCGTCGGGCCCTACCTGCGCCGCCGGCTCGGCGGCGGGGTGGTCGACCGCCTGGTCGAGCCGCTGCTCGGCGGCGTCTACGCGGGCCAGGTCGACGAGCTCTCGCTCCAGGCGACGGTCCCCGCTCTCGCCGGCTCGCTGTCCCGCCGGCGCACGCTGCTGGCCGCCACCTCGCGCGCGCGGCGGATGGCCGCGCTGCGTACCGGTCCGGTGTTCACCGCGCCCGTGGGCGGCGTCGGCCGCCTGCCCGAGGCTGTCGCCGCCGAGCTGCGGCGGCGTGAGGTCACGATCGCCCTCGACGCCCCTGTGACCATGCTGACCGGCAGCCGGCGGGGGTGGCAGGTCGTCTACGGCCACCCGCGCGGCTCGCAGGCGGTCCACGCCGACGGCGTGGTGGTCGCCGTGCCGGCACCGGCGGCGGCGCACCTGCTGTGCAACGACGTACCCGCCGCCAGCCGCGAGCTGGCGAGCGTGCAGTACGCCAGCGTGGGCATCGTCACGATGGCGTTCGACGAGCGCGACGGTGCCTGGGCCCCGCCCGGCAGCGGGCTGCTCGTGCCCGCGGTCGAGGGCCGGCTGGTCAAGGCGGTCACGCTGAGCTCGCGCAAGTGGGGGTGGTACGCCGAGGCCGCCCCCGGCCGGCTGCTGCTCCGGGCGTCGGTCGGCCGCTTCCGCGACGACGAGGCGCTCGGGCTCGACGACGACGCGCTGGTCAAGGCGGTGCGCGACGACCTCGTCGACCTGGTGCGCATCGCCGCCGAGCCGACGGACGTGCGCGTCACGCGCTGGGTCGACGCACTGCCGCAGTACGCGGTGGGCCATCCCCAGCGCGTGCGCCGGGTGCGCGACGCGGTCGCCGAGCGCCCTGGGCTCGCCGTCTGCGGAGCGGCCTACGACGGCGTGGGCATCCCGGCGGTCATCGCCTCGGCCCGCGAGGCCGCCCGCGCCGTGCTGGCCGGCGCCGGTCGCGCGACAATGGAGCCATGACCGACGAGACGACTGCACGACCGAAGGCCCGCGAGCTCAACAACGTCATCCGCTACACCATGTGGTCGGTGTTCAGGGCCAGCGGGCCGCTCGGCGACCCGGGTGCCCGCGCCGGGCTCGCCGACGAGGTCGAGGCCGTCTTCGCCGAGATGTCGCAGAAGCACGACGTCACGGTGCGCGGCACCTACGACGTGGCCGGCCTGCGCGCCGACGCCGACCTGATGCTGTGGGCGCACGCCCCGACCAGCGACGCGCTGCAGGAGACCTACTCGAAGCTCCGCCAGACGGCGCTCGGTCGCGCCCTGACGCCGGTGTGGTCGCAGATGGCGCTGCACCGCCCGGCGGAGTTCAACAAGGGCCACATCCCCGCGTTCCTCGCCGACGAGACGCCGCGGTCCTACATCAGCGTCTACCCGTTCGTCCGGTCCTACGAGTGGTACCTCCTGCCCGACGCCGAGCGCCGGGCGATGCTCGCCGAGCACGGGCAGATGGCGCGCGACTACCCCGACGTGCGGGCCAACACGGTCGCGTCGTTCTCGCTGGGCGACTACGAGTGGGTCCTCGCGTTCGAGGCTGACGAGCTGCACCGCATCGTCGACCTGATGCGCCACCTGCGCGGCTCGACCGCCCGTCGGCACGTGCGCGAGGAGGTGCCGTTCTACACCGGTCGGCGTCTCCCGCTCGCCGACCTCGTGGCGACCCTGCCCTAGGGCTCAGGCGGGGTCGAGCCGCAGCGCGACGGAGTTGATGCAGTAGCGCTGGTCGGTCGGGGTGGGGTAGCCCTCGCCCTCGAACACGTGGCCCAAGTGGGAGCCGCAGCTCGCGCAGCGGACCTCGGTGCGCACCATGCCGAGCGACCGGTCGCTGATCAGCTGGACGTTCTCTGCCTTGCTCGGGTCGTAGAACGAGGGCCACCCGCAGTGCGACTCGAACTTCGTGTCGCTGCGGAAGAGCTCGGTGCCGCACGCGCGGCACGAGTAGACGCCCTCGCGGGTCTCGTCGGTGTACTCGCCCGTGAAGGGCCGCTCGGTCGCGGCCTGGCGCAGCACCGCGTACTCCTCGGGGGAGAGCTGGGCGCGCCACTGCTCGTCGGTGCGCTGGACCGGGTACGTCTGTGCATCGCTCATGCATCGACCGTACGTGTGGTGCGCGGCGTCCGCGCGGCCGGGAAGATGGTTGCTCCTGCTAACGTTCTACTGCTCGATGTCACGGCTCCCGCAACGGCGAGGGACCCGGCGCCCCGTGCGCGCCCGGCACCGCCAGGTGGCACCGCGAGAAGAGACCGCGTCACTCCGAGGAGCACAGCCATGTCCGTCGCCACCACCCAGCGCCCCGCCTCGCGCGGGCTGTCCCGGCACGCCACCTGCGTGCACGACGGCGAGTGGGTCTACCGGGTCACCCTGACCGGCACCCACTGGTACCGCTGCACCGGCTGCGACGTCGAGGCGCCCGAGTCGGCGCTGCGCGGCGCCGCCTGACCGACCGTCCGGTAGGTCCCTCGGCGGGGTGATCGGGGCGGCGCTGCCCGCTCGCTATCCTGGCGGCTCGTGCCCAGGACAGTGGAAGGCCTTCCTCGATGACCGTACGCCGTGTCGCCCTGCTCACCGCCGGAGGGCTGGCGCCCTGCCTGTCCTCCGCCGTCGGGGGCCTCATCGAGCGCTACACCGAGATCGCGCCCGAGGTGGAGATCATGCTCTACCCCGACGGCTACGCCGGCCTGCTCGAGGGCCGCGGCACGCTGGTGACCCCCGAGGGGCGCGCGCAGGCGGGCAACCTGCACCGCTTCGGCGGCAGCCCGATCGGCAACAGCCGGGTCAAGCTCACCAACGTCAAGAACCTGGTCGAGCGCGGGCTGGTCGCCGAGGGCGCGAACCCGCTGCAGGTCGCCGCCGAGCAGCTGCAGAGCGACGGCGTCGACGTCCTGCACACCATCGGCGGGGACGACACCAACACCACGGCCGCCGACCTGGCCGCCTACCTCGCCGAGCACGACTACGCGCTCACGGTGGTGGGCCTGCCGAAGACCGTCGACAACGACGTGATCCCGATCCGGCAGAGCCTCGGCGCCTGGACGGCCGCGGAGCAGGGCGCGCTGTTCGCCCGCAACATCCTCAACGAGACGACCTCGAACCCGCGGATGCTCATCGTGCACGAGGTCATGGGCCGCCACTGCGGCTGGCTCACCGCCGCCACGGCCAAGGCCTACCGCGACGCGCTGGTCGCTGACGAGCGCGCCGGCCGCTTCGCCCCGGCGCTCGGCCTCGACGCCCGGCGCCTCGACGTCCACGGCGTCTACCTGCCCGAGCTCGAGTTCGACATCGAGGCCGAGGCGACCCGCCTCCAGGCGCTCATGGACGAGCTGGGCGGGGTCAACCTGTTCGTCAGCGAGGGCGCCGGCGTCTCGACGATCATCGCCGAGCTCGAGGCACGCGGCGAGGAGGTCCAGCGCGACCCCTTCGGCCACGTCAAGATCGACACGATCAACCCGGGTGCCTGGTTCGCCAAGCAGATGGCCGCCAAGGTCGGCGCCGAGAAGACGATGGTGCAGAAGTCGGGCTACTTCAGCCGGTCCGCGGCCGCCAACGCCGAGGACCTGCGCCTGATCAAGAGCTGCACCGACCTCGCGGTCGACGCGGCCCTCAAGGGCGAGCGCGGCGTCGTGGGCCACGACGAGGAGCGCGGCGGCGTGCTGCGGGCGATCGAGTTCGAGCGCATCAAGGGCGGCAAGGCGTTCGACACGACCACGCCGTGGTTCGTCGAGCTCATGGCGACGATCGGCCAGCCGGTCGGTGCGCCGGTCGCCGCCGACCACTGAGCCGGTGCCCGCGCTGAGGCGCGCCTGACGGAACGGATGACGACCACGGAGCGCACTCCTGCGGAGCTCGCCTCGGCTCTCGACGAGCTGGAGCGCCGGCGCGGTCTCGGCGTCGACGCGACGCTGGCCGAGGCCGTGCAGGCCCAGGAGCAGGCTGCGGCGCTCGAGGAGCCCGTCCTCGAGCGCCGGGCCGTGCTCGTGCAGTCCGACATGCTGGGCCGCAAGGGCGACCTCGCCGCCAGCGCGCAGCGGGTGTGGAGCGTGCACCAGTGGGCGATGGCCCACGAGAACCGCCCGCTGCTCGCGCGCAGCCACCGGCTCCTGACGCGTACGTTCCACAACCTCGGCGACGACTCCGCGAGCCTCGAGCACGCGGTGCTCGCCATGGAGGCGGCCGACGACGACACGGCGCCGGTGCTGCGCACCAGCCTGCTGTCCAACCTGGCCGACGCGCTGGGCAACAACGGCTCGTACCAAGCGGCCTACGAGCGCTACGCCGAGGCCGAGCGGCTGCTGGTGGCGCTCGACGCCCCTGAGGACCTGATCAACGTCCTCAACAACCACGCCTTCACGAGGTTCGAGGCCGGTGACCTGGCGACCGCCCAGCGCCTGGCCGGGCGGATGCTCGAGGTGTCGGAGTCGCGCGGGCTGGCTCTCAACCCCGGCATGCTCGACACCCTCGCGGCAGTCCGCCTCGCCGCCGGCGACTACGCGGCGGCCGAGCAGAGCGCGCTCGACGCGGTCGAGTTCATCAAGAGCGGGCGCTACCACCAGGTCGAGCTGCTCGCCCAGCACCTCGTGACCCTCGCGCGGGCGCGCCGGCTGCGCGGCGACCTCGAGAGCGCCGAGCGCGCGGTGCAGGAGGCGCTGAGCCGCTGCGAGGACTCGGACCTGCGCGGCTTCCGCGTACGCGCCCTGGCCGAGGCGGCCGCCGTGGCCGCCTCGACGGGGCAGTGGCAGCGTGCCTACGAGCTGCACGTCGCCTTCCACGACGAGGGCGAGGTGCTCACGTCGGCGCAGCGCGAGGCGGCCGCCCGCACCCGCCAGGCCATCTTCGAGACCGACGAGGCGCGCGCGGCGGCCGAGCGCTTCCGCGAGCAGGCGCTGCGCGACTCGTTGACCGGCCTGCGCAACCGGCGCTACTTCGACGAGGAGCTCGAGTCGATGCTCCAGGGCGCCGCGCCTGAGCAGCTCGTGCTCGCGCTGGTCGACCTCGACCACTTCAAGCACGTCAACGACACCTACTCCCACGAGGTGGGTGACAGCGTCCTGCGCGCGACGGCCGAGCTGCTCGAGGCCTGCCTGCGCGAGCGCAGCCCGGGCGACGGATGCTTCGCCGCCCGCATCGGCGGGGAGGAGTTCGGCATCGTCCTCCCCGGCGTCGCGCTCGACGACGCCACCTCGTTCGCCGAGCTGCTGCGCGTCCGGATGCGCAGCCACGACTGGAGCCCGCTGCTCCACGACGACGTCCAGACCATCAGCGTCGGGCTGGCCGTCGGAGCGGTCGGCCAGGGCGCTGCGAGCATCCTGCGCGAGGCCGACGCCAACCTCTACGCCGCCAAGGCGAGCGGGCGCGACCAGGTCGCGTGGACGCCCGCCGACGACGCGGCGGACCGGCGGCTCTACCGCTGAGGGCTCCGGACCTCGCTGTCCGTCGCGTTGAAGGTCCTCAACGCTGGGCAGCAGTGCTTGTCGCGCGCGTCGCCTGCCGGTAGGGTTCGAACACACGTTCGAACGACGGGAGGTGGTCTCGTGCGACCTGCAGGTCAGGTGCCTGTGGTGGGCTACGAGCCGCCGCCGGCGGACGCCACGTGGTCGGGCGAGCTGGTCGACCCCGAGGAGCTCGAGGACTGGGTCGACTGGTCCGACACGCAGTGGTCGGACGCGCAGTGGGCGGACGCGCACGGGATCGATGTCAGCCGGGCGGCGGGCGGTGACGAGTGGGGGCTGCTCGCGCGCCCGGGGCAGCTCTCCGGTGAGGTGCTGGCGGGGACGGCGCCCTCGACGGCGTTGGTGGCGGCGTTGTGCGCGGTCGCGGACCCGCGCGAGGCGGGCGCGTCGAGCTGGTGGGTGGACCCGGCCGGCCCGCGGCAGGAGTCGCGGGCGTTGGACGAGGCCGAGCTGATGGTCGGTGTCGCACAGGCCTGGGACCGGGTCGCCTCATGGGCTTGCGCGCGGCGGGAGACTGCGGTGCAGCAGGCCCGGACGCTGATGGTGGCGATGCCGGCTCCGGACCCGGTGGGGGTGCCGCGCTGGTCCGGGGCGGAGGCCGCCGCCGCCGAGCTGGCTGCGGCGCTGCGGATCTCCCCGCGGTCGATCGACGCCCGCCTGGAGCGCGGGGCCCGCCTGCACACCGCGCACCCGGGCGCGCTGTGGCTGCTGGAGCAGGGCCTGCTCAGCTGGGCGCACGCCGGAGCTGTGGTGGACGCGTGCGCGCCCCTGGCGGATCCGGCGCTGGTGGCGGCGGTGGAGGCGCGGGTGCTGCGCGCCGCGCCTGAGCAGACCCCCGCCCAGCTTCGGCGCTCGCTGGCGCGGGCGGTGGCCCGGGTCGACCCGGCCGGGCACGCCGCCCGCCACGAGCAGGCTGCGAGCGAGTCGGTCGGGGTGCGGATGGTGGCGCTGCCCGACGCCCTCGTCATGATCACTGCGGTGCTGCCCGCGCCGGCCGGGCGGAGCGTGCTCGGCGCCCTGGACACCCTCGCGACCGCGATGCGCGCCACCACCAGCACCACCGAGGACGACGCCACCACCAGCCGGGACGGCGACACCGCCGGCGGCACCGACGGCGGTGTCGGAGCGGGCGCGGGTCGGTCGGGGTCACGCAGGCGGGTGGGTGCGGCTGAGCGCGCGGACGCGTTGGTCGCGCTCGCCGCCGCGCTCGCCGCCCACCCCGAGCTGGTCCCCGGGCTGCTCGACGCCGAGCCCGCCCGCCCACTGGTCCGGGTCACGATCAGCGCCGCGACCCTGCTCGGACTCGCCGACGAGCCGGGTGAGCTCGCCGGCTACGGCCCGATCCCAGCCGGCATGGCCCGCGCGCTGGCCGCGGACGGCGTCTGGGCCCGGTTCGTCACCGACCCGGCCACCGGGCAGCTGCTCGAGGCCAGCCCGTACCGCTACACCCCCAGCGCCCGGACCCGCGCCTTCGTCCTGGCCCGCGACCAGACCTGCCGGCACCCCGGCTGCGCCACCCGCGCCGAGGCCACTGACCTCGACCACGTCGCACCGTTCGACCACGCAGACCCGCCCCGCGGCGGACCCACCACCCCCGCCAACCTGGCACCCCGCTGCCGGCGCCACCACAACCTCAAGACCTGGTACGGCTGGCGCACGCGCACCACACCCGACGGTGCCGTAGTCCACCGCACACCACTCGGGCGCACCTACACCGTGCCCGTCCCACCCCAACCCACCACCGAGCCGTGGTGACGGGTCGAGGTGTGCCGCGCTGAGGTGATCCCACCGGGTCGTGCTCGGCCGAGAGGGCAGTTAGTCGCCGACGTAGTCGGGGTCGGTGAACTCGCCGCCCTGGAGCGCGGGGTGCTCCGCTCCGGGCCATCGCTCGGCCCAGGCCTCCGCGTCGTCCTGGGGGTGGTAGCCGAGCACGTCCCAGCCCTCGGTGGAGAAGAACGAGCGCGTGTTGGCCGAGACGCCGTAGCACGTGAGCGGCGAGCGGACCGGCGCCGTCAGCGCAGCCGTCACCAGCCGGACGGTGTCGCCGTGGCTGAGCCAGCCCCAGAGGTACCCGGGTGCCACCGGCTCGGCGCCGAAGCCGATGATCCGCAGGTTCACGACCTCGAGGCCGTAGCGGTCGGCGTACATCGAGCCGAGGTGCTCGCCCCAGAGCTTGCTCAACGCGTAGAACGTGTCGGGGCGCGACGGCGCACCTGGAGCGACGGTCTCGCCCCACGGGTAGAAGCCCGAGACGTGGATGCTGCTCGCGAAGACGACTCGCCGCACGCCCTGCCTACGGGCCGCCTCGTAGACCGACCAGGTGGTGCGTACGTTGCTGTCCTGGATCTGGTCGAAGCTCGCCTCGTGCGCGCGGGCGGCGAGGTGCACCACCGCGTCGACGCCGGCCAGTGCGTCTTCCGTCGCCGCGAGGTCGCGCAGGTCGACCGTCCGGACGTCCTCACCAGGGTGGCGGCGCTCTGTGGGGACGATGTCGAGCAGTCGCAGCGTGAACAGCGCAGGATCCAGCCCGGTGCGCAGCGCCGAGCCGATGCCGCCGGCGGCACCCGTGACTGCGACCGTCAGTGGACTCATCGGCCGTCCTCTCGCTACAGCTCCGCTCGGCACAGCATGATGCACGTGCGCCTGCGCACCCCTGCGAGACGGACCGCTACGGCCACGTGTGGCGGGTCGAGCGCCCGGTCGCGCCGCGCGTGCCGGTCAAGGCGAGGTAGGCGCCAGGGCGAGGTAGTAGCGTCGCGCCATGGCCTCACCGTTCACCGAGGTCGAGGTCGGTGACCGTGTCGTCAAGGTGACCAACCCCGACCGCGTCTACTTCAGCGCCCGTGGCGAGACGAAGCTCGACCTCGTCAACTACTACCTCGCGGTGGGCGACGGGATCGTGCGCGCGCTGCGCGAGCGGCCATGCATGCTGCAGCGGTTCCCCGAGGGCGCCGAGGGCGAGAAGATCTACCAGAAGCGGGTGCCGACCTCGCACCCCGACTGGCTGCAGACCGTACGCGTCAAGTTCCCCAGCGGTCGGCACGCCGACGAGCTGTGCGTCACCCACCTCGCCGACGTGGTGTGGTGCGTGCAGATGTCGACGGTCGAGTTCCACCCGTGGCACTCCCGGCGCGCCGACACCGAGCGCCCGGACGAGATGCGCATCGACCTCGACCCGCAGCCGGGCACCGACTTCGACGACGCGCGCCGCGTGGCGCTCGAGGTCATCAAGCCGATGCTCGACGAGCTCGGCTGGGTGGGCTGGCCCAAGACCAGCGGCAACCGCGGCATGCACATCTACGTGCGCATCGAGCCGACCTACGAGTTCACCGACGTGCGCCGCGCTGCCCTGGCCTTTGCGCGCGAGGCCGAGCGGCGGGCGCCCGACCTCATCACCACCAAGTGGTGGAAGGAGGAGCGCGGCGAGCAGATCTTCGTCGACTACAACCAGAACGCGCGCGACCGCACGATCCGCTCGGCCTACTCCGTGCGGGCCTCGCCCGACGCCCGCGTCTCGACACCGCTGACATGGGGCGAGCTGGCGCACGTCGACCCGACGTCGTTCACCATCGCCACCGTGCCTGCGCGCTTCGCCGAGCTCGGCGACGTGCACGCCGGCATCGACGACGTGGCGGTGGGCATCGACCCGCTGCTCGAGTGGGCCGAGAAGGACGCGGTCGACCGCAAGCTCGAGGACGCGCCCTACCCGCCCAACTTCCCGAAGATGCCGGGTGAGCCGTCACGCGTGCAGCCGAGCCGCGCGAGGAAGCCCGCGAGCGACTAGTCCTGCTTGTCGAACGTCACGTCGACCTGCTCGAAGCCCTTGCTGCGAGCGGCTTTCGCGGTGCCGGTGTAGGTCTTCTCGTCGCCCGGGGTCAGGTCCACGTCGTCGGTGAACGGCGTGAGCAGCGCCCGCGGCCACAGGCGGTCGACGCGCACGACGTTGATCTCGGCGCACAGCACGGTGGCGGCCGACGCGAGGTAGAGGAACGCGAGCAGGCCCAGCACGACCGCGAACAGGCTGTTGACGGCGCTGGCGCTGCGCACGACGTGCGAGACGTAGGTGGCGCCGAAGCTCTGCAGCAGCTGGTAGACCACGGCCGCGCACACCGCCCCGGGGATGACCTGCCGGATGGTCAGCGACCGGGTCGTCGCGTGCCGGAAGGCGAGGACGAAGACGCCGGTGTTGACCACGACCGAGCCGGCCACGAAGCCCGCGCGCACGACGAGCTGCCACCACGTACCGTGCCCCTCGGTCAACGCGCCGGCGCCGGCCGCCAGCGACGAGAGCACCGCGGTCAGCGCCACTGCGACCCCTGCGGTCGCGAGCAGCGCCAGTCCGCGGAGGCGGGCGAGGAGCGGGTTCGGCCGGTTGTTGCGCGGCACCTGCCACACGGTGTTCATGGCGTTCTGCACGGCCTGGCCGATGCCGAGCCCGCCGTACAGCGCGCCGAGCAGTCCGATGACCAGACCGGTCGGGCCGCCGCCGATGCCGGCGGGGTTCTCGTCCAGCTGCTGGCGGGCGATCGGGAACTGGTGCAGCGCCGAGCCGACCACGGCGTCACGTGCCGACGCGTCGCCGGCGAGGACGAAGCCGGTCACGGTCGAGAGCAGCAGGAGCAGCGGGAACAGGGAGATGAAGCCGTAGTAGGTGATCAGCGCGGCGAGGTAGGGGCCCTGGTCGTCGGCGTACTTGTAGACCACAGCGATGGGCAGGCCCAGCGCGGGGCGGCGCTGCTGCAGCCGGTCGAGGCGGGCGGAGAGCGGCACGGGCACCTTCCCACTCCGGTCACGTCGTGTGACAAAGGGCACGGTTCCCCACCGGCGCCGCGTGGAATCACACTGTCAGTAGCGCTGTTGAGCATCACAGACGCCGCAACACGAAGGGGGAGTGCCATGATCGACACCGTGGAGATGCACGAGGCCGGCTCCGAGGAGATCGTGCTCGTCGCCAACCCGAAGCGCATCCGCCTCTAGCTCGTCCTCCGCTCCCAGAGCCCCGCAGCCACGACGGCTGCGGGGCTCTTCTGCGTCCGCGTCCTGTGCAAGACGCTCTAGGACACGACGCGGTCGGTGCCCGCCACGACGTGGAGCACCGGCTTGCCCGTCGCCTCGCGCACCCGGGAGGCCCAGTCGCGGCGCAGCGCCTCCTCGACCAGGTGCGGCGCGGTGACGACGATGACCTCGTCGGCGCGGGTGGCGGCCGTCACGGCATCGCCCACGGGGTCGTCGCCGGCCAGCTCGCCGCCGGCCTGCACGCCGACCTCCGACAGAGCGGCGAGCGAGGCGTCGAGGGCGGTCTGCGCGTAGCCGCTCGGGTCGCTGCGCAGCTCGGTACGCGGCACCAGCCGCCCGAGGGCCACCTCGTCGAGCGTGTCGACCAGGGTCGGGGCGTGCGTCTCGACCGGCACCAGCACGTGGGCCTGCACGGGCTCGTCGCCGTGGAGGGCGGCGATGCGGGCGACGTCGTGCGCCGTCAGCGCATCCTCGGTGAGGACCAGGATCGTGTACACGCGCTCACCGTACCGGTCAGGCTCCCGACAGCACCTCGCCGAGGTCGTAGCTCACCGGCACCTCGAGCTGGGCGTAGGTGCAGCTCTCGGGCGTGCGGTCCGGTCGCCAGCGGTTGAACTGCGCGGTGTGCCGGAAGCGGGTGCCTTCCATGTGGTCGTAGCGCACCTCCACCACGCGCTCCGGGCGCAGCGCCACCCACGAGAGGTCCTTGCCGGCGTTCCACCGCGACTGGGCGCCCGGCAGGCGGCCCTCGGCGTGCGCCTCTGCCTCGGCCCACTGCTGCCACGGGTGGCCGGTGGGGTCGTCCATGCGCAGCGGCGCGAGCTCCTCGACCAGCTCGGCGCGCCGCTTCATCGGGAACGAGGCGGAGACGCCGACGTGCTGCAGCGCTCCGTCGGCCGCGTAGAGCCCCAGCAGCAGCGAGCCGACGACGTCGCCGCTCTTGTGCCACCGGAAGCCGGCGACGACGCAGTCGGCGGTGCGCTCGTGCTTGATCTTGAGCATCGCCCGGACGTCGGGCTGGTAGGCGGTCGCCGTCGGCTTCGCGACCACGCCGTCGAGCCCGGCGCCCTCGAACGACTCGAACCAGCCCCGGGCCACCGACACGTCGTCGGTGGCCGAGGTGACGAATACCGGGGCCCGGGCTGCGCTGAGAGCCTGCGTGAGGCGAGCACGGCGCTCGGCGAAGGGCAGCGGCACCAGGTCGTCGTCGCCCAGGGCCAGCAGGTCGAACGCGACGAAGGAGGCGGGCGTCTCGGCGGCGAGCCGGTCGACGCGCGACTTGGCCGGGTGGATGCGCTGCAGCAGCGCCTCGAAGTCGAGGGTGTCGCCCGTCGCGCTCGGCACGATGACCTCGCCGTCGACGACGCAGCGCTCGGGCAGCTGCTCGAGGACGGCCGCGACCACCTCGGGGAAGTAGCGCGTCAGCGGCCGCTCGTTGCGCGACCCGAGCTCCACCTCGTCGCCGTCGCGGAAGACGATGCAGCGGAAGCCGTCCCACTTGGGCTCGTAGAGGTAGTCCCCGGTCGGGATGTCCTTGACGGCCTTCGCGAGCATCGGCGCCACGGGCGGCATCACGGGCAGCTGCATGTCCGGCATCCTGGCACGCCGGACCGACAGGGATGCTGGTCACGTGCACCGACTCGCACCAGGCCGGCGGACGCTGGCGTCGCTCCTCGCCACCTCGGGCGCGCTCCACTTCGCCCATCCCGAGCCGTTCGTGCGCATCGTGCCGCCGATGATCGGCCACCAGCGGACGTGGGTGTACGTGAGCGGTGCGGCGGAGCTCGGATGCGCGGCGGGTCTGCTCGCCCGCGGTCGCGTCCGCCGGGCGGCCGCTCTGTCCACGGCGGCCCTGCTCGTGGCGGTGTTCCCCGCCAACGTGTGGATGGCGTGGTCGGCGTGGCGCGACCGCCGGTCCGTGGCCTACCTGCTCGCCACGCTCGTACGCCTGCCGCTGCAGGTGCCGCTGGTCGCGGCCGCGCTCAGCGTCCGGTGACCCCGTCGACCATCTCGCGCAGGATGTCGGCGTGCCCCGCGTGACGGGCGGTCTCGCCGGTCATGTGGGCGAGCACCCACCGCAGCGGCAGCTGACGGCCGTCCACCGCTCGCGCCATGGGCGCTGCCGGGTCGTCGATCTCCCGGATGCGCTGGTCGCTCTCGGCGATGGCGGTGCGGTAGGCCTCGAGGACCTGCGCCACGCTCGCCGACCTGGGCGCCTCCATGGCCATGTCGGCCGACTCCTCGGGCACGTCAAGGCGGAGGTGGTAGCCGAACCAGTAGCGCTCGCAGCCGGTGAGGTGGTGGACCAGACCGAGCAGGGACGTGCCGCTGGGCACGCCGGGACGGCGCAGCTGCTGCTCGTCGAGCCCGGAGGTCTTCTTCAGCACGCTGGAGCGCACGAAGCCCAGGAACGCCAGCGCCACCTCCAGCTCGCTGCCGTCGGGGCGGGGGACCGGCTCGCGCTGCGACTCCGTCACCGCTCGAACCTACGCCCCTCCGCGGCCGTAGCGGAGGAACAGCGAGCCGTCCTCCTCCAGCACGCCGGTCAGTGCGAGGCCGGCGAACAGCGACGGCCCGTGCAGCACCCGGGGCGCGTCGCCGGCGCGCAGCTGCGGCGAGACGGTGAGGCAGAGCTCGTCGAGCCGGTCCGCCGCGACGACGTCGCGCAGCAGGCCCGGGCCGCCCTCGCACAGCACGCGCTCGAGACCCCGCTCGGCGAGCTGGTCCACCGCGGACGCGAGGTCGACCTCGTGCTCGCCGGCGACCACCACGTCGGCCACCTCGGCGAGCGCCGCGACGCGGGCGGGGTCGGCGGCCTCGCTGGTCACGACGAGGGTGCGGGCGCCGCCGGTGAACAGGGCCGAGCCGAGGTCGAGGTCGAGCGCCCGCGAGACCACGGCGATGGCCGCCGTGGGCGGCTGTCCGGCCGCCGCCCGGCGCTCGGGGAACGTCTCCTTGGGCAGCACCGCTGCGTACCCCTCGGCGCGTACGGTGCCCGCCCCCACCAGCACCACGTCCGCCAGCGCGCGCAGTACGCGGAAGACCCGGCGGTCGGCGGCGGAGGACAGGCCGCGGCTGCGGCCGTCGGCGGTGGCAGCGCCGTCCACGGAGGCGACCATGTTGCCGCGCACCCACGGGCGGTCGACGGGGTACGCGTACGCCTCGAACAGCGCGTCGTCGTCGAGCGGTCCGGCGGGGGAGGGGAGCAGTCGCTGCACCCGGCGCAGTCTGGCAGGCCACGTAGAGTCGTGCGCCGTGACCGCAGCCGAGCTCCGCGACGTCGACCGGCTCTCCGACAGGGCGCCGCGCGTGTCGCCGGAGCGGCTGGTCGCCGAGCTGGTGCCGCCGCCGCACTTCGCCGAGGCACGTTTCGAGACCTACGTGCCCGACCCCGCGCAGCCGACGCAGGCGGCTGCCGTCGCGGCGCTGTCGGGCTTCGCCGCAGAGCTGTCGTCCCCGCCGAAGAAGGGGCTGTTCCGGCGGGCTGCGCCGACCGGGCCGGGCGGGGTCTACCTCGACGGCGGCTTCGGCGTGGGCAAGACGCACCTGCTGGCCTCGCTGTGGTTCGCCGCGCCCGGGCCCAAGGCGTTCGGCACCTTCGTCGAGTTCACCAACCTGGTCGGCGCGCTCGGCTTCGCCCGGACCGTCGACGCGCTGGGGCAGCACCGCCTGGTCTGCATCGACGAGTTCGAGCTCGACGACCCGGGTGACACGGTGCTTGTCTCCTCGCTGCTCTCGAGGCTGTCCGAGCGCGGGGTGCGCCTGGCGGCGACCAGCAACACGCTGCCCGGCGCCCTGGGCGAGGGCCGCTTCGCCACGCAGGACTTCCTGCGCGAGATCCAGGGCTTGTCGGAGCGGTTCGCCTCCGTGCGCATCGACGGCGAGGACTACCGGCACCGCGGCCTGCCGTTGGCACCGCAGCCGCTGTCGGACGACGAGGTGCGCGCCGCAGCAGGGGCGCGCGACGGCGCCACGCTCGACGAGTTCGCCGTGCTGCTCGCGCACCTCGCGTCCGTGCACCCCAGCCGCTACGGCGCGCTGCTCGACGGGGTGGCCGCGGTGCACCTGCTCGGCGTCACGCCGGTGGCCGACCAGAACGCGGCGCTGCGGCTCGTGGTGCTGGCCGACCGGATGTACGACCGTGACATCGTCGTGCGCGCCAGCGGCGTGCCGCTCGACCAGCTGTTCCCCGACGAGCTGCTGCGCGGCGGCTACCGCAAGAAGTACCTCCGCGCGCTCTCCAGGCTCACCGCCCTGGCGCGCTGACCGGGTTCACCAGCCGTGGCGGTCCAGCACCTGCACCGACGGGCCTGACGGTCCAGGCACCTCGACGGCCACGCGCTCCTTCGCGCTGATCCCCACCACCCGCGAGCCGCGCGGGAGGGGCAGGTCCTTCGCGGCGTGGCCGTGGCGCCAGACGACCGGCCGGCACGGCGGCGGCCCGGCGCACGCGGCGACGTCGCCGTCGTAGCCGATCACCCCGCTCACGACGTCCACGCCGCCGGGCGCGACGAGGGCACGGCCGCGACCGTCGGGCTCCCAGAGCGCCAGGCCGCCCGTGCCCTGCCGCGCGACGTAGCTGCCCAGGACGTGGCCGTCCTGCGCCAGCGTGTGCGAGAGGTAGCCCGCGGGTGCCACGTCAGCGCCCCGCGGAGGCTGCAGCTGCGTCGTGCCGCCCGGGCCGCGCACGCTCGGGCGCACCCAGTGGGCGCCCTCCTCGTCGTAGCGGTAGTTCCAGCCCAGCAGCCGGCGACCGGGGGCGATGCCGAACGCCCCGTCCGGGACCGGCTGCCGGGTCCGCGTCGCAGGGTCCCAGATGGAGAACCCGGCGTAGATGAGCATGGCGTCGTCGTCGGCGATGCCGACGAAGTCGCCCTGGACCGGGTCGTTGACGGGGTACTGCTCCTCGGGCTGGGCGTCGGGACCGCGCCAGACGACCTGGTGGTCCTCCTCGCTCGAGTAGCCCTCCTCGTCCCATTCGTGGGTGAAGATCCGGCCGACGATCAGGTCGTGGCGGTTGACGGCGAAGACCTCCGAACGGTTCCCGAGCCCGGCCGTCTCCAGCACGTGCAGCGTGCCGTTCCGGTCGCTGGCGACCGCCTGCTCGTGGCCGGGGGGCCCGTTGGTGCCGACGACCAGGTCGTCGGTGATGCCGGCGTAGTTCCTCGACACCGGTCGGCGCGAGCGGCGGCCCCTCGGCAGCCGACGCGGGCGCGGCCAGGACGGTGGAGAGGAGCAGGACCACGGCGACGCGTACGGTGCGCACGCGCCGACCGTAGCCCTCCGGCTCACCCGACGGAAGGGCTCAGGCGTCGAGCTCCACGACGGCGACCGAGTCGGCCGGCAGGGTGAGTGCGGAGCCGGACAGGCGTACGCCGTCCTCGCTCGCCAGCAGCACCTCGCCGGTGACGGCGTGCTGCGCCTGCTCGGTCCCGAGGTTGGCGACCATCTGCACCACGCCGCGGCCGAGCACGACCACGGAGCCCTCGACCGAGAGCGTCACCTCGCTGAGCCGGGGGTCGGTGAGCTCAGGGCGCGTGCGCCGCAGCGCGATGAGCGAGCGGTACCACGCGAGCAGCCCGCGCTCGTCGCGCGCGCGCTCGTCCCAGTCGAGCACCGAGCGGTCGCGGGTCGCGGGGTCCTGCGGGTCGGGCACGTCCTCGGCGTCCCAGCCGTGGCCCGCGAACTCCTTGCGCCGCCCCTGCCGGATGGCCTCGGCCAGCTCGGGCTCCTGGTGGTCGGTGAAGTACTGCCAGGGCGTCGCCGCCGCGTACTCCTCGCCCATGAACAGCATCGGCGTGAACGGCGAGGCGAGCACGAGGGCGGCCGCGACCTTGAGCCGGCCGTCGGACAGCGTCGCGGCCAGGCGGTCGCCGGTCGCGCGGTTGCCGACCTGGTCGTGGGTCTGGGTGTAGGCGACGAAGCGGTACGCAGGGGTGAGCTCCCGGTCGACGGGCGCGCCGTGGTGCCTGCCGCGGAACGAGGACCAGGTGCCGGCGTGGAAGAACGCGCCGGTCATCGCGCGGGTCAGGGCGAGGTAGGGGTCCTCGGCGAAGTCGCTGTAGTAGCCCTGTCCCTCGCCGGTGACCAGCGCGTGGAGCGCGTGGTGCACGTCGTCGTCCCACTGCGCCGTCAGTCCGTAGCCCCCGGCCTCGCGCGGGCGCACGAAGCTCGCGTCGTTGCGGTCGCTCTCGGCGATCAACGACAGGGGTCGCCGCATCGCGGTAGACAAGCGGTCGACCTCGGCCGCGAGCTCGGCCAGCAGGTGGGTGGCGCGCTCGTCGACGAGCGCGTGGACCGCGTCGAGGCGCAGCCCGTCGATGTGAAACTCGCCGAGCCACTGCGTCGCGTTGTCGATGACCCAGCGGCGCACCTCGTCCGAGCCGGTGTCGTCGAGGTTGACGGCCTGGCCCCACGGGGTCGAGTGAAGGTCGGTGAAGTAGGGGCCGAAGCGCCCGAGGTAGTTGCCGCTCGGGCCCAGGTGGTTGTAGACGACGTCGAGCACGACGCCGAGACCTCGCGCGTGGCACGCGTCGACGAACCGCTTGAGCCCGTCGGGGCCGCCGTAGGGCTCGTGCACCGCGTAGAGGTGGACGCCGTCGTAGCCCCAGCCGTGGGTGCCGGGGAAGGCGGCCACCGGCATGACCTCCACCAGGTCGACACCGAGCTCGACGAGCGCGTCGAGGCGGCCGATCGCAGCGTCGAAGGTGCCCTCGGAGGTGAAGGTCCCGATGTGCAGCTCGTAGACCACCGAGCCCGCGAGCTGGCGACCGGTCCAGGCCGCGTCGGTCCACTCGAAGCGGTCCTCGTAGACGCGGCTCGCGGCGTGGACGCCCTCGGGCTGCCAGCGCGTGCGGGGGTCGGGGGTCGGGTCGCCGCCGTCGACGACGTAGGCGTAGTCGGTGCCGTGCTGGGCCTCCGGGACGTCGACCCCCCACCACCCCTGCGCCTGCGCGGACAGGGGCACGCGGCGCCCGCCGGTCTCGACCTCTACGGACTCGGCGTCAGGCGCCCACACTCGGAAGTACGTCACGGGTCGGAGCCTCCCACCGCGAGCGCCTCCCTAAGCCACCGGGAACCCGGAGCAACGACACGCGAACGTCACATCGCAGGAGCAGTCGCGAAACACGGCTCGGCGAGTGTGCTCCTCGCGGGGACGACGACCACGAGGGAGACTCTGTGACACCGACAGATGCGGACCTGGATGCCTACATCCGGACCCGTCTCGCCCTGCTGGGCATCGACATCAGCGTGCTCGCGCCGACCGGGCCCGCCGACCCCGCGACGGGCTCGCCCTCCCAGGAGGGGCTGCTGGCCAGCGTGCGCGGGCTGCTGACGGGCACGGTCCCGCAGATCTCGCCCTGGTTGCCGGCCGCCACGTCACCGGAGTACGCGCAGCAGCAGGCCGTTCCGGCCCTCTACCCCTCGATCCTCCAGGCCTGGAGCGGGAAGGTGCACGACTGATGAGGGACACACCGCTCGACGACACCGCCGCGCCGCTCGACAAGGGCATGGCCCGGCGCAGCTTCCTCGCCCGCACGCTCGCCGTGAGCGCGGCCGCGGCGGCCGGCGGCGCGACCCTCGCCCCGGGCCAGGCTCTCGCAGCCACGGGCGAGAAGCACTCCGACCCGAAGCCGGCGCCCACCCCGACGTTCTCGCCCGAGGCGTGGGTGAAGCCGCGGGCGGCCGCGGTCGCGGACATCACCGAGCTGACGGTGGCCGAGGCGGCCTACCAGATCCGCAGCGGAGCGGTGAAGCCCGCGGAGCTGGCCGCCGCGTACCTCGCGCGCATCGCCGAGCTCGACGGCACCTACAAGGCCTACAACGCGGTACGCAGCAGTGCCGTCGCCGCGGAGGCGAAGGCCGCGGGCCGGGGCGACGGCCGATCGCCGCTGCACGGCGTGCCGCTGTGCATCAAGGACAACTACTTCACCAAGGGCACCGAGACCACCGCCAACTCGACGATCTTCGAGGGCTTCGTGCCCGACTACGACGCGACGGCGGTGGCGCGGCTGAAGGCGGTCGGCGCGCTCGTCATCGGCAAGGGCCAGATGGGCCCGCTCGCGACGACCCGTGCCACCAAGCCCAACGGTGAGGTCACGACGGTCAACGCGTGGACGCCGACGGACCCCAGCTACGACCCCGGCGGCTCCTCGAGCGGCCCGGCGACCTCCACGGCGGCCCGTCTCGCGGCGTCGAGCATCGGCACGCAGACGGGTGGCTCGATCATCCTGCCCTCGGCGCAGCAGGGCCTGACCGGCCTCAAGCCGACGATGGGTCGTGTCTCGATCCACGGCGTCATCCCGCTCAGCTTCACCCGCGACCACTCCGGACCACTGGCTCGCACAGCGATGGACGCGGCCATCATGCTGACCGCCATGGCGGGCGCCGACCCGGCCGACCCGCGCACCCTGGGCCTGCCCAAGCCGGCCGACTACGTCAAGGCCGCTGCTCCCGTGGTCACCGGTGGCAAGCCCTCGATCCGCTGGCGCACGAAGATCGGCGTTCCGCCGGGCTACGTCAGCGGGCCGCAGGCGGCGCAGCGCAAGGCCTACCTCGACACCCTCGAGTCGATCCACAAGGTCGACCTGGTCGACGTGGCCCTGCCCGACGAGTGGGCGCTGCTGACCGGCGCCTTCAACGCCGTGCGGCTGCCCGAGCGCACCGAGCCGTTCCTGCCGTTCCTGCGAGAGGACGTGCGGCTGTTCGGCGTCTCGCTCGGCTCGTGGATCCAGGGGCTCTTCCTCTCCGGTGACGAGTTCATCACCGGCCAGCGGGCCAAGGCCGAGCTGCTCGACCGGGTCTACGCGACCTTCTTCGAGCACTGCGACGTCGTGCTGCAGACCGACGTGGTCCCCTTCGACATCCTCGGCCTGCCGGAGATCACCATGCCGATCGGCTTCACCACCTCACCCAACGGCGCGACGGTGCCGGTCGGCGCGATCCTCGGTGCGTCGGCCTACGCGGAGGACCGGCTGCTCGCGGTCGCCGCGGCCTACCAGCAGGTGACCGACTGGCACCTGCGTCGGCCGGCCGACCCGCCGAAGGCTGCGGCTCACCGCCTCTCGCTCTCCGCGCCGCTGCGGCTGTCGTTCGAGGAGGCCACCGCCCAGACGGCCTGACCCGCAACCGCGGCGAGGACGGCGAACAGCGCCGCCTCGCCGCGGTAGTGGAGGACCACTGCGTACCTCGCTGCCTCGGCGAGCAGGATCGCGGGTACGGCTGCGGCCCCCACCGCACGCCACCCGACGCTCGGGCCCTGCCTGCAGAGCCAGCCCGCGCCGGCGAACACCGGGCCGGCGACCAGACCCAGGACCGCCCAGGTGCTGACGTGGGCGCCCACCGGGAAGCCACGTGCTCCCGCTGTGAGGTAGTAGCCCGCGACCTCGGCCACGCACAGCAGCGCTCCTGCGGGGAGCGCCAGCGCCAGGGTGGGGGCCAGCACCCCGACGACGAAGGCCGGCGCCACCCAGGGCGAGGCTGCGTTCGCGAGCGCGGACCACGGCCCGTGGAGGACGGTCTGGGCCCACGACGTGGCGGCGCCGACCACCAGGCCGACGACGGCAGCGCGGAGCAGGGTGGGAGTCATGGTCCTGACCGTAGGCACTCCCGCGTGGCCAGGCCTCCGCCTCGGGTGCCGGTCGGCGGTACTCCAGGACCGGTCTAGCGCAGCCGCAGGCGCACCACGCGGAGACCGCCCGGTACTCGCAGGTCGCCTTCGACGCGGGCGGGATCGCAGTCGAGCGTGACCGGCTCGCTGGCGTCGACCACCGCGAAGAGCTCGTCGCCGCGGCGGGTCCAGCGCACCCACGGCTCGTCGGACGGGCGGGCGAGCGACGGGTCCACCGGCGTCACGGCGTTCACCACGTCGGCATTGACCGCCATCCAGTCGGCGAGGCCCTCGAGGCACCGGCGCTGCAGCTCAGGCACGCGGCCTGCGGCGTCCGGGCCGACGTTGAGGAGCAGGGTGCCGCCGCGCGACACCACGTCGACGAGGAGCTTGACCGCAGCAGGGCCGTCGAGGTGGTGGCTGGCGTCCTCCACCGAGTTGTAGCCGAACGACAGTCCGATGCCCCGGGTGTTCTGCCAGGGGCCGGTGCCCTCGACGGAGGTGCCGAGCTGGTACTCACTGGTCCGGAAGTCCCAGTGCGTCAGCCCCCGCCGGTCGTTGACGACACCCTCCGGCGCTGCGGCGTAGAAGCGGTCGAAGACGTCGGCGATGCTGAAGTCGCTCTCGGGCTTGCCGGCGTCGGGGTACTCGATGTCGCCCCACAGCAGGTCGGGGCGGTAACGCTCGACCAGGTCGACCAGGTGCGCGTGGGCGTAGCGGGCGTAGGTCTCGTCGTTGGGCCGGTGCTCCGAGAAGTCGTCGGTCGTCAGCGGCGGGAACGGCGCCGCGTGCCAGTCAAGACCACCGGAGTAGTAGACCCCGAAGCGCATGCCGGCCGCCCTCGTCGCGTCGGCGAAGGCGGCCACCAGGTCGCGACGGGGCCCGCGGTGCACGGTGTTGCGCGTGCCCGTGCCGGGCGCGTCCCACAGGGCGATGCCGTCGTGGTGCTTGGTGACCGGGACCAGGTAGGACGCGCCGGCCCTGCGGAAGAGCTCGACCATGCCGGCCGGGTCGAACTCCTCCGCATGCCACTGGTCGAGGAAGTCGTCGTACGGTGCGCCGCCGTGCACCTGCTGGTGGTGCAGCTGCGCCGGCGACGCGTCGATGCGGATGGTGTTCGCGTACCACTCGGCGTAGGGGTTGTGGACGAACCAGTACGCCGGGTCCACCGCCCCCAGCTCGCCCGTCGGCTCCGCCCACGCGGGCACCGAGTAGGCACCCCAGTGGACGAAGATCCCGAGCCCGGCCTCCGCGAACCAGCGGGGCACCGGGCGCACGAAGCGCTCGTAGGCCGCGGGGCGTACGGGTTCGTCAGCGAACATCGACACCGCAGGTCACCTCGTCAGCAGCGCCACCGGCAGCGTCCCGAGGAGGTCGGCGAGACGTACGTCGCCGCCGCTCCTCGTGCCGCCACCGAGCCGGTCGGTCCACGTGCCCTCGGGCAGCGCGACCGTCGCGTCGCCCCAGCCGCCGCTGCGCGCCAGCCCTTCGGGCAGCCGCGTGACGACGACCGCCACGTCGTCGCCGCGCAGGAAGGCCACGGCGTGGGGCGAGCTGGAGGCCAGCGGGGTGTAGCCGGCGGCCGCGTCGAAGGACCCCGGCCGCTCGGCGCGCAGCCGCATGGCACGGCTGGTGACGAGCAGCTTCTCGGCGTCCACGCCGTCGGCCGCGGCGCCCCCGTCGAGCGACTGGAGGAGGTCGCGTCGGCGGTCGTAGTCGACCGGCCGGCGGTTGTCGGGGTCGACGAGGGACAGGTCGACGAGCTCGGTGCCCTGGTAGACGTCGGGCACGCCGGGCATCGTCAGCTGCACGAGCTTCTGGCCCAGCAGGTTGGCGCGGGCGGCGGGAGCGAGGCGCTCGACGAACCTCGACACAGCGGCGACGACCTCGTCGTCGGCGAGCACCGACTCGGCGAAGCCCTTGACCGCCGCGTCGTAGGCCTCGTCGGGGGAGGTCCACGTGGTGTGCACCTTCGCCTCGCGCGTGGCCTTCTCGAGGTAGCCGGTGAGCCGCTCGGCGTCGATCGGCCAGGCTCCGACGACCGTCTGCCACACGAGGTGCTCGGTGGACGGGTCGGGCCAGCCCTCGCTGCTGCGGTGCTTGGCGGTGAGGGCGCGCCACTCGGTCACCGCGGTGGCCCACTCGGCGGCGATCTCGCTGAGGACGGCGAGCCGGGCCCGCACGTCCTCGGAGCGCTTGGTGTCGTGCGTCGACAGGCTGGTCATCGCCAGCGGCCAGCGCTCCTGCTGCCCGGCGGCCCACTCGTGGAACTCGTCGGCCGAGACGCCGAAGCGCGTCGGGTCGCCGCCGACCTCGTTGAGCGCGACCAGCGGGTGCCAGCGGTAGAACGCGGTGTCCTCGACGCCCTTGGCCATCACCGGCCCGCAGGTCTGCTGGAAGCGGGTGAGGAACTCGTCGCGCTTCGGCCCTCGGCCCAGGCGGCCGAGGACCAGCTCGCGCACCAGGTCGAGGGTGTCGTGCCGCTCCTCGGGCAGGTGCGCGCGCGCGACCTCGGTCGCCTCGTCGACGACCCGCACGGCCTCGGCCGACGGCTCCTCGCCGGGGACGACGTAGGCGCGGTAGACCGGGAAGGCGACCAGCAGCTCGACGATGGCCTCGCGCAGGCCGCGACGGGTGTGGTCGCGGTGGTGCACGTCGTCGGAGGCGACCGCGGCCGCCACCTCGACCAGCCGGGCGACCTCGGCGTAGAGCGCGTGCTCCACGACCCAGCGCTTGGACTCCTCGACGACGGCGGCGAAGTCGGTCCCGAGCCCGGTCAGGGAGTCGTAGAAGGTGGTCAGCGGCTCCTGCCCGGCGGGGTCGACGAACAGCCCGCAGACGCGCAGCATCGCGTCGTAGCCGGTGGTGCCGGCGCACGGCCAGTCCTCCGGCAGCTGCTCGTGCCCCTCGAGGATCTTCTCGACGACGACCCACGCGCCGCCCGTGGCCGCGTCGAGGCGGCGCAGGTAGCCGCGCGGGTCGGCGAGGCCGTCGGGGTGGTCGATGCGCAGGCCGTCGATGCCGCCCTCTCGCAGCAGCGCGAGCAGCACGGCGTGGGTCTCGGCGAAGACCGCCTCGTCCTCGACCCGCAGCCCGGCCAGGGTGTCGATGTCGAAGAAGCGGCGGTAGTTGAGCTCCTCGTCGGCGACCCGCCAGTAGGCCAGGCGGTACCACTGCCGGTCGACGAGCTGCGGCATCGGCAGCGACTCCGTGCCCGGGCGCACCGGGAACACGTGGTCGTAGTAGCGCAGCAGCGGCTCGTCGCCCTTGAGGTCGAGGGTGAGCTCGCCGCCGTCGAGCACCTCGCCGATGCGCGAGCCGAGCACCGGCATCAGCAGCGCGTGCGACTCGACCGACCAGTCCACGTCGAACCACCGGGCGTAGGGCGAGCCCGGCCCGTCGCGCAGCACCGACCAGAGGGCGCCGTTCAGCGTCTCCGGTGTCGGCACGGCCATGTGGTTGGGCACCACGTCGACGACGGCGCCGAGCCCGGCCGCGCCCAGGCGCTCGCGCAGCTGCGCGAACGCCTGAGCGCCACCGAGGTCGTCGCTGAGCCGGGTGTGGTCGACCACGTCGTAGCCGTGGGTGCTGCCCGGCGCGGCCTGCAGCACCGGCGAGAGGTAGACGTGCGAGACCCCCAGGTCACGCAGGTAGTCGACCTGCTGCGCGAGGTCGGCGAAGCCCCACTCCGGCCGCAGCTGCAGCCGGTAGGTGCCGGTCGGCACCGGCCGGCCGCTCGGTGTGCTGGGCATCAGTGCGCCCGGCGCATGATCAGCAGCGAGCGCGGCTCCACCTCGATGTCGTTGCCGGCCTTGACCGGCGGACGGTCCTCCACCAGGGGAGCGGCGGTGTCGAGCTCGACGTCCCACGCCGAGCCGTAGGCGCCGTCCGGCATCGTGAAGGACACCGGCTCGTGCGAGGCGTTGAAGGCGAGGATGAACGAGTTGTCGCTCACCGCCTGGCCGCGCTCGTCGGGCTCGCTGATGGCGTCGCCGTTGAGGAACACGCCGACGGCCTTGGCCTCGGCCTGGTCCCAGTCGCCTCCGCCCATCAGCTCGCCGCTCGGCTTGAACCAGGCGATGTCGCTGATGGCGTCCTCGGTGCCCCGGATCGGGCGGCCGTGGAAGAAGCGGCGGCGGCGGAAGACCGGGTGCTCACGGCGCAGGCGCACGACCCGCTGGGTGAACTCGAGCAGCGACCACTCGGCGCGCGACTCCTTCCAGTCGACCCACGCGATCTCGTTGTCCTGGCAGTAGACGTTGTTGTTGCCGCCCTGGGTGCGGCTCATCTCGTCGCCGTGCAGGATCATCGGCACACCCTGCGACAGCACGAGCGTCGCGAGGAAGTTGCGCTTCTGCTGCTCGCGCAGCGCGACGATGTCGACGTCGTCGGTCGGGCCTTCCGTGCCGCAGTTCCACGAGCGGTTGTGGCTCTCGCCGTCGGCCCCGCCCTCGCCGTTGGCCTCGTTGTGCTTGTCGTTGTAGGACACGAGGTCCTGCAGCGTGAAGCCGTCGTGGGCGGTGACGAAGTTGATGCTGGCGAAGGGCCGGCGCCGGTCGTCCTGGTAGAGGTCGCTCGAGCCGGTCAGGCGCGAGGCGAACTCCGCCAGGGTCGCCGGCTCGCCGCGCCAGAAGTCGCGGACGGTGTCGCGGTACTTGCCGTTCCACTCGGTCCACAGCGGCGGGAAGTTGCCGACCTGGTAGCCGCCCTCGCCGACGTCCCACGGCTCGGCGATGAGCTTGACCTGGCTGACGATCGGGTCCTGCTGCACGAGGTCGAAGAACGCCGACAGGCGGTCGACCTCGTGGAACTGGCGGGCCAGGGTCGAGGCGAGGTCGAAGCGGAAGCCGTCGACGTGCATCTCGGTGACCCAGTAGCGCAGCGAGTCCATGATCAGCTGGAGCACGTGCGGGTGGCGCATCAGCAGCGTGTTGCCGGTGCCGGTGGTGTCGTAGTAGTGCTGCGGGTCGCCGTCGACCAGGCGGTAGTAGGCCTGGTTGTCGATGCCGCGGAACGACAGCGTCGGGCCCATGTGGTTGCCCTCGGCGGTGTGGTTGTAGACCACGTCGAGGATCACCTCGATGTCGGCCTGGTGCAGCGCGCGCACCATCGACTTGAACTCGAGCACCTGCTCGCCGCGCTGGCCGCTCGAGGAGTAGGTGTTCTGCGGGGCGAAGAACCCGATGGTGTTGTAGCCCCAGTAGTTCTTCAGACCGCGCTCGACCAGGTGGTGGTCCTGCACGAACTGGTGCACCGGCATCAGCTCGACGGCCGTGACCCCCAGCGACTTCAGGTGGTCGATCATCACCGGGTGCGCGAGCCCCGCGTAGGTGCCGCGGATCTCCTCGGGGATGTCGGGGTGCTGGATCGTGAGGCCCTTGACGTGGGCCTCGTAGATCACCGTCTCGTGGTAGCCCCGGCGGGGGTGCCGGTCCTCCTGCCAGTCGAAGTAGGGGTTGATCACGACCGACTTCATGGCGTGCGGTGCCGAGTCCAGGTCGTTGACCTGGTCGGGCGCGTCGAACTTGTAGTCGAACAGCGCCTCGTCCCAGTCGATGTCGCCCTCGTATGCCTTCGCGTACGGGTCGAGCAGCAGCTTCGCGGGGTTGCACCGCAGCCCCTGCCCGGGGTCGCGGGGCCCGTGGACCCGGAACCCGTAGCGCTGCCCGGGGCGGACCCGGGGCAGGTAGCCGTGCCACACGAAGGCGTCGACCTCGGGGAGGTCGACCCGCGTCTCGGTGCCGTCCCTGTCGAACAGGCACAGCTCCACGCGCTCGGCAACCTCGGTGAACAGCGCGAAGTTGGTCCCCGCGCCGTCGAATGTCGCACCCAGGGGGTACGCGCTTCCCGGCCAGACCTCCATGCTCTCCCTCACGTCGTTCGTTCGTGTCCAGGGCGCGCGAGAGCGCGCCTGTTCGGCGCCCACCCTCTCATCGGGCGCGGCGCGCTACCCCAGCCTGCCCCGGGGTGGCTCACTCCATGCGGCGACCGCCCCGACGACGACGACGGCGGGGGCGCGTACGCCGCGCTGCGTCGCGACCTCGGCCACCGTCCCGAGGGTGGCCCGGGTGAGCCGCTGCTGGGCGGTGTAGCCGGACTCGACGACCGCCACGGGCAGCGCCGCGTCGGCGCCGGCGTCGCGCAGCGCCTCCGACACCGCACCGAGGTGCGTCACCCCCATGAGCAGCACGAGCGTCCCGCCGGAGCCGAGCAGCGCAGCGAGACCTCCGGCGACGCCAGGCTCGAGCAGGTCGTGCCCCGAGGAGACGGTGAAGGAGCGGGCCAACCCGCGGCTGGTGACCGGGATGCCCTCGGCGGCGGGGACGGCGACCGCGCTGGTGACGCCGGGCACGACCTCGACCGGCACGCCGGCCGCGCGGCAGGCGGCGAGCTCCTCGGGGCCGCGGCCGAACACGTAGGGGTCGCCGCCCTTGAGCCGCACCACCCGCCGCCCGGCGCGCGCGTGCTCGACGAGCAGCCGCTCGATGTCGCGCTGGGGCACGGGGTGGTTGCCGGGCTGCTTGCCGACGTCGACCACGACGACGTCGTCGTCGAGCTCGTCGAGCAGCGCGAGCGGGGCCAGCCGGTCGGTGACCACGACGTCGGCCTCCGCGAGCAGCCGCCGGCCCCGCGTCGTGAGCAGCCCGGGGTCGCCGGGCCCTCCGCCGACGAGGGCCACCGAGCCCATGCCGTCGGCGGGCGGGCGGTGCCTGCGCAGGGGGAGCGAGCCGGTGTCGAGAGCCAGGGCCACGGCGTCCCGCAGCGCGCGGGCGCGGCGGGGGTCGCGCCCGCCGGAGACCGCGACCACGACGTCGCCGCGCCGGGACACTGCGGGCGTCCACGCGGTGGAGGCGGCTGCGTCGTCGGCGCGCACGCACCAGACGCGCGCCCGCTCGGCGTCCGCGGCGACCGCGGAGTCGACCGCGGGGGAGCCCGTGGCCGTCTGCACGAGCCAGGCGCCGGCGAGGTCGGCCGGCTCGTAGTCGCCCCGCCGCCAGGTGACGGCGCCCGACTCGGCGAGCGTGCGGAGGTCGCCGATGACGTCGGGCGCGACGACCAGGACGTCGGCGCGGGCGTCGAGCAGACCGCGTACGCGTCGCAGCGCCACCGGGCCCCCGCCCACGACGAGCGCCCGGCGCCCGGCGAGCCCCAGCAGCAGCGGGTAGCCGGGGTCGGGCGAGGGCTCGGGGGAGTCGCTCATGTCGGGCGGCAGCCTACCGAGACCCGTGCCGACCCAGGTGCATCACGCGGCTGCGGAGCTGCTCAGCACAGGTGGGACGGCACGGAGGGGGAGCCATCATGCAGACGGTGCACGCGCAGCTGCGCCTGGAGCGCGACGAGCGCAGTGGCGCCCGGCGCTGGCAGGCGGTCGTCGCCGAGCCGAGCTCGGCGCTCGACGGGCTCTGCGCCTACGGGCACACCTTCGGCAGCGCCCGCGACGCGCTGCTCGGCCAGCTCGCGGCCGTGCTGCCCGGCGACCAGATGCCCGCCGGGCTCGTGCTCGACGCGAGCGTCCAGGCCGACGGGGCTACTCGGCTGAGCGCAGCGACTCGTGCGACCAGCGCAGCGAGCTGAGGTAGGCCGAGGAGAGCTCGCCCACGTCGATGCCGTGGGAGCGGGCCGCGCCGAGGTCGTGGCGCTCGTGGCCGAGCACCACCTCGAGCACGGCGCGCTCGGGCGTGGGCTCGCCGCGCAGGCCGTCGGCGAGGGACCCCTCGAGCGGGATCTGGGTGAGCAGGTCGGCGCCGCTCATCCCCAGCAGGCCGGCGACGCCCTCGAGGATCCCGAGCGTGAACGCGGTGTCGGGGCTCGCCCGCGGCACGCGGTCGGCGAGCAGCTGGCAGGCGCGGGCCCGCGCGGTCACGGCCTCGATGTCGGAGCCGCCCGAGCCGGCCGCGACCGTCGAGACGCTCAGCAGCATCACCCAGGCACGGAGCTGCGCCAGGCCCACCCGCACCATCGCCTCGCGCAGCGAGCCGATGCTGCGGTTGGCCGCCGAGCCGGCCGAGTTGGCGACCCGCAGCAGCTTCCAGGTGAGGGCGGGGTCCTGGGCGACCAGGCGCTCGACGGCGTCGAACTCGACGGCCGGGTCGGCCAGCGCCGCGAGCAGCTGCACGGCGGCGAGCTGGGCCGGCGCGAGAGTCTGGGTCGTCATGGTCTGCGGGCGGCCGAGGTGGTAGCCCTGGAACAGCTCGAAGCCGAGCGCCCGGCAGCGCTCGAGCATCGCGGCGTCCTCGATCTTCTCGGCGAGGAGGACGGCGCCGTGGCCCGCCGACACGCCGGCGACGCGGACGACCTCGTCCCACGTGGTCTCGAGCACGTCGACCTTCACGTAGTCGGCGAAGGGCAGCAGCGGCTCGGTCTCGGCGCAGAGCACGAAGTCGTCGAGCGCGATGCGGTAGCCGGCCGCCTTGAGCCGCTCGACACCGGCGAGCAGCTCGTCGTCGACGACCAGGGACTCGAGGATCTCGAGCACCGCCACGTCGGGGGAGAACGGCACGGGCAGCTCGCCGACCGCAAAGGCGCGGCTGAGGTTCACGAACCCCCGGCGGCCGCCCAGCAGCAGCGAGGCGTCGAAGTCGGCGAAGGCGGCGACGATGACGGCCGTGGTCGCCCGGTCGGCGTCGGCCGTGGCCACCTGCGCGGCCGAGGCGTCGGTCGCCGAGCGGAAGAGCAGCTCGTATGCCTGCAGGGTGCCGTCGGCGTCGTAGATGCCCTGGCGCCCGACGTGCACGGGTACGCCGGTGGCAGTCTCGCTGGTGGCTGCCCGGGCGCTCTTCTGTGCCATGGGCCTCACGTCGGCCGCGAGGGCGCGCTCCTGAGGAGAACGCTGCCGGATCAGCGCGCCTGCAGCAGCCCGCGGCGGCGCAGCACGAGCCGCTCGACCGGGGCGAAGATCGCCAGCTCGACGACGATGCCGACCACGAGGATGCAGAGCACGCCGGAGAAGACCCACGGCAGGTCGTTGAGGTCGCGCCCGTTGTTGAGGAACGAGCCGAGGCCGAGCTTGATGTCGCTCGTGCGCACGATGAGCTCGGCGGCCATGAGCGAGCGCCACGAGAACGCCCAGCCCTGCTTGAGCCCGGCCATGTAGCCCGGCAGCGCCGCGGGGAGCACCACGTGCCAGACCGCGCGCAGGCCGCGGGCGCCCAGCACCCGGCCGACCCGCAGGTAGAGCGGGGGCACCTGGTCGACGCCGGCGAGCAGGCCGTTGGCGATCGAGGGCACCGCGCCGAGCAGGACGACGGTGAGCATCGCCTTCTCGGTCAGGCCGAACCAGATGACGGCCACCGGCACCCAGGCGACCGAGGGCAGCACCTGCAGGCCGGTGAGCAGCGGGCCGAAGCCGGCGCGGACGAACCTCACCTGCGCGAGCAGGACGCCGAGGACGGTGCCGACCAGCAGCGCGAGCAGGAAGCCGACCAGCGCGCGCTCGAGGCTGCCCTGGAACGCCTCGGGGATGGTGCCGAGCTGCCACTGGTGCCGGAAGCTGCTCCAGACGTCGGCCGGACCGGGGAAGACGTTGGAGCCCGGCCGGAACGCGGCGACGTAGACGTTCCAGACGACGAGCAGCCCGACGGTGACGGCGACCGGCGGGAAGGCGGCGGTGGAAGCGCGCCGCCACCACGGCGCCCGGCTCTCCGCCTCGGTCGCCAGCGCGTCGAGGCCTGCCTCCAGCCGGTCGTCCTCAGCACTCACGGGCGCGCCTCGCAGGATCTCTTCATCGACGGACATCGAGGGGCTCCTCGGTTCGGGACGATCCTGCACCGTTGGCGCTGGCGTGGCGACGGATCTCGGCGCTGAGGTGCTCGGTGATCTCACCGGCGAGCCGGGAGACGCCCTCGGACTCGATGCGCCGGGGCTGCGGGAGGTCGACCTGCCACTCGCGCAGCACCCGCCCGGGGCGCGAGGAGAGCAGCACGACGCGCTGACCGAGGCGTACGGCCTCGCGCACGTTGTGGGTGACGAAGACGACTGCGAGCCCGGTCTCCTCCCACAGCCGCACGAGCTCGGTGTGCAGCGCGTCGCGGGTGATGGCGTCGAGCGCGGAGAACGGCTCGTCCATGAGCAGGACCTGGCGTTGCTGGGCCAGCGCCCGGGCCAGGGCCACGCGCTGGCGCATGCCGCCTGACAGCTCGTGGGGCCGCTTGCCGTAGGCGCCCTCCAGCCGCACGAGGCCGAGCAGGCGCTCGGCCTCGGTGCGGCGCTCGGAGCGGCCCATCCCGCGCAGGCGCAGAGCTAGCTCGACGTTGCGCCCGGCGGTCAGCCAGGGGAAGAGCCCGCCCTCCTGCGGCATGAGCGCGGCGCCGTCCCCGGCCACCGCGATCGAGCCGGCGCTCGGCTCGTCCAGGCCCGCGATCAGCGAGAGCAGGGTCGACTTGCCGCACCCGGACGCGCCGAGCAGCGCCACGAACTCGCCCGGCGCCACGTCGAGCGAGACGCGGTCGAGCGCGAAGACGGCGGAGGCCCCGCGGCCGAAGGCCTTGCGGACGTCCTTCACCGACACGACGGGTGCGGCAGTCATCTGGTCTCCTCCTCAGACGCCGAGACCGGCGGCGTCCACCGCAGGCTCGCCGTGCTCCTGCAGCACCTGGTCGAGCAGGCGCAGGTCGTAGATGCCGGAGAGGTCCGGCGGGTCGAGCAGGCCGGCCGAGACCGCGTTCTGCGCCGACTGCTTGAGCGAGCTGGCGATCGGGTCGTCGGTCACCGCGATGTTCTTCCAGGCGGCGTCGAGGACGTCCTGCTCGAGGGCCTTCCCGGAGATGTCGGGGTCGGCCAGCTGGGCGTTGACGTCGGCCTTCGCCTTGTCGGGGTTGGCCTTGATCCAGGCGGTGGTCTCGACCTGGCCCTCGAGCAGCTTCTTGACGGTGCCGGGGTACTTGTCGAGGAACTCCTGCGACACGACCAGGTGGGTCGTGACGAACTTCCCGGCGGGCCACAGCGTCTTCTCGTCGACCAGCACCTTCGCGCCGGCCTCGATCACCAGGCGCGAGGCCCAGGGCTCGGGCAGCCAGGCGCCGTCGATCGCGCCGGCCTGGAACTGCTGGAGGGTCGTCGCGTTCTCGGCGTTGATGATCGAGACGTCGCCCTTGCCCGACACGGGCACCTTGAGCCCGTGGGTGTTGAGGAACGCGCGGAGCGCGACGTCCTGGGTGCCGCCGAGCTGCGGGGTGGCGAGCTTGGCGCCCTTGAGCTGGGCGACCGAGGTGATCGAGGGCTTGACGACCAGGGCGGCTCCGCCCGAGGTGGCACCGGCGATGATGCGCAGCAGCTTGCCCTTGCTCTTGACGTAGCCGTTGATCGCGGGGTTCGGGCCGAGGTAGGCCGCGTCGAGCGAGCCGCCCGTGATCGCCTCGACCGCGGCAGGGCCGGCGTTGAAGATCTTGGTGGAGATCGTCGTAGAGCCAAGGGCCTTGGCGTAGATGCCCTCCTTGAGCCCGACCAGCGGCGTGGCGTGCGTGACGTTGCCGAAGAAGCCCAGGCGCAAGGTCTTCGACTCCGCGAGCGGGGCGGCGGAGTCGGTCGTGGAGGCGGCGGCCGGGGTCGAGGCCGACGAGCCGGACTGCGGCTTCGAGTCGGCGCTGGCGCAGGCGGCCAGCGCCGAGACCAGGGGGACGGCGGCGGCGAGGGCGAGCGTGCGTCGCCAGCGGGTCGTGCGGGTCATGGAGTGGCCCTTCGCGAGGTGCTAAGTTGACTGGACGGGTCAGGTTTGAACTCGCCCAGTCTACTGAAGTGGTGTGGTTGGAGCGCCAGACCTGCTGGCCGCCGTGTCGTCGTGCTCATCGGGAGAGGAGGGGCTCAGAGGTGGATGCCGCACTCGGACTTCGCCGAGCCTGCCCAGCGCCCGCTCCGGGCGTCCTCGCCGGGCTCGACGCGACGGGTGCAGGGTGCGCAGCCGATGGAGGTGTAGTCGTCCCACACCAGCGGGTTGACCAGCGTGCCGTGGGTGGCGGCGTAGGCCTCGACGTCTGCGGCGCTCCAGCGGGCCAGCGGGCTCACCTTGACCTTGCCGCGCTTGGCGTCGAACCCGACCACGGGGGTGAGGGAGCGCAGCGGGGACTCGTCACGGCGTACACCGGTGCCCCAGGCGTCGTAGTCGCCGAGCGCGGCGTCGAGCGGCGCGACCTTGCGCATCGAGCAGCAGAGGTCGGGGTCGCGGTCGTGCAGGCGGGGGCCGTAGGCCGCGTCCTGCTCGGCGACGCTGAGCATCGGCAGCAGGGTGCGCACGCGCACGTCGTAGACCGCGTCGACCGCGTCACGAGTGCCGAGCGTCTCGGCGAAGTGGTAGCCGGTGTCGAGGAACAGCACGGTGATGCCCGGCACCACGCGCGAGGCGAGGTGGGAGAGCACGGTGTCGGTGCCCATCGAGCCGGTGACGGCGAAGCGGTCGCCGAAGGTCTCGGCGGCCCAGCTCAGCACCTGCTCGGCGGAGGCGTCCTCCAGCTCGCGGCCGGCGGCCAGCGCGAGCTCGCGCAGCTCCTCGGGCGTGCGCAGGCCGCTGTGGGCGTCTGCAGCGCAGGTCATCGGGCCTCCTTCCCTGCTGAGTCGGCACTGATCGCGAGCAACTGGACCTCGAAGACCCGACGGCACGCGCCGCACGTCCACGCTCGGGGACTCGCCTCCGACGGGCGGAGGTCCTCCTCGGCGCAGTAGGGGCAGTGGAAGACCACTGCCCGCTCGTCGGGTGCAACGCTCATGTCAGGTCGGCTTCTTCCGCCCGGGCGACCCAGGCGGCGAACGCCTCGTCGCCCTGGCGCTGCTGGGAGAAGCGGGTGGTGACCCGCTCGATGTAGTCGGGCAGCTCCTCGGCGGTGACCTTGAGCCCGCGCAGCTTGCGCCCGAAGCCGGCGTGCAGCCCGAGCCCGCCGCCCAGGTGGACCTGGAAGCCGTCGACGTGCTCGCCGTCGGCGCCGGTCATGACCATGCCCTTGAGCCCGATGTCGGCGGTCTGGGTGCGCGCGCACGCGTTGGGGCAGCCGTTGAGGTGCACCGAGAGCGGGGCGTCGAACTCCGGCATGCGCCGCTCGAGCTCGTCGATGACCGCGCTGGCGCGCGCCTTGGTCTCGACGATCGCCAGCTTGCAGAACTCGATGCCGGTGCAGGCCATCGTGCCGCGGCGGAACGAGGACGGCCGGGCCGGCAGGTCGAGCGCGGCGAGGGCCGCGACGAGCTCCTCCACGCGGTCGCCGGGGACGTCGAGGACGAGCAGGTGCTGCTGCGGGGTGAGCCGGACCCGGTCGCTGCCCACCGACTCGACCAGGTCGGCGACCTGCCCGAGCAGGGTGCCGTTGACCCGGCCGGTGCGGGGGGCGACGCCGACGTAGAAGAGGCCGTCCTTCTGCGGGTGGACGCCGATGTGGTCGCGCTCGTCGGCGCGCGGGGGCGTCGGAGCCGGCCCGTCGAGCATCGGGCGGTGGAGGTACTCGGTCTCCATCACCTCGCGGAAGCGCTCGACGCCCCAGTCGGCGACGAGGAACTTCAGGCGCGCCCGGTTGCGCAGGCGGCGGTAGCCGTAGTCGCGGAACACCGAGACGACCGCGGCCCAGACCTCGGGCACCTCGTCGAGCGGGACCCACGCGCCGAGCCGCTTGGCGAGCATCGGGTTGGTCGAGAGACCGCCGCCGACCCACACGTCGAAGCCGGGGCCGTGCTCCGGGTGCTCGACGCCGACGAACGAGACGTCGTCGAGCTCAGGTGCGACGTCCTGGCGGGGTGAGCCGCTGACCGAGGTCTTGAACTTGCGGGGGAGGTTCGAGAACTCCGGGCTGCCGATGTAGCGGCGCCGGATCTCCTCGAGCGCGGGGGTGCCGTCCAGGATCTCGTCGGCGGCGATGCCGGCGACCGGCGAGCCGAGCATGGTGCGCGGGGTGTCGCCGCAGGCCTCGGTCGTGATCAGGCCGACCAGCTCGAGCCGCGCCCACACCTCAGGCATGTCCTCGATGCGGATCCAGTGGTACTGGATGTTCTGCCGGTCGGTGATGTCGGCGGTGCCGCGGGCGAAGTCGGTGGAGATGCCCGCCAGCACCCGCAGCTGGGCGAGGCTCAGGCCACCGCCGTCGATGCGCACCCGCAGCATGAAGTACTCGTCGTCGAGCTCGGCCGGGTCGAGCGTGGCGGTCTGGCCACCCGGGATGCCCTGGCGGCGCTGGGTGTAGAGCCCCCACCAGCGCATCCGGCCGCGCAGGTCCTGCCCGTCGATCGACTCGAAGCCGCCGCGCGCGTAGACGTCGAGGATGCGGGCGCGCACGTTGAGGCCGTCGTCGTCGCGCTTGACCTGCTCGTTGGCGTTGAGCGGCGTGCGGTAGCCGAGGGCCCACTGGCCCTCGCCCTTCTTGCGCCGCGGAGTGGTCGACGGCTGTGCAGGCGGCACGCGGGAAGTTCCTTCGTCAGGGGTGGTGCACCGCGGCGCCGCCACTCTGCGGCCGACCGCGTGCGGCGCGAGCCGCTGTGCGGGGGAGGAGGTGCCTCAGGGCACGCGCAGTGCCCGTCAGCCGCGCAGGGGGGAGTGAGCCTGCCGTCTCAGCAGGGCAGACAGACCGCGCTCGACACGTGACCGAGGTCGACGTGGAGACGCGCCACGAGGCGCAGGCCTGTCATGCTCCCCAGAGTGCTCGCTCCGGCCCCGGAACGGCAACTCGGGTCCGCATGCTGAGACCGGCCGTCCACGACCGGCCGCGTGCGTGCGGCGGGCGGGTCAGGCACGGTGCTGTGGGTACCGTAGCGCTGTGTCGTCGGGTGCGCGGAGGGTCATCGCCGACACCGTGCGCGCCTGCTTCAAGTACCGCGTCACCGGGCTGGCCGCCGAGGCGGGATTCTTCGCACTGCTCTCGCTGCCCCCGCTGCTGCTGGGGCTCGTCGGCTCGCTCGGCTTCTTCGTGCGCCCGGTCCTCGGCGACGCGGTCGTGGCCGAGATCCGCAGCTCGATCGTGCGCGCGGCGTCCTCGGCGCTGAACCAGAGCACGGTCGACGACGTCATCGCCAAGACCTTCGACGACGTCCTCAACAGCAGCGGGCGCATCGACATCATCTCCGTCGGCTTCCTGCTCTCGCTGTGGTCGGGCTCGCGGGCCCTCAACGTCTACATCGACACCGTGACGATCATGTACGGCCTGGGCGGGCACCGCGGCATCATCCGCACGCGGGCGCTGAGCTTCACGCTGTACGTGCTCGCCCTCCTCGTCGGGTGCGCGGCCCTGCCGCTGGTGGTGGCCGGGCCCGGCCTGGTGGGCGACGCGCTGCCCCGGGGCTTCGGCGTCTGGGTCAACGCGGCCTACTGGCCGACGGTGCTGCTGCTGTGCGTGCTGTTCCTCGCGACGCTCTACCACTTCGCGGTGCCCGTACGCGGTCGCTGGCGCCGCGACCTCCCGGGCGCCGGGCTCGCCGTCGCGCTCTGGCTCCTGCTCAGCTGGGTGCTCCGCACGGTCATCGCGGCGAGCGTGGGCGGCGCTTCGATCTACGGCCCGCTCTCGGCGCCGATCGTGGTGCTGGTGTGGCTCTACTTCCTCGCCATCAGCGTGCTCATCGGTGCTGCGTTCAACGCGGCGATCGACGCGGGCCGGCTGCGCGAGGAGCACCCCGAGGCGGCTGCTGCGCCGTCGGCGCCCGCGCTCGCCGAAAACCCGCTGACACCGGTGCACACCGAGCGCTAGCGTCTCCCCGCCAGCGCAGCGACGACGAGAGGAGCCAGCCGTGGACACGACCTTCCGCGCGCCCGCCCACCGTCGTCGCGGCCTCCGCTCCTGCTGAGCGAGGCCCCTCGGGACAAGGACTCCCGCGTTGCCCGCTGATCCAGCACCACTCTCAGGACCATCCACCGTCACGCGCGTCGACCGCGGCTGGTGCGACGTGCGCACCCCCAGCGGACCCCTGCGCGCGGCCGTCGCGCCGGCGCTGCTCGCCCGCGCGCTCACCGAGCCGGCGGCGGCCCCCGCCGTCGGTGACTCCGTGCTCCTCGACGACGGCCGCGTCGTCGAGGTGCTGCCACGGCGCACCTGCTTCCAGCGGCTGTCCGCGGCCCCCGGCACCAGCGCGGTCCAGGTGCTCGCGGCCAACGTCGACGTAGCTGTGGTCGTCGAGCCGCTGCAGCCTGAACCGCACGCCGGGCGCGTGGAGCGGCTGCTCGCCCTCGCCTGGGAGAGCGGCGCCCAGCCTCTCGTCGTGCTGACCAAGGCCGACCTGGCGCCCGACGCCGACGCACTGCGCGAGGAGGTGGCCGGCTGGGCACCCGGCGTCGACGTGCTGGTCACGAGCTCGAGCACCGGCGAGGGGCTGGAGCTGCTCACCGCGTACGCGTCGCCCGGCACCACGCTGTGCCTGCTCGGGCCCTCGGGAGCGGGGAAGTCCTCGCTCGTCGCCGCCCTGGGCGGCGCGGCCGTCGTGGGCGAGACCCGCGCCGACGGCAAGGGCCGGCACACCACCGTGCACCGCGAGCTCGTCGAGCTCGCCGGCGGCGCGTTCCTGCTCGACACGCCCGGTCTGCGCGGCATCGGGGTGGCGGCAGGGGAGGAGGCGCTCGCCCTGGCCTTCGCCGACGTCGAGGCGCTCGCCCAGCGGTGCCGCTTCGCCGACTGCAGGCACGCTGCCGAGCCGGGCTGCGCGGTGCAGGAGGCGATCGAGTCGGGCGAGCTGGCGGAGCGACGGCTCGCCAGCTGGCGCAAGCTCGAGCGCGAGGCCGCGTGGATCGCACGGCGCCAGGACGTGCGCCTCCAGGCCGTCGAGCGCGCGAGGTGGAAGGCGCTCCACAAGGAGGTCCGGCGCAGCGGGCGCGTGCGGCCCTGAGGCCCTCACCCCGGCCGTGCGTGAGCACGGCCGGGCAGGGCACAATCGCCCGCATGAGCCACTCGGTCGAGCAGCCCCGGTCGGAGTCGTCCGCGCAGGACCCCCTGGACACGCCCTACGTCCGGCGACAGTCCGTCGAGGACGCGTGGGACACGCTGGGTCGCGTGGCGCTCGTCGTCGGCGGCGCCGTCTTCGTGATCGCCGTGGCGGCCTACGGCGTGGTGCTCGGCCTCGCCGTCAACGGGCACTAGCGCCCGCTCAGTCGCGCGCCGCCGGCGCGAGCCTCGGGCCCTCCGGCTCCTCGCTCCACAGCCCGGTGAGCAGGCGTAGGTCGGCGATCTGCGCGTCGAGCCACTTGGCCACGTCGTTGCCGCGCACGACGTTGGCGGCGGCCGCCTGCCGGTCGGCCCGCTCGCGCGCCGGCATGGTCAGCGCCGCGTAGAGCGCGTCGGCCTGCTGCTGGATGTCGAACGGGTTCAGCGTCACGGCGAAGGCGCCCAGCTCGGCGTGCGCTCCCGTGCTCTCCGACAGGCAGAGCACCGCGTGGTGCCGGCTGACCGTCACGGCCTCCTTGGCCACCAGGTTCATGCCGTCGGCGAGCGAGTTGACCATCACCGCGTCGCACAGCGTGTAGGCCGCGACCGCGGTCGGGTAGTGCTCCTGGAGCCGCAGGTCGATCGGGGCGACGCCGGCCCGCGCGTGCCTGGCGTTGACCCGGGCGACGATCGCGCCGATGCGGCCGAGGTAGTCGCTGTACTCCGGGACGTCGAGCCGGCTGGGCTGCAGGAACGCGAGGAACCGCAGCGTGCCGACCAGCTCCGGGTGCTGCTCGAGCAGCAACTCGAACGCGAGGAAACCGCGCACGATGTTCTTCGAGGGGTCGGTGCGGTCGACGCGCAGCAGCAGCTGCTGGCCGTCGGGCAGCAGCTCGCGCTGCAGCTCGGCCGCGAGCTCCTCGACCTCGTCGGAGGTGGCCATCTCGACCAGGGCGTCGACGTCGATGGAGATCGGGTAGGTGCGCGCCGCGACGACGCGGCCACCCACGCGCACGGTCTTGGTGTCGAGGTCGATCGGCAGACCGAGCAGCTCCTGGCAGCACAGCAGGAAGTTGCGGGCGAAGCGCTCGGTGTGGAAGGCGACGACGTCGTTGCCCAGCAGCCCGCGCAGGATCTGCTCGCGGATGTCGGCCGGCAGGACGAGCCATGCGTCGGGCCCCGGCCACGGGATGTGGATGAAGTGGGAGAGCACGACCTCGGGGCAGCGCGCGCGGACGCGGTCGGCCACCAGGTAGAAGTGGTAGTCGTGCAGCATCACGAGCGCGCGCCCGCCGCGCGCCTCGACCTCCTCGGCGACCGCGTCGGCGAAGGCCTCGTTGACCGGCACGTAGCCCTGCTCGTAGGCGTCGCGCTCGGTGCGGCCGATGTTGGGCGAGGTCGCGAGTCCGTAGAGCCCGTGCTGGATGAACCACAGCAGCGGGTTCGAGACCACCTGGTAGAAGTCCTCGTGCTGCTCGGGGTCGACGTCGACAAGGCGCACGCCGAGCACGGGCGCGTCGTCGGCCTCGTTGCCGTCCGCCGGCGTCGGCTCGGCCGTCATCACCAGGGGCACCGCGCCGCCGTCGTGCTCCGCGGCCGCCGCCGAGTCCTCGTCGGTCGTCGCCGCGCACACCCACACCGCGTCGTCGAGCTGCCCGGCCAGGCCGACCAGCGCCGTCACCAGGCCGCCGGCGCCCCGACGGATCAGCCGCTTGCCCTGCTCGCGCCGGAACTGCACCGGCGCGCGGTGGCTCAGCACCACCACCGGCACGTCGAGCCGCGCCGCCGCGGTGGTGTCCTGCTCTGCCTTCGCCGTGTTCGCCATGCCCACACTCTCTCCTAGGGCGTCCGGTCCACACGTCGCTGTGCCACGATGCGGCCGTGGGCAAGCACTCGCGCGCCGTCGACCCGGCGCAGCTGACCGACCTCCTGCGGCTCGAGCCGGGGCACGGTGTCGACCTGCTGAGCACGAGCACCGGTGCGACGCCGGGCATCTCCGGCGGCAAGTCGGCGGCTCGTGAGCTGCAGGCCGACCTCGCGCCGCGGCTCGCCGACCTGCAGGAGCGGCTGTACGCGGTGGGACGCTCCGGCGGCCGGCAGCGGGTCCTCGTGGTGCTGCAGGGTATGGACACCTCGGGCAAGGGCGGCGTGTCGCGCCACGTGCTCGGCCAGGTCGACCCGCAGGGCGTCACGATCGCCGGGTTCGGTGCGCCGACCGAGGAGGAGCGCGCCCACGACTTCCTGTGGCGCATCGAGGCCAAGCTGCCGCGGCCGGGCCAGATCGGCGTCTTCGACCGCTCGCACTACGAGGACATCGTCGCCGTGCGCGTGCACGAGCTGCTGCCCCCGGCGGTCTGGGAGGCGCGCTACGACCGCATCAACGAGTGGGAGGCCGGGCTGGTCGCCGACGGCGTCCTGCTCGTCAAGGTCTTCTTGCACATCTCGCGCGAGACGTCGAAGAAGCGGCTGCTCGCGCGGCTCGACGACCCGACGAAGTTCTGGAAGTACAACCCGGGCGACGTCGACGACCGGGCGAAGTGGCCGGCCTTCCAGCAGGCGTACCAGGACGTGCTGGAGCGCTGCGGGACCGATGCGGCGCCGTGGTACCTCGTGCCGGCCGACCACAAGTGGTACCGCGACTTCGCCGTCACCTCGCTGCTCGTCGAGCTGCTCGAGGCCCAGCACCTCGAGTGGCCGGGCGCCGACTTCGACGTCGAGGCCGAGAAGGCGCGGCTGCTCGCGGCGGAGTAGCGGGGCCTCGGTCCGGGGGTTGTCGCCAATACAGGGACAGGGCCGAACGAGTGATGGCACAGTGCACGGGCTCGGCGACAAAGGTGGGGCCTCGACCGAGGGCCGGTCGCCGTGCAGGGGAGGATCTTTCCGTGCGCCGACCTATCGCCGTTCTCGTCGCTCTGACAGCTGCTGGGTGTCTTGCCGTGCCCGCGGCGGCCGCGGCGACGCAACCGCAGCCAAAGCTCGTCATCCACGTGAGCCACCGAACGTCGCCGATCTTCCTGGGTGATCTCGGGCTCGCCGAACCGCAGCTCGTGAACGCCGTGTCGATCGACGCGACAGTGACCGGCTGCCGGCCTGGCTCGCACATCCAGATGACCGACGCGATGTGGCAGGACGGTCGACCGTTGACTCGTGTGGAGGGCAGCCTGGCGTTCGGAGAGTACGACTGCACGTCAGCCGGCAGCTTCCGCTTCGCGGACGAGTTCACCAGCCCGGACATCCACCCGGGCAAGGTGAGGATCAGGCTCACGGTGACTGGCGGCGCCGCGCGCCTCGACACGAAGACCTCACAGGCCACCATCCCTCCGCGGGCCCGTTCGGCCAGGACGCTCCGGATCCAGGTCAACCACCGCGCAGCCCCGATTGAGGTAACTGACGTCAACTTCTGGTCCGACCAACCTGACTTCCAGCCTGTCACTCGCGTCTGGGTCTCGGCATCCGGTTGCACCCCAGGTGCAGAGGTGGCTCTCTACGGTTCTGCCACACAGGACGGCAAGCGCCTGGACGACTGGGCGGGCACGCACCCTGGCTTCGGCATGACCGGCTGCGACGAGGACGGGGTCGCTCGCATCTCGCAGGAGTTCTTCGGGCACGACCTGCACGCGGGCAAGCTGCGTGTCGAGTTCACGGCGGAGGAGTACGGGAGCAACCCCATCCCGCCGACGTCCCGAACGACACAGGTAAGAGTCCCTGCCTGATCGACAGACGAAGGAGCCCCGTCAGCCGGTGGGCTGACGGGGCTCCCTCATGCACATCTCGAGCGGTGGGCGATACTGGGATTGAACCAGTGACCTCTTCCGTGTCAAGGAAGCGCTCTCCCACTGAGCTAATCGCCCGCAGAACGCACCGAGCACGGTGCCTTCGGAGGTGGAGACGGGATTTGAACCCGTGTAGACGGCTTTGCAGGCCGTTGCCTCGCCTCTCGGCCACTCCACCGAGTCGAGGTCAAGGTCCCGACCTCTCCGAGCGGACGACGGGATTCGAACCCGCGACCCTCACCTTGGCAAGGTGATGCTCTACCAACTGAGCCACGTCCGCATGCCAGCGCCCCGAGGTTCCCCTCCGGCCGAAGCGAGTGAAACTGTACCGCACCCGCGACGGCCCCTGCGACGGGGCTCCTCCGGCTAGCGTGCGCGGCATGTCGCGAGCACCGCTGGCCTGGTTCGGCGCCCGCGCGTCCGAGGGCGTCCTGGCCACCGGGCTGCGCGAGGTCGTCGACGACCCGGCGGCCCTGGACTTCGGTGGCTGGTGGGCGGTCGTCGCGACCTTCGAGGGCAGCTTCCGGGCCGCGCGGTTCGCAGACGTACGCCGTGCGCCCCTGCCGCCCGCGGACAGCTGGCGCGGACCCGCGGCGGGGTCGTGGAAGTCGTCGCTGGATCGGCAGGCCTACGTCGACGGCGTGCGCGAGGTGCGGGCGCGGATCGCGCGCGGCGAGGTCTACCAGGCCAACCTGTGCCGGGTGGTGCGAGCGCCGGCGCCGCCGGGCGCGGACGTCGTGGTGCTCGCGCACGTGCTCGCGGCGGGCAACCCGGCGCCGTACGCAGGGGTGGTCGACGTGCCCGGCGTCGGGTCGGTGTGCACCGCCAGCCCGGAGCTCTTCCTCGGCCGGCACGGCGACCGGGTCGAGTCCCGGCCGATCAAGGGCACCGCCGCCGAGGCGAGCGGACTGAGCGCCAAGGACGAGGCCGAGAACGTCATGATCGTCGACCTCGTGCGCAACGACCTGGGCCGGGTGTGCGTGGCCGGCAGCGTCGGCGTGCCCGAGCTGCTCGCGGTCGAGGAGCATCCCGGGCTCGTGCACCTCGTGTCGACGGTCGTCGGAAGCCTGCGGCCGGGCGTCGGCTGGGGCGAGCTGCTCGCGGCGACCTCGCCGCCAGGCTCGGTCAGCGGCGCCCCCAAGCAGGCGGCCCTGTCGCTGCTGCGGGAGCTCGAGGTGGGAGAGCGCGGGCCCTACTGCGGCGCGGTGGGCTGGGTCGACGCCGACCGGCAGGAGGCGGTCCTAGCGGTGGGCATCCGGACCTTCTGGCTGGCCGACGGGGTGCTGCACTTCGGCACCGGCGCCGGCATCACGTGGGGCTCCGACCCGGACTCGGAGTGGCGCGAGACCGAGCTGAAGGCGGCGCGGCTAGTGTCCCTCGCATCGAGCTGAGGGAGGCGCCGTGGAGTCGGGCGTGACCGTCTGGGTCCAGGGCCGCATCCTGCCGGCCGAGGACGCCGTCGTAGGGGTGCTGGACCACGGCTTCACCGTGGGCGACGGGGTGTTCGAGACCGTACGCGTCTCCGCCAACGTCCCGATCGCCCTGTCGCGCCACCTCGCGAGGCTGACCCGGTCGGCGACCGCGCTGGGGCTGCCGGCGCCCGACCTCGGGCTGGTGCGCGCGGCTGTCGACGACCTGCTCTCCGGAGTGCCCACCGCGTCGCCGCACCGGCTGCGCATCACGGTCACCAGCGGGCCGGGGCCGCTCGGGTCCGCCCGCGGCGACTCCGAGCCGACGCTGGTCGTCGCACTGGTGGCGGCGGCGCCGTGGCCGGCCGACTGCGCCGTCGTGACCGTGCCGTGGGTGCGCAACGAGCGCTCGCCGCTCGCGGGCGTGAAGAGCACGTCCTACGCGGAGAACGCCGTCGCGCTCGAGTGGGCGCACCAGCGCGGCGCCCAGGAGGCGCTGATCGCGAACACCCGGGGCGAGCTGTGCGAGGGCACCGGGTCCAACGTCTTCGTGGTCGTCGACGGGCAGCTGCTGACGCCCTCGCTCCGCAGCGGGTGCCTGGCCGGCGTGACGCGCGGGCTGGTGCTCGAGGTGTCCGACGCGCAGGAGGCCGACCTGCCACTGGGCGTCCTCGAGCACGCCGAGGAGGTCTTCATCACCTCGGCGACCCGCGGCGCGATGCCGGTCACCCGCGTCGACGGGCGGGAGCTCGCAGCCGGTCCGGTGACCGCGGAGGTCGCCGCTGCGTACGCCGCGCTGCTGGAGACGACGCCCGACCCGTGAGGCCGCGTCAGGTCGCGAGCAGCGCGGCGAGCGTCGAGTCGATGTCCAGGTAGCGGGACTCCTCGCCCGGGGGCACCACGAGCGCGGTGCGGGCGACGAAGTCGCGCAGCAGGTAGCCCGGGGCCTCGAGCAGCGCGCGGCCGTCGGGGGAGGACAGTGCCAGGTAGACGACGTCGTCGTCGTCCGGGCCCGCGCCGGGCCACATGCGGACGTCGCCCTGGCCGACCGGGCGGTTGACGCCGGCGGCGACGAGCTCGCGGGCGAAGACCCACTCGACGCCCTGCCCGCCCGTGCGGAAGGTCGCCTGGACGGCGTAGGGGTCGGCGGAGTCGTAGCGGAGGTGGACGGGCACCGGCACGGAGGCCTCGCCGGGTACGACCAGGCGTACCTCGAGCTCGCACGTGACCGTGGCTGCGGGGCGGCGGTCCATGTTCGACCTCTCAGTGCTCGACGGGCGGAGCCCGTGGCGGGGAACTCGTGGTGCACGCCGCTCGTCCGTCAAGCGACGAGTAGTGGCTGCCCGCGACCGGTCCTCGGCAAACCGCCAGTAGCCTGGTCGGCTCACACGGAGGGACCGACGTGTCTGAGATGACGGCCACGGCTACGCGCATGGAGCGCTACCGGCTCTGGCGGGACACCCACGTGGCCACCAGCCCGCTGCGCCGGCGGCTGTGGCGCGCCCTCGTCGGTGTGGTCGGCACCCTCATCTCCCTCGGCGGGCTGGCGCTCGTGCCGCTGCCGGGGCCCGGCTGGCTGGTCGTCGTGCTCGGCCTCGCGGTGCTCGCGACCGAGTTCGCGTGGGCCGAGCGCCTGCTCACGATGCTCCGGGCGGCGCTCGACGCGTGGGCGGAGTGGCTGCGGCGCGCGCCGTGGTGGGCGCGCGTGCTCGTCGGGCTCGTCGGGCTGGTGGTCGTGGCCGCCGTGCTGGTGCTCGTGCTGCGGCTGACCGGGACGCCCGGGTGGGTGCCGGAGTGGGTGCCGTTCGTCGGCTAGAGTGTGCGTCGCACTCGGGCGATTAGCTCAGTGGGAGAGCGCCTCGTTCACACCGAGGAGGTCGGCGGTTCGAAACCGCCATCGCCCACCCGAGACCCCTGCTCCACCGGGCCGGCAGCGACGCGGCCCCCGGCACCACCTCGCACTCAGCGGTAGCGACCGCGGTCCGGCGGTAGCCCAGGGGGTACCGGCCGCCGGTCCTTGCTACCGCTCGCCTGTTCGGTGCTCCGCTTCGCGACGTGGGCGTAGGGGTGGGGCTACCTCAGCGGTAGCAGCGTCGGCCAGGCGGTAGTGCTCTGGCTCTGAGCGGTAGCGACCGCGGCCCGGCGGTAGCCCAGGGGGTACCGGCCGCCGGTCCTTGCTACCGCTCGCCCGGGTCACCCCGCCAGGTGGGCCGCAAACGGGTGGAGGGGTGCTGCGCGTGCCTCGGTAGGCTGCGGAGGGGCGCCAGTCGGGCGCGCCGCGTACGCCGAGAGGACCCTCCGTGCCGAACCTGCGCATCACCGTCGCGACTGCTGCCGAGCGGGCCGAGCGCGAGGTGGCGACGGGCACGACGGCGGCGGACCTGTTCGGCGACGACAAGGCGGTCGTGGTCGCCCGGGTCAACGGCACGCTGCGCGACCTGTCGCACGCGCTGGCCGAGGGTGACGTGGTGGAGCCCGTGCGTGCCGACGAGCCCGACGGCCGCCAGGTCGTGCGGCACTCCGCTGCCCACGTGCTGGCCCAGGCGGTGCAGGACATCAACCCGAGCGCGAAGCTGGGCATCGGCCCGCCCATCGTCAACGGGTTCTACTACGACTTCGACGTCGAGACCCCGTTCACCCCTGACGACCTCGCCAAGATCGAGAAGCGCATGCAGGCCATCCAGAAGGAGGGCCAGTCGTTCGCCCGCCGGGTGGTCACCGACGACGAGGCGCGCGCCGAGCTCGCCGACGAGCCCTACAAGCTCGAGCTCATCGGGCTCAAGGGCGGGGCGGGCGACGAGGGCGACGCCTCGGTCGAGGTCGGCGGCGCCGAGCTGACGATCTACGACAACCTCAAGCGCGACGGCTCGCTGGCGTGGAAGGACCTCTGCCGGGGCCCGCACGTGCCGACGACCCGGCACATCCCGGCGTTCGCGCTGCAGCGCAGCGCGGCCGCCTACTGGCGCGGCAGCGAGAAGAACCCGCAGCTGCAGCGCATCTACGGCACCGCGTGGGAGTCGCGCGAGGCGCTCAAGGACTACCAGACCATGCTGGTCGAGGCCGAGAAGCGCGACCATCGCCGCCTGGGCACCGAGCTCGACCTGTTCTCCATCCCGGACGAGATCGGCTCGGGCCTCGCCGTCTTTCACCCCAAGGGCGGCGTCGTGCGCCGGGTGATGGAGGACTACTCGCGCCGCCGGCACGAGGAGGCCGACTACTCCTTCGTCAACACCCCGCACCTGACCAAGAGCTCGCTGTTCGAGACCTCGGGCCACCTCGACTGGTACGCCGACGGCATGTACCCGCCCATGCAGCTCGACGAGGGCCAGAGCTACCACCTCAAGCCGATGAACTGCCCCATGCACAACCTGGTCTTCCGCAGCCGCGGACGGTCCTACCGCGAGCTGCCGCTGCGGCTGTTCGAGTTCGGCACCGTCTACCGCTACGAGAAGTCCGGCGTCGTGCACGGGCTGACCCGAGCCCGCGGCTTCACCCAGGACGACGCCCACATCTACTGCACCAAGGAGCAGATGCCGGGCGAGCTCGACAGCCTGCTTACCTTCGTGCTCGACCTGCTGCGCGACTACGGCCTCTCGGAGTTCTACCTCGAGCTCTCCACCCGCGACCCGGAGAAGTCCGTCGGCAGCGACGAGGACTGGGCCGAGGCGACCGAGGCGCTCCGCGCGGCCGCCGAGAAGCAGGACCTCGAGCTGGTCATGGACCCCGGCGGCGCCGCGTTCTACGGCCCGAAGATCTCCGTACAGGCCAAGGACGCCATCGGGCGCACGTGGCAGCTCTCGACCATCCAGGTCGACTTCCAGCTGCCGCAGCGCTTCGACCTCGAGTACCAAGCGGCCGACGGCACCCGGCAGCGCCCGGTGATGATCCACCGCGCGCTGTTCGGCTCGATCGAGCGCTTCTTCGCCGTGCTGCTCGAGCACTACGCCGGCGCGTTTCCCGCGTGGCTGGCGCCTGTGCAGGTCGTGGGCATCCCGATCACCGAGGCGCACGTCGAGCACCTGCGCGAGGTGGCCGCGGAGCTCAAGCGTCACGGCGTACGCGTCGAGGTCGACGCCTCGGACGACCGGATGCAGAAGAAGATCCGCAACGCGCAGAAGCAGAAGGTCCCGTTCATGCTGCTCGCGGGCGACGAGGACGTCGCCAAGGGCGCCGTCTCGTTCCGCTACCGCGACGGCGAGCAGAAGAACGGCGTGCCGGTCTCCGAGGCGGTCGCCGAGATCGTGGCAGCCATCGCCGGGCGCCAGGCGGCCACGCACTAGGGTCGGGCGCCATGGATGGGGACGCGTTCGACCGGCTGTGGACCCCGCACCGGATGGCCTACATCAAGGGCGAGGGCAAGCCCGGCGACGACGGCGAGTACTGCCCCTTCTGCCGCATCCCGACCCTCGGCGACGAGGAGGGGCTGGTCGTCGCGCGCGGGCGCTCGGTCTACGCGGTGCTCAACCTCTACCCCTACAACGCCGGGCACCTGCTCGTGGTCCCCTACCGCCACGTGCCCGACTACACCGACATCGACGTCGACGAGACGGCGGAGTTCGGCGCGTTCACCAAGCGGGCGATGACCGTCATCCGCTCGGTGAGCGGCGCCCACGGCTTCAACATCGGCATGAACCAGGGCTCGATCGCCGGTGCCGGCATCGCCGCCCACCTCCACCAGCACGTGGTGCCGAGGTGGGGCGGCGACACCAACTTCATGCCGGTGGTGGCGCAGACGCGGGTGCTCCCGCAGCTGCTCGCTGATACTCGCGACCTGCTGGCGGAGGCGTGGGCGGGCTGAGGCGGGTCCACCACCGCTCGAGCGGCAGGAAGGCCGCCAGGCAGATGATGTGCGGCCAGAACATGATGGTGATGCCGGCGTAGGTCGCGAGGTGGAAGCTGAGCCAGAACGCGACCACCCGCACTTGCCAGCGCAGGGGCAGGAACAGCGCGACCGGCGAGAGCAGCTCGAAGGCCAGGATGACGTACTGGCCGACGTGCAGCGTCCAGGGCACGTCGAGCATCCAGTTCGAGAGGAACGTGCCACGGCGTACCACTGCGCGCGCCAGCGTCGCCGAGTCGACCCAGCCCCAGCCACCGAAGCGGACCTTCGTCACGCCGGCGAGGAAGTACGTCGCGACCACCGCGAGCTGGATGCAGCGCAATGCCCAGCCCGCGGCCTCCGACGGGTGCGGCAGGCCGGTGGTGCGGCCTACGCGCAGCCGGCCGACCGTGGGCAGCACCGCCAGGGCGATGAGCAGGTCGAAGCGGTCGTGGTCGACCTTGCCGTAGGAGAAGGCGATGACCTGGTACTCGCCCCACAGCGCGAAGACCGTCCACCCGAGCAGGCGCGGCGCGCGCCCGGTCAGCGCGAGCAGGGCGGCGACCGCGGAGCCGTACTTGCAGACGTCGACGAGCGCGACGCTCGGCGTGGGCAGGTGGAGCAGGTCGCCGACGACCAGCGGGGTGTAGAGGTCGGGGCTCGCGCTGCCGTGCGGGTCGCCCCACGTGTGCAGCAGCAGCACGTCGACCGGGATGAACAGGTAGACCAGCCAGCGCAACGCTGCGACGCGCTCGCGGGGAAGCGCCGGCACGAGCGCGGACACGACGCGGTTCACGGCGCGGTCCAGGTCGCGAGCGTCTCGCGGCGGACCTCGCCGGTCGGGCCGCCGTCATGGAGGACGGTCGCGACGCGGACGACGCGCAGACCGGTCCACGGCGCACCACCGGGGGCCAGACGCGCGTGCGTGGCAGCCAGGTCGCCGAGCAGCTCCGGGTCGGCCACCAGGCGGGGCAGCTGGCCCTCAGCCTCGGCGCGGTTGATGCCGACGCTGCCGGGAGTCAGCGGTGCGGGCGTCCAGCCGTCGGTGGTGCGTGCCTCGAGGGTCAGCACGGTGACGACGCCGTCGGGGTCGGTGCTGGTCGCGTACATCTTCATCGGCGCCAGGGGCCACCAGTCGTCGTAGCCCCACAGCGTGCCCGAGACGGCTCCCACGACCAGCAGCACGGTCACGGCGACCCGCCAGCTCCGGCTCGCCGGCGGCAGCGCCACCGGCTCCACGTCGGCCGCGGGCGTCGAGGTCGGCACGCTGCGAGCGTAGCCCGCGCCTGCTGGGTGGCCCGGTAGCCTGGCGGAGGTGAGCACGCGCTGGAAGGTCGGGGGCGCGGTCGTCGCGGTCCTCGCGATCTCGCTCACCACTGCGTACGCCACAGCTGAGCCCCGCGGCGCAGCCGTGCTCCCGCACCCGAAGACGGTCGGCATCGCCGGGCGCCCCGGCAGCGTCGTCGCCTACGCCTCGGCCCCCGAGGGCGCGAGCTGGGTGCCGCACAGCAGCGTCCTGCGCCTGGCGGACGGGTCGTACGTCGCGGCCGCGCCCCAGCCCCGCACCGGGTTCGCCACCCCGGACCCGAGCGCCGACGACGCGGCCCGCATCGCGGCCCTCGCCGAGGCGAGGTCGCAGCAGGCCTGGCTCGCGGCCGGGCACGTGCCGGGCGACCCGGGGCTGCGGCCCATGGCCGAGCGCGCCCTGCTCGACCTGCGGCTGCTGACCGCAGCCGACGGCGCGGTCGTCGCCGCGCCCTACGGCATCTGGTCCTACGTCTGGCCGCGCGACTCGGCGTCTGTGGCAGCGGCCTACGCGGTCACCGCCCACCTGCCGGAAGCGGTGTCGGTGCTCCGCTGGGTCGCGTCCCAGCAGCGCGACGACGGCACGTGGGCCGCACGCACGCGTCCGGACGGGAGCGGGCCGCCCGACGACCGGCCCGACCAGCTCGACGCCGGCGGGTGGTTCTCGTGGGCTGTGTGGTTCGTCGCGGCGGAGCAGTCCCGGTCCGGCGACCGGCGCGGCGCTGAGGCGACCCTGCGCGAGCTCGGCCCGCAGGTGCTGCTCGCGGCGCGCGCGGTCGACGCGCGTGTCGACGACGACGGCATGCCCGGCACGACGCCTGACTACTGGGAGAACGACGTCTCCGGCCCGACGCTCGGGACGGCGGCGGTGCTGCTCTCCGGCATGCGCGCAGCTGCCGACGTGGCGCGACGCCTGGGGCAGCAGTCACCGGCGAGCGAGGTCGCCTCCCGGCTCGAGGGTGCCCTCACCGAGCACTGGCTGGTCTCACCCTCGCGCTACGCCGACGGCGAGGGCGGCGCGGACGCGGCGCTGGCCTGGGCGGGTCCGCCCTTCTCGCCGGCCGGCGCCGACCGCCTGCAGCTGCTGCGCGCGGCCGAGACGGCCTTGCGCGCGCCCAACGGCGGCCTGCGGCCGGGGGAGCGGTTCAAGGACGCGCAGACGTCCTGGACGCCTGAGACGGCGGCGTTCGCGCTGGCGCACGCGGCGCTCGGCGACCGCGACGGAGCGCTCGCGCAGCTGCGCTGGCTGGACGCGCACCGTACGGCTCTGGGCGCCCTGCCTGAGAAGGTCGACAGCACCGGCCGTCCGGTGTCGGTCGCGCCACTCGCGTGGACCGACGCGACCGTGCTGCTGGCGCTGACGGCCCTCGAGCGCCCCTTGCCGGTGCCCTAGCCGCTCAGTGCGCGGCGGCCTCGGCGAGGACCTTCGCAGCCAGGTGCGAGGGCATGGGCTCGTGGCGGACGAACGAGCGGGTGAAGCTGCCGCCGCCGTGGGAGAGCGAGCGCAGGTCGACCGCGTAGGTCGTGACCTCGCTGGCGGGCACCTCCGCCTTGATCATGGTGCGGCCGCCGGCGACCGGCTCCTGGCCGAGGACCCGGCCGCGCCGGCCCGACAGGTCGGACATGACGGCGCCGAGGAACTCGTCGGAGACCAGCACCGAGAGCAGGTCGACCGGCTCGAGCAGGCTGACCGCGCCCGAGGACGCCGCGTCCTTGAGGGCCAGCGCACCGGCGGTCTGGAAGGCCGCGTCGGAGGAGTCGACCGAGTGCGCCTTGCCGTCGGTCAGCGTGACGCGCAGGTCGACCACGGGGTAGCCGGCCGTGAGCCCGCGTGCCATCTGGGTGCGGACGCCCTTCTCGACCGAGCCGATGAACTGGCGGGGGACCGCGCCGCCGACGACCTTGTCGACGAACTCGAAGCCGCCGCCGACGGGCAGCGGCTCGATCTCGATGTCGACGACGGCGAACTGGCCGTGCCCGCCGGACTGCTTGACGTGTCGGCCGTGTCCCTTGGCCGGCCCGCTGAAGGTCTCGCGCAGCGACATCCGCACCGGCACGGTGTCGACCGCGACGCCGTAGCGGCCGGACAGGCGCGAGAGCACGACCTCGACGTGCGCCTCGCCCATGCACCAGAGCACGAGCTGCCCGTCGGAGATCTCCGAGTCCTCGCTGCCCTGCTCGAGGCGCAGGGTCGGGTCCTCGGCGACCAGGCGGGCCAGCGCGGTGGCGAGCTTGTCCTCGTCGGCGCGTGACCGGGCGGTGACCGCCACCGGGAGCAGCGGCTCGGGCATGGTCCAGGGCTCGACCAGCGCGGGCAGGTCCTTCGCCGACAGCGTGTCGCCGGTCTCGGCGTGGGTGAGCTTGGCGACCGCCACGACGTCGCCGGCCACGGCGTACGGCACCTGGCGCTGGCTGCGGCCGGAGGGCGAGCTCAGCGCGCCCGTGCGCTCGTCGTCGTCGTGGTCGGCGTGCCCGGTCGTGCCGCCGAAGAACGACGCCGCGTGGCCGGAGACGTGCACGGGCGCGTCGGGCAGCAGCGTGCCCGAGAAGACCCGCACCAGGCTGAGCCGCCCGACGTAGGGGTCGCTCACCGTCTTGACCACCTCGGCCACCAGCGGCCCCGAGGGGTCGGCGGACTCGATGCCCAGCGGCTGGCCGGTGGGCGTGGTCACCGCCGGCAGCGGGTGCTCGAGCGGGGTGGGGAACGCGTCGACGACGAGGTCGAGCACCTCCTGCATGCCCACGCCGGACAGCGGCGCGACGGCCAGCACCGGGTGGAAGGCGCCTCGGGCCACGGCCTTCTCGAGGTCCTCGACAACGACGCCGAGCTCGATCTCCTCGCCGGCGAGGTAGCGGTCGAGCAGCGTCTCGTCCTCGGACTCGCTGATGATCGCCTCGAGCAGCGTGCCGCGGGCGTCGACCGTCGCGTCGACGTGCTCGTGCTCGGCGGGCCGCTCGCTGCGGGACCCGCCGCTGTAGTCGACGATGCGCTGGCCGAGCAGCTCGTAGATGCCGGCCACGGAGCCGTCGTCGTCGAGCAGCGGCACGTGCAGCGGCACCACGCCGTCGCCGAAGACCCGCTGGCACACGGCGACCGCCTCGTCGAAGTCGGCGCGGTCCTTGTCGAGCTTGGTGACGACGACGGCACGCGGCATGCCGACCGCCGCGCACTCCTCCCACAGCAGCTGGGTCGAGGCGTCGAGCCCGTCGACGGCCGAGACGACGAACAGCGCCGCGTCGGCGGCCCGCAGGCCGGCCCGCAGCTCACCGACGAAGTCGGCGTAGCCGGGTGCGTCGAGCAGGTTGACCTTCGTGCCGCGGTGCCACAGCGGCGCCAGCGCCAGCGAGACCGAGCGGTGGGTGCGCAGCTCGACCTCGTCGGAGTCGCACACCGTGGTGCCGTCCTCGACGCGCCCCGCGCGCGGCACCACCCCTGCCGCCGCGAGCAGCGCCTCGGCCAGCGTCGTCTTGCCCGACCCGCTGTGGCCGACCAGCACCACGTTGCGGACCTGCTCGGGACGTTCGGCGACCGGACCGGGTCCGGTCGCCCCAGCGGGGGCGCCTGCTCTGCTCATGACGTCAGAGCCTGCTCCGTCGCACCGCTGCGGTGCAAGGAGCCGGGCCGTCCGGCACCTAGCATGGCGAGCGCGACTGACGGACGACGACGGGACGACATGCTCAACAAGTACGCGCGGGTGGCCATCGCGCGCGTGATGACCCCGCTGGCGCGCCTGCTGGTGCGTGCCGGCATCAGCCCCGACATCGTGACGCTGCTGGGGACCCTCGGCGTCTGCGCCGGCGCGCTCGGGTTCTTCCCCCGCGGCGAGCTGTTCTGGGGCACGATCGTGATCACCTGCTTCGTCTTCAGCGACGTGGTCGACGGCACCATGGCGCGCCTGTCCGGCCGCTCGTCGGTGTGGGGCGCGTGGCTCGACTCCTCGACCGACCGCGCAGGGGACGCGGCGATCTTCGGCGGCATCGCCGTCTGGGGCGCCCACGGTGGCCACGACGACTGGGTCGCCGGCCTCGCGCTCTACGGCCTGGTCGCAGGCTCGCTGGTGTCCTACGTCAAGGCGCGCGCCGAGGGCCTGGGCATGCGGGCGAACGTCGGCATCATGGAGCGCTCCGACCGGCTCGTCACCATCCTGGTCGCCGCCGGGCTCGACGGGCTCGGCGTGCCCTACGTGCTCGCCATCGCGCTGTGGGCGGTGGCGATCGGCGCCACGCTCACCGTCGTGCAGCGCACGATCCTCGTCCGCAGCCAGGCGATCGCCCTGCCCGGGGCCGACGCCGAGCGGGCGGTCTGAGCCGGGTGCCGCCACTGCGCGAGCGCGCGGCGCTGGCCGCCTACTCGCTGGGCTGGGCGGTCACGCGACGGGCGCCGGAACGTGCCGCGTACGCCGTGTTCGACGTCGTCGCGGACCTGGCCACCCGCCGCGGCGGGAAGGGCGTCGAGCGGCTGCGCGCCCACCTGGCGCGCGCCCGGCCGGACGCAGGGCCGGCCGAGCTCGACGCGCTCACTCGCGCCGCGATGCGCTCCTACCTCCGCTACTGGTGCGACGCCTTCCGGCTGCCGGGCTGGGACCGCGCCCGGGTGCTCGACCGGGTCGTCGCCGTCAACCAGGACTTCTTCGTCGACGCGATGCGCTCCGGCGGCGGCTTCGTCGGCGCGCTGCCGCACATGGGCAACTGGGACCACGCGGGCGCCTGGGCGTGCGCTGTCGGCGGGCCGGTCGCGAGCGTCGCCGAGCGGCTGCGCCCCGAGGAGCTCTTCGAGCGGTTCGTCGCCTACCGCGAGCGGCTCGGGCTGCGCATCCTGCCGCTGACGGGCGGGGGCAACGTCGTCGCCGAGCTGCGTACGTGGCTGCGCGCCGGCAACGGCGTCTGCCTGCTCTGCGACCGCGACCTCACCGCCAGCGGGGTGGAGGTCACGCTGCTGGGGGAGCCGGCGCGGCTGGCCCCCGGCCCCGCGCTGCTCGCGCTCCAGACCGGCGCGCCGCTGCACCCGATCACCGTCGCCTACGCCCCTGGCGCCCGGGCCGGTGCGCACGGCATCGTGATCACGTTCCACCCGGAGGTGCCGGTGCCGGCCACCGGGACGACGCGGGAGAAGGTGACGGCGATGACCCAGGGCGTGGCCGACGCCTTCAGCGCGGCGATCCGCGAGCGGCCCGAGGACTGGCACATGCTGCAGCGGGTCTTCAGCGCGGACGCACCGTGAGGGTGGGGCTCGTCTCGCCCTACGCGTGGGACGTCCCCGGCGGCGTGCAGTTCCACATCCGCGACCTCGCCGAGCAGCTGCTCTCGCTCGGCCACGAGGTCTCGGTGCTGACGCCCGCCGACGAGGACACCCCGCTGCCCGACTACGCGGTGTCCGCCGGGCGCGCGGTGCCGGTGCCCTACAACGGCTCGGTGGCGCGGCTCGCGTTCGGGCCGGTCTCGGCCACGCGCGTACGCCGGTGGCTGGGTGCCGGCGACTTCGACGTCGTGCACGTGCACGAGCCCGCTTCGCCGAGCCTGTCGCTGGTCACCTGCTGGGCGGCCTCCGGCCCGCTGGTGGGGACCTTCCACACCGCCAACCTGCGCTCGCGCGCCTACTCGGCGTTCTACCCGCTGCTCTACCCGGCGCTGGAGAAGCTCTCGGCCCGCGTGGCCGTCAGCGAGGACGCGCGCCGCACCGTCGTCGAGCACATCGGCGGCGACGCGGTCGTCATCCCCAACGGCGTCTACGCCGACCGGTTCGCCGACGCGGCGCCGCGGCCCGAGTGGGCGGGCGCCGGGGGCACCGTCGCCTTCCTCGGCCGCCTCGACGAGCCGCGCAAGGGCCTGCCGACCCTGCTCGCCGCGTGGCCGGCGGTCGTCGCAGCGGTGCCGGGTGCCCGGCTGCTGGTCGCCGGTCGCGGCGACGCCGACGAGGCGCGCGCCACGCTGCCCGACGGCGTGCGCGCCTCCGTCAGCTTCCTCGGCCAGGTCAGCGAGGCCGACAAGGCGCAGATGCTGCGCACCGCCGACGTCTACGTCGCCCCCAACACCGGCGGCGAGAGCTTCGGCATCGTGCTGGCCGAGGCGATGGCGGCCGGCGCCGCGGTCGTGGCGAGCGAGCTCGACGCCTTCTCGCGGGTCCTCGACGACGGGCGGGCCGGCGTGCTCGTGCCGGTCGAGGACGCGGCCGCGCTCGCCGCCGCCGTCTGCGGGCTGCTGGTCGACCCGGCCCGGCGCGCGGCGCTGCAGGAGACCGGATCGGCGGTCGTCCGCCGCTACGACTGGTCAGTGGTCACCGGGCAGGTGCTCGCGGTCTACGAGACGGTGACCGCCGGGGCCGGGCACGTGCGGCCCGACGAGCCGCGCGCCGCCGACCGCCGGCGCGGGCGGCGCTGATGCCCGCGCTCGAGGAGCTGGCGGCGCTGGTCGTGCTGGCCGGGGTGCTCGCGTGGTACCTCACCTACACCGCCGGCCGGCTCGACCGGCTGCACGGCCGGGTCGAGGGCGCGCGGGCCGCGCTCGACGCCCAGCTGGTGCGCCGGGCGACCGTGACCCTCGAGCTCGCGGGCTCTGGGCTGCTCGACCCCGCGAGCAGCGTGCTGCTCGCCGACGCCGCGCACTCGGCCCGCGTCGCCGGCGACGCCGAGCGCGAGCTCGCCGAGTCGAACCTGTCCCAGACGCTGCGGGCGGCGCTCGACGACGACGCCGTGCAGGCGCTGCGCGAGGAGGAGGGCGGCGACGAGGTGCTCGCCGACCTCGCGGCCTGCGCCATGCGCGTACGCCTGGCGCGCCGCTTCCTCAACGACGCCGTCCGCGCCACCGGGGTCGTGCGCGCCCAGCGCGTCGTGCGCTGGGCGCGGCTGGCGGGCCGGGCGGCCGCGCCGGCGGGGTTCGAGATGGACGACGAGCCGCCCCCGGCGCTCGAGGTCTGAGCAGGCTGCGGACACCGGCGCGCGGACTACGATGGAGGCCCAGCCCCGTGCCGCCCCACCCCGGAAGGTCGTCGTCGTGACCGAGCTCAACCAGCCCTCCTCCGCCTCTCCTGACGCCGCCGGCGGGAGCGCCGAGAGCGGTGTGGGCACCGCCCGGGTCAAGCGCGGCATGGCCGAGATGCTCAAGGGCGGCGTGATCATGGACGTCGTCACCCCCGAGCAGGCCAAGATCGCCGAGGACGCCGGCGCCGTCGCCGTCATGGCGCTCGAGCGGGTGCCCGCCGACATCCGCAGGCAGGGCGGCATCGCCCGCATGAGCGACCCCGACATGGTCGAGGGCATCATCGGGGCCGTCTCCATCCCGGTCATGGCGAAGGCCCGCATCGGCCACTTCGTCGAGGCCCAGGTGCTCCAGTCGCTCGGCGTCGACTACATCGACGAGTCCGAGGTGCTCAGCCCCGCCGACGAGGCGCACCACATCGACAAGTGGGCGTTCACCGCCCCCTTCGTCTGCGGTGCGACCAACCTCGGCGAGGCGCTGCGCCGCATCACCGAGGGCGCGGCCATGATCCGCAGCAAGGGCGAGGCCGGCACCGGCAACGTCATCGAGGCCACGCGCCACATGCGCCAGATCCGCGCCGACATCCGCCGGCTCGCCACCCTCGACGAGTCCGAGCTCTACCTCGCGGCCAAGGACCTCCAGGCCCCGCACGCGCTGGTCGCCGAGGTGGCGCGGCTGGGCAAGCTGCCGGTCGTGCTGTTCACCGCCGGCGGCATCGCGACCCCCGCCGACGCGGCGATGATGATGCAGCTCGGCGCCGAGGGCGTCTTCGTGGGCTCCGGCATCTTCAAGTCCGGCGACCCGGCCAAGCGCGCCGAGGCGATCGTCAAGGCCACCACGTTCCACGACGACCCCGACGTGATCGCCAAGGTCTCGCGCGGGCTCGGCGAGGCCATGGTCGGCATCAACATCTCCGAGCTGCCGGCGGACCAGCGCTTCGCCGACCGCGGCTGGTGACCGGCGCCTCCACCTCGCGGCCCGAGATCGGCGTCCTGGCACTCCAGGGCGACGTCCGCGAGCACGTGCGCGCGCTCGAGGCGGCCGGTGCGCGGGCGGTGCCCGTGCGGCGGCCCTCCGAGGTCGAGGCCGTCGACGCGCTCGTGCTGCCCGGAGGCGAGTCGACCACCATGTGGCGGCTGGCGCGCACGTTCGACGTGCTCGAGCCGCTGCGCGCCCGCATCGCGGGCGGCATGCCGGCCTACGGCTCCTGCGCGGGCATGATCCTGCTCGCCGACCGGGTGCTCGACGGGGTCGAGGGCCAGGAGACCTTCGGCGGGCTCGACATCACCGTCCGGCGCAACGCGTTCGGCCGCCAGGTCGACTCGTTCGAGGCCGACGTCGAGGTCGACGGCGTCCCCGGCGACGCCGTTCACGCCGTGTTCATCCGGGCGCCGTGGGTCGAGCAGACCGGTCCGGGCGTGCAGGAGCTCGCCCGCGTCAAGGGCGGCGCCGCCGACGGTAGGATCGTCGCCGTCCGCGGCGGGCCCACCCAGGGGCTGGTCGCGACCTCGTTCCACCCGGAGCTGACGGGCGACCTGCGCGTCCACGCGCTGTTCGTCGACGTCGTCCGCCAGAGCCTCTAGTCCAGCAGAAGGGCCGGTGAACCCGCGCGATGAGCGGCCACAGCAAATGGGCGACCACCAAGCACAAGAAGGCCGTCATCGACGCGAAGCGCGGCAAGCTCTTCGCCAAGATGATCAAGAACATCGAGGTGGCGGCCCGCACCGGCGGGGGTGACCCCGCGGGCAACCCCACGCTCTTCGACGCCATCCAGAAGGCCAAGAAGTCCTCGGTCCCCAACGACAACATCGACCGCGCGGTCAAGCGCGGGTCGGGCGCCGAGGCCGGCGGGGCCGACTACGCGACGATCATGTACGAAGGCTACGCCGCCGGCGGGGTCGCGGTGCTCGTCGAGTGCCTCACCGACAACCGCAACCGCGCGGCCGCAGACGTACGCATCGCCTTCACCCGCAACGGCGGGTCCATGGCCGACCCGGGCTCGGTGTCCTTCATGTTCAACCGCAAGGGCCTGGTCGTCGTGCCGAAGGTCGACGGCCTGACCGAGGACGACGTTCTCCTGGCGGTCATCGAGGCCGGCGGCGAGGAGGTCACCGACGACGGCGAGCAGTTCGAGGTCGTCTGCGAGGCCACCGACCTGGTCGCCGTGCGCACCGCGCTGCAGGACGCCGGCATCGACTACGACTCGGCCGACTCGACGTTCCTGCCCACGGTCAAGGTCGAGCTCGACGAGGAGGGCGCCCGCAAGGTGTTCAAGCTCATCGACGCCCTCGAGGACAGCGACGACGTGCAGGACGTCTACGCCAACTACGACGTCTCGGACGAGGTCATGGAGGCCGTGGGCTGAGGCGACACGCCGTGCGTCGCGCGGACGGCCTCGTTCTCGTCGGCGGGCGCGCTAGCGTACGCAGTCGAACAGGCGTTCGGCTGGACGGAGAGATGGCGTGCGTGTGCTGGGCGTCGACCCCGGGCTGACCCGGTGCGGCATCGGCGTCGTCGAGGGCGTGCCCGGACGGCCGCCGGTGCTCGTGGCCGTCGGAGTGGTCCGCACGCCGCCCGACGCCGGCATCGGCGAGCGGCTGGTCCTGCTCGAGCAGGGCATCGAGGCGTGGCTCGAGGCGCAGCAGCCCGAGGCGGTCGCCGTCGAGCGGGTGTTCAGCCAGCACAACGTCCGCACCGTGATGGGCACCGCCCAGGCCAGCGCCGTGGCGATCACCGCCGCCGCCCGCCGCGGGCTGCCGGTCGCGCTGCACACCCCGAGCGAGGTCAAGGCGGCGATCACCGGCTCGGGCCGGGCCGACAAGGAGCAGGTGGCGACGATGGTGACGCGCGTGCTGCGCCTGGCGGCCGCTCCGACGCCCGCCGACGCGAGCGACGCGCTCGCGCTGGCCATCTGCCACCTGTGGCGAGGTCCGGCCCAGGCGCGGCTCGCCGCGGCGCTCGGAGGCCGGCGGTGATCGCCAGCGTCGCCGGTACGGTGTCGCGCCTCACGCTCGACTCCGCGGTCGTCGAGGTGGGCGGGGTGGGCCTCGCCGTGCGCTGCACGCCCGCGACCCTCGCCGACCTGCGGCTGGGGGAGCCTGCGCGGCTGTCCACCCACTTGGTCGTCCGCGAGGACGAGCTCACGCTCTACGGGTTCGCCGACGACGACGAGCGCGCGGTCTTCGAGACGGTGCAGACCGTCTCGGGCGTCGGCCCGCGGCTCGCCCAGGCGATGCTCGCCGTGCACAGCCCCGACACCCTGCGCCGCGCGGTCGCCGCCGAGGACCTCACCACGCTCATGCGCGTCCCGGGCATCGGCAAGAAGGGCGCCCAGCGGCTCGTGCTCGAGCTGCGCGACAAGCTGGGCGCGCCGGCCGACGCTGCCGCCCCCGTCCCCGTCGGCGCCGAGCCGGCGTGGCGGGTCCAGCTCGCCGAGGCGCTGACCGGGCTCGGCTACGCCGCGCGCGACGCCGAGGCTGCCCTCGACGCGGTGGCGCCCCAGGCCGACGAGGCGCTGGCGGAGGGCCGCACGCCCGACACCGCGGCCCTGCTGCGCGCCGCACTGCGCGGGCTGAGCCGGGCGTGAGGCGCCGATGAGCAGCGAGGAGCTGCGCCTGGTCGGCGCCTCGGCCGACGCGGAGGAGCGCGCTGCCGAGATGGCGCTGCGCCCCAAGTCGCTCGACGAGTTCATCGGCCAGGACCGCGTGCGCGAGCAGCTCAGCCTGGTGCTCGACGCCGCGAAGGGCCGCGGGCGCACCGCCGACCACGTGCTGCTCTCGGGCGGTCCGGGGCTGGGGAAGACGACGCTCGCCATGATCATCGCCTCGGAGATGCAGGCGCCGCTGCGGATCACCAGCGGTCCGGCGATCACCCACGCCGGCGACCTCGCCGCGATCCTGTCGAGCCTGGCCGAGGGCGAGGTGCTCTTCCTCGACGAGGTCCACCGCATGGCCCGCCCCGCCGAGGAGCTGCTCTACATGGCCATGGAGGACTTCCGGGTCGACGTCGTGGTCGGCAAGGGGCCCGGGGCCACGGCGATCCCGCTCGAGCTGCCGGCGTTCACCCTGGTCGGCGCCACGACCCGGGCCGGCATGCTGCCCGCGCCGCTGCGCGACCGCTTCGGCTTCACCGCCCACATGGACCTCTACGAGCCCGCCGAGCTCGAGCTGGTCCTGCGCCGCTCGGCCACGCTGCTCGGGGTCGACCTGCGTCCCGACGGCGCGCGCGAGGTGGCGCTGCGCTCGCGCGGCACGCCGCGCATCGCCAACCGGCTGCTGCGCCGGGTGCGCGACTTCGCCGAGGTGCGCGGCAGCGGCGTCGTCACCGGCCCGGTGGCGGCCGCGGCGCTCGAGATCTACGAGGTCGACGCCCTGGGCCTCGACCGGCTCGACCGCGCGGTGCTCGACTCGCTGTGCCGGCTGTTCGGCGGCGGGCCGGTCGGGCTCTCCACGCTCGCGGTGGCCGTGGGGGAGGAGCCGGAGACCGTCGAGGTGGTGGCCGAGCCGTTCCTGGTGCGCGCCGGGATGCTCGCGCGCACGCCGCGCGGCCGCATCGCGACCCCTGCCGCCTGGGCGCACCTCGGCCTGGTCCCGCCGCGGGGCACGTTCGCCGGTGCGCTGACGTTGCCCTTGGAGGAGGACGACGGGTCGCGCTGACCTAGACTCCTCGCCGGCGAGCCGCAGGCCGTCGTCCGATCGCTGCACCTCCCGGAGGCGTCCCCCTCGTGCGTGGCCTGGCCAACCTGCTTCCGCTGCTGCTGATCGCAGGCGTGTTCTGGCTGCTCGTGCTGCGCCCGGCACAGGCCAGGCGCCAGCAGGCCGCGCAGGTGCAGGCCGAGCTCGCGCCCGGCGCGCGCATCGTGACGACCTCGGGGCTGTTCGCCACCGTCCTGGCGGTCGAGGGCGACGTGATGCTGCTCGAGACGGCGCCCGGGGTGACCAGCCGGTGGGCGCGCGGCGCCCTGGGCCGGGTGCTCGACCCTGACGACTCCCTCCACCCCGACGACCGGCTCGACCCCGACGACCCGCCGCCCGACGGCGGCTGACGGCGGCTCAGGGCGCGGCGGCGTACGACGCCCCGGCGCACTGCGTCACACTGTCCTGATGTGCCCACCGGCGAGAGCCGGTGGCGAACGGTCGGCCTCGACGGTCGCGGCCGATCCCGACGACGTGCAAGGAGACGACCGGTGGCGAAGAGCCAGCAGTCGCGCAACATGAGCCCCGGACGGGCTCTCGCGCTCATGGCCCTCGTGGTCGCCGTGCTGTTCGGGGCGATCGGCATCGGGGTCGCCACGAGCGACGACCGCGGCTGGACCCCGAAGCTGGGCCTCGACCTCGAGGGCGGCAGCACGCTGACGCTGACCCCGCTGCCCGGCCAGGGCAGCAAGGTGACGACGGACAACATCAACGAGGCCGTCAGCATCATCAGCCAGCGCATCAACGCCTCGGGCGTCGGCGAGAGCGAGGTCACCAGCCAGGGCACCGGCTCAGGGCGCAGCATCGTCGTCTCGGTCCCCGGCAAGCAGAACAACAAGCTGCTCGAGGACGCCGCGCGCACCGCCCAGCTGCGCATCCGCCAGGTGCTCGTGCAGACCTCGGCCGCCGCGACGCCGGCGACGAGCACGGAGCCCAGCGCCGCGGCGACGCCCGTGCCGAGCTCCTCGGAGACCGCCGGCTCGTCCGCCTCGCCCTCGCCGTCCACCAGCACGCAGGGCCGCACCGTCTCGCAGGGCCTGCTCTCCGCGGCGGCCGCCGCGACGCCGGCGTCCTCCGCCGCAGCGACGCCCGCGTCCTCTGCCGCCGCGACGCCCGCAGCGACCCCTGGCGCGACGCCCGCGCCGTCGCCCGGGGCCACGGTGACCGCCGACGAGGTGCAGAAGGAGCTGTCGGCCTACGCAAAGCAGCTCGCGACGCAGTACGCCGCCGGCACCGACGTGACCGCGCAGCTGCAGGCCGCGCCGTGCCCGCCCGGCAACCGGATCGACCCGACGTACGACTCCGAGAACGACCCGGTCATCGCCTGCGACGGCGCGCAGAAGTACCTCCTGGCCAAGGCCGACCTGGTGGGCCGCGACATCAGCGACGCGTTCGGCGAGCCCGAGACCAACTCCCAGGGCCAGTCGCTGAGCAGCTGGCAGGTGAGCCTCAACTTCACCGGCTCGGGCTCGAAGAAGTGGAGCGCGCTGACCAAGCGCGTGGCCGCGCTCACCGGCACTGCGAAGCCGAACCTGATCTCCATCGAGCTCGACGGCGGCATCATCTCGACCGCGACGGTCGAGCAGCAGCTCTCCGACAACTCGCGCATCACCGGCTCGTTCAGCGCGTCGGAGGCCAAGACCCTCGGCCGCCAGATCAAGTTCGGCGCGCTGCCGATCTCGTTCGCGCCCGGCAACGTCCAGACGATCTCGCCGACCCTCGGCAACGACCAGCTCACCGGCGGCCTGCTCGCGGGCGGCATCGGGCTCGCGCTCGTCGTGCTCTACTCGCTGCTCTACTACCGCGGGCTCGGGCTGGTGAGCGTCGCGAGCCTGGCCTGCTCGGCGCTGGTGACCTACGGGATCATCACCTTCCTGAGCAACCAGCAGGGCCTGGCGCTGAGCCTGTCGAGCATCGCCGGTCTCATCGTGGCCATCGGCATCACCGCCGACTCGTTCATCGTCTACTTCGAACGACTGCGCGACGAGGTCCGCGAGGGCCGCACCCTGCGCGTGGCGGTCGAGACCGGCTGGACCCGCGCCCGGCGCACGATCCTGACGGCCGACTTCGTCTCGTTCCTCGCCGCCGCCGTGCTCTACGTGCTCTCGGTCGGCAGCGTCCGCGGCTTCGCCTACACCCTGGGCCTCACGACGATCGTCGACGTCATCATCGTGTTCCTCTTCACCAAGCCACTGGTCACCCTGGCTGCGCGCAGCTCGTTCTTCACCGGCGGCCACCCGTGGTCCGGGCTCGACCCGCGCAGGCTGGGTGCGAAGCCCAGGCCGGCCGCCCCCGTGCGCACCCGCCCGCGCGCCACCGACCCCAGCACCGTCCGCGGACAGGAGGCCTGACATGTCGAGGCTCGGCAACATCGGCAACGGCCTCTACCGCGGCGAGGTCTCCTACGACTTCGTCGGCAACCAGAAGCGCTGGTACGCGATCAGCGGGCTGATCCTGCTGATCACCGTCGCGGCGCTCGTCTTCCACCCCCTCCAGCTCGGCATCGAGTTCAAGGGCGGCGCGGAGTTCCAGGTCAACGGGACCTCGTCCTGCTCGGTCGCCGACGCGCGAGCCGCTGCCTCCGACGTCACCGGCACCGAGGTCATCGCCCAGCGCATCGGCAGCGGCGGCTCGGCCAGCGTCCGGGTGCAGACCAAGGAGCTCGCGACGCAGGAGCTGCGCGTCGAGGTGCAGGAGGCGATCGCCAAGGCGTGCGGCGTCCAGGCCGACGACGTCAGCAGCAGCCAGGTCAGCGGCAGCTGGGGCGCCGACATCTCCAAGAAGGCGCTGCGCGGCCTGATCGTCTTCCTGGTGCTGGTGGCCCTCTACATGGCCGCCGCCTTCCGCGAGTGGAAGATGTCGGTCGCCGCCCTCGTCGCGCTGGCCCACGACCTCGTGATCACCGCCGGCGTCTACGCGCTCGTCGGCTTCGAGGTCACGCCCGCCACGGTCGTCGGCATCCTGACCATCCTCGGCTACTCGCTCTACGACACCGTCGTCGTCTTCGACAAGGTCCGCGAGAACACCGCCGGCATCCAGGGCGGCAGCCGATACACCTACAGCGGCGCAGCGAACCTCGCGGTCAACCAGACCCTGGTGCGCTCGATCAACACCAGCGTCATCGCCCTGCTCCCCGTCGCGGGCATCCTGTTCGTCGGCGTCGGCATCCTGGGCGCCGGTGCCATGAAGGACATCGCGCTCGCGCTGTTCGTCGGCATCGCGGCCGGCACCTACTCCTCGATCTTCATCGCCACCCCGCTGCTCGCCGACCTCAAGGAGCGCGAGCCGGGGATGCGTGCGCTGGCCAAGCGGGTCGCGGCGCGCAACGCCGCCGTGTCGAAGGGCGCGCCGGCTGCGAGAGGTGGCGCGACGAGCGGCGCGGCCGCGCCGGCCCGCTCGGGCGGTGCCACGGCGCTGCTCGTCGACCCCGACGGCGAGGTGGAGCCGGTCGTGACCGACGCGGAGGCGCCCGTCGCGGAGCCGACCGCTCCGTCCGACGGTGCCGCACGCGTGCGCCGCCCGGCCTCTGCCGGCCAGCGCTCGCAGCCGCGGCGCAACGGCCCGAACCGACCGGGCAAGCGGCGCTGAGCGCGCCGGCGGGGGAGGACGCGGCCCGCCTCGCGTCGCTGGTCGCCGACTTCCCGGACTTCCCGCGCCCCGGCGTGCTGTTCAAGGACATCTCGCCGCTGCTGGCCGACGCCGACGCCTTCGCCCGCGTGGTGGCCGCGATGGCCGCGCTCGCCGAGGACGTCGACCTCGTGGCCGGCGTCGAGGCGCGGGGGTTCGTCGTCGCCGCGCCCGCCGCGCACGCGGCCGGGCGCGGCTTCGTCGCGCTGCGCAAGGCGGGCAAGCTGCCCGGGCGCACGCTGCGGGCGAGCTACGCGCTGGAGTACGCGACGGCCGAGCTCGAGGTGCGCCCCGACGTCGTGCCCGCCGGAGCTCGCGTGCTCCTCGTCGACGACGTGCTGGCGACCGGCGGCACCCTCGTGGCGGGCGCCTCGCTTCTCGAGAGCTGCGGCGCGCAGGTCGTGCGGGTCGCGGTGCTGCTCGAGATCGCGGCCCTCGGCGGGCGCGCGCAGCTGGCCGGCCGCGAGGTGCACGCGCTGCTCCAGGCCTGAGCTGTGCGGCGGTCCGACGGCCGGCTGACGCACGGGTGCAGTACACGCATAGACTGACCGCACCGGGCAGGAGGTGCGAGTGGCGGACGAGCGTGCGGTCGTCGCGGTCGAGGCAGACCGTTCGGGTCCCGCTGCGCCCCTCGAGGTCACCGACGTCCCTGCACCCGCGCCTGAGGCGCCCACGACCACGCGGATGCGCAAGCGGCTGGCCCGCCTCGGCGCCCAGCGCAGCACCAACCCCGTGCTCGAGCCGCTGTTCCGCACCGTGCTCGCCACCCATCCCAAGGCCGACCTGCGCGACCTCGAACGCGCCTACGAGGTGGCCGAGCGCTGCCACCGCGGCCAGCGCCGCCGCAGCGGTGACCCCTACATCACCCATCCGCTGGCCGTGGCGACGATCCTGGCCGAGCTCGGCATGACCACGCCGACCCTGTGCGCGGCGCTGCTCCACGACACCGTCGAGGACACCGACTACACCCTCGAGCAGGTCAGCTCCGACTTCGGGCCCGAGATCGCCGGTCTGGTCGACGGCGTGACCAAGCTCGACAAGGTCAAGTACGGCGACGCGGCGCAGGCCGAGACCGTGCGCAAGATGGTCGTCGCGATGTCGCGCGACATCCGCGTGCTGGTCATCAAGCTGGCCGACCGTCTGCACAACGCCCGCACCTGGCGCTACATCCCCGCGGAGAAGGCCGAGTCGAAGGCGCGCGAGACCCTCGAGATCTACGCCCCGCTGGCCCACCGGCTCGGCATGAACACCATCAAGTGGGAGCTCGAGGACCTCTCGTTCGCGACGCTCTACCCCAAGATGTACGACGAGATCGTGCGCCTGGTCGCCGACCGCGCGCCCAGCCGCGACGACTTCCTCGCCGGCGTGATCGACAGCGTGACCGCCGACCTGCGTGAGGCCAAGATCAAGGCGGTCGTCACCGGCCGGCCCAAGCACTACTACTCCGTCTACCAGAAGATGATCGTGCGCGGCCGCGACTTCGCCGACATCTACGACCTGGTCGGCATCCGCATCCTGGTCGACTCTGTGCGCGACTGCTACGCGGTGCTCGGCTCGGTTCACGCGCGGTGGAACCCGGTGCCCGGCCGGTTCAAGGACTACATCGCGATGCCCAAGTTCAACCTCTACCAGTCGCTGCACACCACGGTGATCGGGCCGGAGGGCAAGCCGGTCGAGCTGCAGATCCGCACGCACGCGATGCACCGGCGGGCCGAGTACGGCGTGGCCGCCCACTGGAAGTACAAGGAGGACGGCACCCGCAGCGGGACGAGCGTCGCGGAGCCCTCCGGCAGCCAGGACATGGCCTGGCTCAAGCAGCTGCTGGACTGGCAGAAGGAGACCTCCGACCCGGGCGAGTTCCTCGACTCGCTGCGCTTCGACCTCTCGAGCGCCGAGGTCTACGTCTTCACCCCCAAGGGCGACGTCGTCTCCCTGCCGGCGGGCTCGACCCCGGTCGACTTCGCCTACGCCGTCCACACCGAGGTAGGCCACCGCACGATCGGTGCGCGGGTCAACGGCCGGCTCGTGCCGCTCGAGAGCAAGCTCGACAACGGCGACGTCGTGGAGATCTTCACCTCCAAGGCGGCGACCGCCGGCCCGTCGCGCGACTGGCTCGGCTTCGTCGCCTCGCCCCGCGCCCGCAACAAGATCCGCCACTGGTTCTCCAAGGAGCGGCGCGAGGAGGCCATCGAGCACGGCAAGGACTCCCTCGCCCGCGCGCTGCGCAAGCAGGGCCTGCCCCTCCAGCGCATGCTCTCGAGCGAGATCCTCACCGCGCTCGCGGCCGAGCTGCGCTACCCCGACATCTCCGGGCTCTACGCCGCGATCGGCGAGGGCCACGTCAGCGCGCAGTCCGTGGTCAGCAAGCTGGTGCAGTCGTTCGGCGGCGAGGAGGGCACCTCCGAGGACCTCGCCGAGGCGACGGTCCCCAGCTCGGCACGGCTGGCCCGCGGGCGGGCCCGCCCGGGCGGCGACCCCGGCGTCATCGTCACCGGAGCGCCTGACGTCTGGGTGAAGCTGGCCCGCTGCTGCACCCCGGTGCCGGGCGACCCCATCGTCGGGTTCGTGACGCGCGGCAACGGCGTCTCGGTGCACCGCGGCGACTGCGTCAACGTGGCTGCGCAGGGCCTCGACCCCGAGCGCATGGTCGGCGTCGAATGGGCGCCCACCGCGTCCAGCGTCTTCCTCGTCGCGATCCAGGTCGAGGCGCTCGACCGCTCGCGGCTGCTCTCCGACGTCACGCGTGCGCTGTCCGACCAGCACGTCAACATCCTCTCGGCCTCGGTCACCACCACCCGCGACCGCGTGGCCGTCTCGCGCTTCACCTTCGAGATGGGCGACACCAAGCACCTGGGCCACGTGCTCAAGGCGGTGCGCAGCGTCGAGGGCGTCTTCGACGTCTACCGGATCACCAGCGCCGCACCCGCCCTGGGCTAGCCTGCAGCTCCCCACCTCCTCGAGCAGGGACGGCCACATGTCCACAGCCCCGACGTCGGCGGCCTCGCGGATCAGCGGTGTCGAGGTGCGCAGCATCGACTACGTGCCGCTCGACGAGCGGCACGGCAAGGTCTGGAGCCAGGGACCGCTGTGGTTCATGAGCAACGCCCAGATCGCGACGCTCGCCGTAGGCGTGACCTCGGTGACGCTGGGCGGCAACCTGATCTGGTCGCTGCTCGCCATCGTGCTGGGTGCCCTGATCGGCACGCTGTTCATGGCCTTCCACAGTGCCCAGGGCCCGCAGCTCGGCCTGCCGCAGATGATCCAGTCGCGCCCGCAGTTCGGCTACGTCGGCGCGCTGCTGGTCTGGGCGTTCGCCTACCTGCAGTACGCCGGGTTCAACATCTTCAACACCATCCTGGCCGGCGACGGGCTGCACAGCACGGTCCACGGCCCGGCCAAGATGTGGATCGTCATCGCCACGGTGCTCGCAGCGGTCGTGGCGCTGGTCGGCTACGACCTCATCCACCGCGTCGAGCGCTACCTCGCCTTCGGCTTCCTGGTCATCTTCGGTCTGCTCACGATCGGCGTGCTGACGTTGAACTACCCGCCGGGGTCGTTCGACCTGGGTGGCTTCAAGTGGACTCCGTTCCTCGCCCAGTTCGGCGTCGTGGCGGGCTACCAGATCAGCTGGGCCATCTACGTCTCCGACTACTCGCGATACCTCCCGCCCGACGTCACGGTGCGCAAGACGTTCTACTGGACCTACGGCGGCTCGGCGCTCGGCGCCATCTGGCTGATGTGCCTCGGCTCGGCACTGGCCGCGTGGGCGGGGGAGCAGTTCGACACGATCAGCTCGCTCAAGGGCGCCGGCAACAACATCTTCGACGGCTTCGGTCCGATAGTGGTGCTGTTCTCGACCCTCGGCCTGGTCGCCGTCACCGCGCTCAACATGTACGGCGGGTCGCTCACAGCGATCAGCGCGGTCGACTCGCTGAAGAAGGTGCGGCCCACCATGACGATCCGCGTCGTCACGGTGCTGGGCACTGCGGTCCTGAGCCTCGTGCCGGCGCTGCTCAGCGGTGAGTCGTTCCAGGAGAACTTCGAGTTCTTCCTGCTCCTGGTGCTCTACCTGTTCATCCCATGGACCGCGGTCAACCTCGTCGACTACTACGTGGTCCGCCGTGGTCACTACGCCATCGCCGAGATCTTCAACCCCGACGGCATCTACGGTCGCTGGGGCTGGAACGGCATCATCGCCTATTGCGTCGGCTTCGCTGCGATGCTGCCGTTCTTCAGCACCAGCAAGTACTCCGGCTGGGTCGCGAATGCGCTCGACGGTGCCGACCTCTCGCTGTTCGTCGGCCTGCCGGTCGCAGGCATCCTCTACTACGTGCTGAGCAAGAACCTCGACCTCGCCGGCGAGGAGCGGCTGTCGCGCGAGGAGGCCGTCGAGCTCGAGGCCGCGGCGCGGGCGCACGGGCGGCCCGAGGGCCACCACGCGTGAGCACCGACGCGTGGGACAAGGCCGCAGACGTACGCGCCGGCCGGGTCTCGTCGGTCGAGCTGGTGACCGCCGCGCTCGAGCGCCTCGAGCAGACCCAGCCGGAGCTCAACGCCTTCACCCAGGTCTTCGCCGAGCAGGCGCTCGACGACGCGCGGGCGGCCGACGACCGCGTACGCAGCGGTCGCGACCACCCGCCGCTGCTGGGGTTGCCGGTCTCGGTCAAGGACCACATCTGGATGGCGGGGGTGCCCGCCACCAACGGATCCGTGGCGCTGCGCGACTTCGTGCCGCCGGAGGACGCGGTGGCGGTCACGCGCCTGCGGGAGGCCGGTGCTGTCGTCGTCGGCAAGACGAACAACCCCGAGTTCTGCTACCGCGCCTACACCGACAACGCGCTCTACGGCCTGACCCGCAACCCGTGGGACCTGTCGCGCACGCCGGGCGGGTCGAGCGGGGGAGCGGGCGCCTCGGTCGCCGCCGGCGTCACCGACGTGGCGCTCGGCACCGACGGCGGCGGGTCGATCCGCATCCCGGCGGCGTTCTGCGGCGTCGTCGGGCACAAGCCGACCTTCGGCCGGGTGCCGAAGGAGCCGGGGTTCAAGGGCTGGAAGACGCTGTCGGTCGACGGGCCGCTCACGCGCTCCGTGCGCGACGCCGCCCTGGCACTGCAGGTGCTCTCGGGTGCAGCGCCAGGCGACGACATGACCTGGCCCAGCGAGGCGGTCGACCTCGCCCGCGTCGACGAGGTCTCGCTCGACCTCCGCGGCCTGCGCGTCGCCTGGTCGGCCGACCTCGGCGTCTCACCCGTCGACGACCAGGTGCGCGACGCCTTCATCGCGGTGCTCGAGGTGCTCGAGGGTCTCGGCGCGCGGCTGGAGGAAGCCGCTCCCGTCACGGAGCACCCGGCTCCGCTGTGGAACTCGCTGGCCCTGGTCGAGGGCTACTCCTCGGAAGGCCCGCTGCTCGAGCGCTTCCGCGACGTCATGACGCCGGGGACGGCCGAGATCATCGAGGCCGGCGCCGCCGCGAGCGGCTGGGAGTACGTCGACGCCCTCCACGCCAAGGGCCGCTTCACCCGTGCCTGGGAGGAGTTCTTCACCCACCACGACCTCGTGCTGACCCCGTCGATGCCGGTCACGGCGTTCGGCGTCGAGCACCAGACGCCGCAGGAGGTGGGCGGCCGCCCGGTCGACCCCTTCTTCGACGACTGGTGCGCGCTCGCCCTGCCCGCCAACCTCGCCGGCCTGCCCGCGACGTCGGTGCCGTGCGGGCTGGCGGCCGACGGGCTGCCCGTCGGCCTGCAGGTGATGGGGCCGCGCTGGGCCGACGGGCTCACCCTCGCCTTCGCCGCTCTGGTCGAGAAGGCCGTGCCCTGGCAGGGCTTCGTCCCGTCCGCGGGCTGAGCGGGGCTCACACCTCGCCGTCTCGCGCCTCCTGGACGGCGCTCGCGGCGTTGACGAGCGCGAGGTGGCTCAGCGCCTGCGGGGTGTTGCCGACCGCCTCGCCCGTCGCCGGGTCGACCATCTCGGCGAGCAGCCCGAACGACCGCGTCCGCTCGAGCGTGCGCTCCATCAGGGAGGCAGCCCGCTCGACCGAGCCGGTGAGGGCGAGCGCCTCCACCGTCCAGAACGAGCAGGCGAGGAACGCCGCCTCCTCCTCGCGCATGCCGGAGTAGCGGTAGACGAACGGGTCCTCGCCGAGCTCGTCGAGCACCGCCTCGACCGTCGAGCGCATCCGCTCGTCGCGGTCGAAGCCGTAGCGGGCGCCGAGCAGCACGCCGGCGTCGAGCGCGTCGCTGCCGGCGTAGAAGGTGTAGGACTGCCGCGCCTCGGACCAGCAGTGCTCCTCGACCCAGGCGCGCACCCGGTCGGCCTCCATCGCCCACCGGCGCGAGTCGCCCTCGAGCTGGCCGAGGTCGGCGAGCCGGCATGCCCGGTCGAGCGCCTGCCAGCAGCTCATCTTCGACAGCGTGTAGTGCTGCTCGTCGTGGAGCTCCCAGATGCCGGCGTCCCGACGCTGCCAGAGGTCGCAGCAGCGGTCGGCGAGGGCGGCGAGGCGCCGGCGCGTGCGCAGGTCGAGCACGTGCCCGCGCTGCACGCAGAGGAACACCATCTGGAACAGGTCGCCGTAGGGGCCGAGCTGCAGCTGCTCGGCGGCGTCGTTGCCGTAGGTGACCGGCCGGCTGTGGAGGTAGCCCGGCACGTCGCGCGTGTGCGAGCCGGAGGGCAGGCTCCCGTCGAGCGCGTAGAACGGGCGCAGCTGCGGGCCGTGCCGGTCGACGGTGGCCAGCAGCCAGGCCAGCGAGGCGTGGATCTCCTCGTCGAGGCCCATGCGCACGAAGGCGTCGAGGGTGTAGGCAGCGTCGCGCACCCAGCTGTAGCGGTAGTCCCAGTTCTTCGTGCCGCCCGGCCGCTCCGGGAGCGAGGTCGTCGCCGCCGCGGCGAGCGCGCCGCTGGGTGCGTAGACCAGCAGCTTGAGCGCGAGGGCGCTGCGGCGTACGTCGGCCTCCCACGGGCCGTCCCAGTGCAGGGTGCGCGACCAGTCGCGCCATCCTTCGGCCGTGCGCTCGATGCGCGCCTCGACGTCCTCGAGCGGCGGCAGCGGCAGCGGCTCTCGCTCGGTCGCCACGACTGCGAGCACGCCGGTCGCGCCGGCCGTCGCGGTCCAGCGGCCCGACACGCTGCGCGGACCGGTGACGGGCTCGCCGACGCCGCGGGTGCGTACGCCGATGGTGAGGTCGTCGAGGTGCAGCAGGCCGTCGGCGTCGCTCCAGGGCGAGAGCGTGCCGAGCGCGGTGCCGGGCGCCACCTCCCACGCCATCTCGACCTCGCCGTCGAGCCCCTCGACGCGGCGGGCGAGCTCCGACCACGGCAGCCGGCCGGCGACACCGGTGCAGACGGCGTCGGTCACCCGCACCGAGCCGCTCGGCGTCGTGAAGACGGTCTCGACCACGTTGGTGCCCTCGAGGTAGCGCCGCTCGACCTCGAACTCGCCCACCGGGTGCAGCAGCACCGCGCCGCCCTCGGCGGGGTCGAGCAGCGCGGCGAACGCCGGCGGCGAGTTGAGGTCGGGAAGCGGCCACCAGTCGACCGCGCCGTCGAGGGCCACCAGGGCGACCGAGCGCCCGTCGCCGATGCCGGAGTAGTCGCCGACCGGCGCGTAGCCCTCGACCCGGCGCGGTCGTCGCCTGTCGCTCACGGGGTCGGCATGCCCCCGGTGACCGAGAGGGTCTCGCCGACGACGTAGCTCGACTCCTGGCTGGCGAGGAAGACGTACGGCGCGGCCAGCTCGGCGGGCTGGCCGGCCCGGCCGAGCGGGGTCTGCGCACCGAACTCCGGCAGCTTGTCCGGCGGCTGGCCGCCGGCGGTCTGCAGCGGGGTCCACACCGGCCCGGGCGCGACCACGTTGACGCGGATGCCCTTCGGGCCGAGCTGCTGTGCCAGCGCCTTGCTGAAGGTGTTGATCGCCGACTTCGTCGAGGCGTAGTCGACCAGCGTGGGCGACGGGGAGTACGCCTGCACGGAGGAGGTGTTGATGATCGAGGAGCCCGCCGGCAGGTGCGGCAGCGCGGCCTTGATGATCCAGAACATCGCGTAGACGTTGGTCTTGTAGGTCTCGTCGAACTGCTCGGTCGTGATGTCGGTGAGCGACTCGGCGAACTGCTGCTTGCCGCCCACGTTGACCACGACGTCGAGGCCGCCGAGCGCCTCGACCGCCTGCGCCACCAGCGACGTGCAGTAGGCCTCGTCGACCAGGTCGCCCGGCAGCGCGACCGCCTTGCGGCCCGCGGCCTCGATGAGCGCGACCACCTCGTCGGCGTCGGCCTGCTCCTCGGGCAGGTAGGACAGCACCACGTCGGCGCCCTCGCGCGCGTAGGCGATCGCCACCGCCCGCCCGATGCCGCTGTCGGCGCCGGTCACCAGCGCCTTGCGCCCCTCGAGCCGGCCGGTGCCGCGGTAGGTCTGCTCGCCGTGGTCGGGCTCGGGGTCCATCTTCAGGGCGAGCCCAGGGCCGTCCTGGGTCTGCTCCTCGAAGGTGGGCTGGGCGTACTGCGTCGTCGGGTCCTGGAAGGTGTACTGGTCGCTCACGGGCGTGCTCCACTGGCAGGTCGGGGTCCGGTGAGGACTCCCTGCCCCGCGGCGCACCGCAGCATGCAGCGGGGGACTAGCGGGTGAACTCAGCCAGCGCCCGCTCGGCCTCGGCCAGCCACGAGCGGCGGGCCTCCAGCGAGGCCTCGGCGTCGGCGAGCTCGCGCTCCTTGCCCGCGGCGCGCGCCTTCTCGGCCTTGGTCTCGAGCTGCGAGATCGCCTGCTGCAGCATGCTCACCGCGGCCTCGGCACGAGCCCGCGCCTCGGGGTTGGTGCGCCGCCACTCGTCCTGCTCGGCGTCGCGCACGGCGTCCTCGACCCGGCGCAGCCGGCCCTCCACGCGGTCGCGGTCGCCGCGGGGCACGTGCCCGACCGACTCCCAGCGCTCGGCGATGCCGCGCAGCGCGCGCCGCGCCGCCTTGTGGTCGGTGATCGGCAGCAGCGCCTCGGCCTCGGCCGCCAGCGCCTCCTTCTGCTCGAGGTTGACCTTCTGGTCCGAGTCGCGCTCGTCGAACACCGCGTTGCGGGCTGCGAAGAACGCGTCCTGCGCCGCGCGGAACCGCTGCCACAGCGACTCCTCGTCGTCGCGGCCGGCCCGCCCGGCCGCCTTCCAGCGGCTCATCAGGTCGCGGTAGGCACCGGCGGTCGGGCCCCACTCCGTGGACCCGGAGAGCTCCTCGGCCTGCCGGACCAGCTCCTCCTTGCGCGCCTTGGCCTCGCCGCGCTCGGCGTCGAGGGTCGCGAAGTGCTGGCGGCGCACCTTGTCGAACGCCGAGCGCGCGGCGCTGAAGCGCTTCCAGAGCTCGTCGTCGGTGCGGCGGTCGAGCCGCGGCGCCTTCTTCCACTCCTCGAGCAGCGCGCGGAAGCGGTCGCCGGTGGCCTTCCACGCCGTCGAGGTCGCGAGCGACTCCGACTCGGCGACGATGCGCTCCTTGTCGACGCGAGCGGCTTCACGGGCCTGGGCCTTGGCCGCATCGGCCTCGACCTGCTTCTCCGCGGCCGTGGCGGCCAGCGCGTCGAGCCGGGTGCCGAGGCCGGCGAGGTCGCCGACGGCGTTGGCGGTGGACACGGAGGTGCGCAGCCGCTCGACCGAGCTCGCGACGTCCTTGGCGGGCACCTCGGCCTTGCGGACGCGCTGCTCGAGCAGCGAGACCTCGGCGGCGAGCGCGTCGTACTTGCGGGAGAAGTAGGCGAGCGCCTCCTCCGGCGTCGCGCCGGGGTAGGAGCCGACGGCGCGCTCGTCGTCGCCGACGCGTACGTAGACGGTGCCGTCCTCGGCGACGCGCCCGAACTCGCTGGTGGCCATGGCTAGCCCGCCTTCTTCACGGTGACCGTCTGGAGCACGACCGGCTGGTTCGGCTTGCCGTCGCCCTCGCCGTTGGAGCTGTCGCTGCCGGCGCCGGCGACCTTGGTGAGGACGTCGAGGCCCTTGGTGATCGTGCCGAAGACGGAGTAGTTGGGCCCCAGCGTGGAGTCCTTGTAGACCAGGAAGAACTGGCTGCCGTTGGTGCCGGGGCCGCTGTTGGCCATCGCCACCGTGCCGGCCTTGTAGACGGTGCTCGTCTTGGCCGGGAGGTTCTCGTCGGGGAAGGAGTAGCCGGGCGTGCCGCTGCCGGTCGCGCTCGGGTCGCCGCACTGCAGGACGTAGATGCCCGAGGTCGTGAGCCGGTGGCAGGCGGTGCCGTCGAAGTACTTCTTGCCCGCGAGGAACGCGAAGGAGTTGACCGTGCGCGGCGCCTTGGCGCCGTCGAGGGTCAGCACGACGTCGCCGCAGTTGGTGGCGAGCGTGGCGGTGTAGGAGGTCTTGGCGACCGTGAGCGCCGGCTCCTTCGAGAAGCTGGGCTTCTCGACCGCCTTGGCCGTCGCGTCGGTGCAGCCCGCGACCGGGATGGCCACCGGCGGCGCCGAGGACTCGGTGCTGGTGCTGGCCTGGGGGCTGCTGACCGCGCCGGCCGCACCGGTGTCGTCGTCGCCGCCGTCGCGGACGAGGAAGCCGATGAAGGCGACGCCCGCCAGCACGGCCACGACCGCGACCACCGCGCCGAGCACCTGCTGGCGCTGGCGCCGCCGGGCCCGCTGCTGGGCGCGGCGCTGCTGCTGACGCACGTAGCGCTCGCGGGCGAGCTGGCGTTCCCTCTTGCTGCTCCCGGCCAAGGCCAGGCCTCCTCGCGGGGTGAGGTCCGTCGTCGACGGCCCGCGGGGTCGACCCCACGGGCCCGGACAGTCTAGGCAGGGCCGGTAGGCTCGTCGGCGCCCAGGTCAGGACTCCACCCCGTCTGATCCTCTCTCGCCCGCACACACCGCCGGAGGCTCGCGTGCTCGTCGCCGGTCTCCCGGCCGCGGCCTTCGGCACCAACTGCTGGGTCCTGGCCCCCGCGCCGGGCGAGCAGTGCCTCGTGGTCGACCCGGGCGTCGGGGTCGTGCCCGGGCTCGAGGACGTGCTGGCCGAGCACCGGCTGCGCCCGGCCGCCGTGCTGCTGACCCACGGCCACGTCGACCACACGTTCTCGGTACGCCCGGTCTGCGGGGCGCGCGGCATCCCCGCCTACCTCGACCCGGCCGACACCTACCTGCTCGAGGACCCGTTCGGGTCCATCAGCGCCGGCACCCTCGAGGCCTTCCGCGCCGCAGGGCTCGAGTGGTCCGAGCCCGACGACGTGCGCCCGCTCGAGGACGGCGGGGTCCTGGAGCTGGCCGGCCTGCGCCTGACCGTCACGTCCGCGCCGGGCCACACACCGGGCTCCGTGCTCTTCTCGGCCACCAGCGAGGCCGGCGAGCCGCTCACTCTGACCGGTGACGTCCTCTTCAAGGGCTCCATCGGGCGCACGGACCTGGCCGGTGGCAGCGGCGAGCAGATGTCCCTCACCCTGCGACATCGGGTGCTGAGCCTGCCCGACGAGACGCTCGTGCTGCCGGGCCACGGCCCCACCACGAGCATCGGCGACGAGCGCCGCACCAACCCCTACCTGCGAGAGCTCCAGGAGCACCCAGCCTGATGTCCACCCTGCAAGCCCCCAAGGGCGTGGCGGAGTACGTCCCGCCCGCCTCCAGCACGTGGCTGGCGGTCCGCGAGGCGCTGGCCGAGCCGGCCCGTCGCGCCGGCTACGGCTACGTCGAGCTGCCCGTCTTCGAGGACACCGCGCTGTTCGTGCGCGGCGTCGGCGAGTCCACAGACGTCGTCAGCAAGGAGATGTACACCTTCGACGACCGCGGCGGCCGCTCGATCAGCCTGCGGCCCGAGGGCACCGCGGGCGTCATCCGCGCGGTCATCGAGCACGGGCTCGACCGCGGCCAGCTGCCGGTCAAGCTGCGCTACGCCGGCCCGTTCTTCCGCGCCGAGCGCCCGCAGGCCGGGCGCTACCGCCAGTTCTCCCAGGTCGGTGTCGAGGCCGTCGGCAGCGACGACCCCGCACTGGACGCCGAGGTCGTGGCCATCGGCGACGAGGCCTTCCGCTCGCTGGGGCTGACCGGCTACCGGCTCGAGCTCACCAGCCTCGGCGACGCGCGCTGCCGCCCGGCCTACCGCGAGGCGCTGCTCGGCTTCCTGCGCGGGCTGCCGCTCGACGAGGCGACCCGGGCGCGCGCCGAGGCCAACCCGCTGCGCGTCCTCGACGACAAGCGCCCCGAGGTGCAGGCGCTGGTGGCCGACGCCCCGATCATGCTCGACGCCCTGTGCGACGACTGCGCCGCGCACTTCGCGCAGGTGCGGGCCCACCTCGACGCTCTCGGCGTCGCCTACGTCGTCAACCCCCGCATGGTCCGCGGGCTCGACTACTACACCCGCACGACCTTCGAGTTCGTCCACCCCGGTCTCGGCTCGCAGTCGGGCATCGGCGGCGGCGGGCGCTACGACGGGCTGATGCAGGAGCTCGGCGGCCAGCCGCTCTCGGGCATCGGCTTCGGGCTCGGGGTGGACCGCGCCCTGCTGGCCTGCCAGGCCGAGGGGCTCGCCGTCGGCGACGAGGCGCGCGTCGACGCCTTCGTCGTGCCGCTCGGCGCCGAGGCCAAGCGCACCGCCGTCGTGCTCGCCGGGCGCCTGCGCGCCGCCGGCGTCCGCGTCGACCTCGCCTACGGCGACCGCGGCCTGAAGGGCGCCATGAAGGCCGCCGACCGCAGCGGCGCCCGGCTCGCCGTCGTGCTGGGCGAGCGCGACCTCGCCGCCGGGGAGGCGCAGGTCAAGGACCTCGGCACCGGCGACCAGACCGCGGTCGCGCTCGACGAGCTCGCCGAACGCGTACGCGACGCGCTCTCGCGCCCCAGCAGCAGCACCGCACCCCGCACCACCGAGGAAGGCACCCAGTGATCCGCACCCACGAGGCAGGCACGCTCCGCGCCGAGCACGCCGGCACCACCGTCACGCTGGCCGGCTGGGTCGCCCGCCGGCGCGACCACGGCGGCGTCGCGTTCCTCGACCTGCGCGACGCCTCGGGCATCGTGCAGGTCGTCGTGCGCGAGTCCGAGGTCGCCCACGACCTGCGCGCCGAGTACTGCGTCAAGGTCGTCGGCGAGGTGCGCCTGCGCCCCGGCGGCAACGAGAACCCCGACCTGCCGACCGGCGCCGTCGAGGTGGTCACCAGCTCGCTCGAGGTGCTCTCCGCCGCGGCGCCGCTGCCGTTCCAGCTCGACGACCAGCTCAACGTCAACGACGAGACCCGGCTGCGCTACCGCTACCTCGACCTGCGCCGCAAGGGCCCTGCCCACGCCCTGCGGCTGCGCAGCGAGATGAGCCGGCTCGCCCGCGAGCTGCTCGCCGAGCGCCGCTTCGTCGAGGTCGAGACCCCGACGCTCACCCGCTCGACGCCCGAGGGTGCGCGCGACTTCCTGGTGCCCGTACGCCTGCAGCCCGGCAGCTGGTACGCCCTGCCGCAGTCGCCGCAGCTGTTCAAGCAGTTGCTCATGGTCGGCGGGCTCGAGCGCTACTACCAGATCGCGCGGTGCTACCGCGACGAGGACTTCCGCGCCGACCGGCAGCCGGAGTTCACCCAGCTCGACATCGAGATGAGCTTCGTCGAGCAGGACGACGTCCTCGAGCTGGGCGAGGCGATCGTCCGTGCGCTGTGGAAGGGCACGCTCGGCGTCGAGCTCGGCGACATCCCGCACATGACCTACGCCGACGCCATGACCCGCTACGGCACCGACAAGCCCGACCTGCGCTTCGGGCTCGAGCTGGTCGACCTCACCTCCTACTTCGCCGAGACGCCGTTCCGGGTCTTCCAGGCCGAGCACGTCGGCGCGGTCGTGATGCCGGGCGGCGGCTCGCAGCCCCGCAAGACCTTCGACGCGTGGCAGGAGTGGGCCAAGCAGCGCGGCGCGCGGGGCCTGGCCTACGTCACCTTCGGCCCCGACGGCGAGCTCGGCGGCCCGGTGGCCAAGAACCTCTCGGAGAGCGAGCGCGACGGCCTGCGCGAGGCCGTCGGCGCGGAGCCGGGCGACTGCGCCTTCTTCGGCGCCGGTGCGCGCCCCGACGCGCTGGCCCTGCTGGGCGCCGCGCGCCTCGAGATCGCGCGCCGCGGCGGGCTCGTCGACGACTCGCTGGCGCCCGAGGACCAGACCTGGAAGTTCCTGTGGGTCGTCGACGCGCCGATGTTCGAGAAGACCGACGAAGGCGGGTGGACCGCGGTGCACCACCCGTTCACCTCGCCCAACGCCGAGTGGCTCGACCGGTTCGAGGACGCGCCCGACCAGGCGCTCGCCTACGCCTACGACATCGTCTGCAACGGCAACGAGATCGGCGGCGGCTCGATCCGCATCCACCGCGGCGACGTCCAGCGCCGGGTCTTCGACCTGCTGGGCATCTCGAGCGAGGAGGCCGACGACAAGTTCGGCTTCCTGCTGCAGGCCTTCGCCTTCGGCCCGCCGCCGCACGGCGGCATCGCCTTCGGCTGGGACCGCATCGCCATGCTGCTCGCCGGGGCCGAGTCGCTGCGCGAGGTCATCGCCTTCCCCAAGACCGGAGCCGGCTACGACCCGCTCACGAGCGCGCCCACTCCCATCACGCCGCAGCAGCGCAAGGAGGCCGGCATCGACGCCGTGCCCGGGGGTGAGGCTGCAGCCGCGCGCGGGTAGGAGCCGAAGAGGTCGAGACGACGGAGACGAGACCAGGCGAAGGGCGGGTGGTGGCGGCGTGGGGTGGAGCAGGTCCGGCTTACGCGTCACGCGCGCGCTCGGAGCTGCTCACCGGGGCCGTCGCCGTGCTCGGCACGATCGTGGCGACGGCGGTGGCCCTGCTCGTCGCGTTCCGCGTCGACCGGCCGCACCCCGACGGCCCGCTCGCGACGGTGCTGTTCACCTTCGCGGTGCTGGGCTCGCTGGTCTCGGGTGGCCTGCTGTGGTGGCGGGCCGCGGTCGTCGACAGCGGCCGGCTGGGCTGGCTGGCCGCCGTCTACCTCGCTGACGGGCTGCTCCTGGCGGTCCGCACCTTCTCCTCGACCGGCGGCAGCGAACGCTTCCCGATCCCGACGGGCGGCCAGGCGCTGAGCAGCGTGCTCACCGCGTACGCGCTGGCCGGCGGCACGCTGCTGGCAGGCCGCTCGGCACCCTTCCGGGCGCTCCCGCGCGCGCTCGCCGTCGCCGGCGTGGTCGGCCTGGGCGCGCTGCTGCTCGCCAGCCGCAACGGGCTGGTGACGGCGTACTCCGCGAGCGGGCACATGGACGCTCTGCTGCGGCTGCTGTGGGTCGCCGGGACGGTGCTCATGGTCGTGGCCGTGTGGCGCTTCTGGACGGTGGTCGGCAGCCAGGTGGCGGTCGACTGGACGCTGCGCTGGCCGCTGGTCAGCCTGGTGGTGGCGCTGGTCTCGGTCGTCACGCGCGCAGTCTCCCTGCGCCTCTACGACGCAGCGTGGTGGACCGCGGCCGCGATGCAGGCCACCACCGGCGTGGTCCTGCTCGTCGGCCTGGTCATCGGGTCGACGCGCCTGCTGCACCAGCTCGAAGGCTTCACCGAGGGGCTCGCCGTGGGCCTGGAGAACGAGGTCCGGCGGGCAGGGTCGGGCGACGCGGTGCTGCTCCAGGACGTCGACGAGCTCGCCGACCAGCCCGCCGGTGAGCGGCCCCTGCGCCGGTCCGACGATGCGGTCGCCGACCTGCTTTCCGGTCGCGAGCTCGAGGTCGTGCTCCAGGCGGTCGTCGACCTGCGCACGGGCGGGGTCACCGGCGTCGAGGCCCTCTCGCGCATCAGCGGGCCCGCGAGCTCACCGGCGCAGTTCTTCGCCGACGCCGCAGCCGCCGGGGTCAGCCGCGAGGCGGAGCTCCTGGCGGTGCGCCGCGCGCTCGACCTGCTGCCCGAGCTGCCGGGCACCGCGTGGCTGGCGCTCAACGTCTCGCCCGCCACGGCGGCGAGCCCCGAGCTGGCCGCGGTGCTGCGCGGCCACGACCGGCGCCGCATCGTCCTCGAGCTGACCGAGCACGCCGAGGTGGCCGAGTACGACGCGCTCGTCGACGCGCTCACCCGGCTGCGCGACGCCGGTGTGCGCGTCGCCGTCGACGACGCGGGCGCGGGGTTCTCGAGCTTCCGCCACGTCGTCCGGCTGCGCCCCCACATCGTCAAGCTGGACATGAGCCTGATCGCCGGCATCGACACCGACCCGGTGCGCCGGGCGCTGGTCGCCTCGCTGATCGGCTTCGTCAGCACCATCGGCTCGACCGTCATCGCCGAGGGCATCGAGACCCGCGCCGAGCTCGAGGTGCTCACGGCGCTGGGTGTGCGCCTCGGCCAGGGCTACCTGCTCGGGCGCCCCCGCCCGGCGCCCGAGGCGCTCGTCGTGACCCTGCCCGACACCGACGCGGCCCGACGGCTGGTCCGCCGGCCCTGAGGCGCTCGGTCCGGGGCTGTCGGCGCGCCGGGATACGGTCGCTGCCGTGAGCGGCATGGACCTCTTCAGCAGCGCCGGCGAGGACGTCGCGCGCGCCAACGCCCCGCTGGCGGTGCGCATGCGGCCGCGCTCGCTCGACGAGGTCGTCGGCCAGCAGGCGCTGGTGGGGCCGGGCACGCCGCTGCGGCGGCTGGCCGAGGGCGGTCAGGCGCCGTCGAGCCTGATCCTGTGGGGGCCGCCCGGCACCGGCAAGACCACCCTGGCCACGCTCGTCGCCCAGGCCGGCGGGCGCCACTTCGTGGAGCTCTCCGCGGTCATGGCGGGGGTCAAGGAGGTGCGGGCCGTCGTCGAGGACGCGCGCCGGCGTCTCGGCTCGAGCGGCCAGGAGACCGTGCTGTTCGTCGACGAGGTGCACCGCTTCTCGCGCACCCAGCAGGACGCGCTGCTGCCGAGCGTCGAGAACCGCTGGGTCGTGCTCGTGGCCGCGACGACCGAGAACCCCTACTTCAGCGTGGTGAGCCCGTTGCTCTCGCGCAGCCTCCTGCTGACGCTGCAGCCTCTGGGCGAGGACGACGTGCGCACGCTGGTGCGCCGCGCGGTCGACGACGAGCGCGGGCTCGGCGGCTCGGTGTCGCTCGACGAGGAGGCCGAGGAGCACCTGCTGCGGATCGCCGGCGGCGACGCCCGGCGCGCGCTGACCGCCCTGGAGGCGGCGGCCGCCTCGGTCACCGACGGCGCGCGGCGGGCCGGCGGCCGGCCCGTCATCGACGTCGCGACGCTGAGCCGCGCGGTCGACAAGGCGGCCGTGCGCTACGACAAGGCGGGCGACCAGCACTACGACGTCACCAGCGCGTTCATCAAGTCGATGCGCGGCTCCGACGTCGACGCCGCCCTGCACTACCTCGCCCGGATGATCGAGGCGGGGGAGGACCCCCGCTTCATCGCCCGGCGCATCGTCGTGCACGCCAGCGAGGACGTCGGCATGGCCGACCCCACCGTCATGCTCACCGCCGCCGCGGCGGCCGACGCGGTGCAGCTGCTCGGCATGCCCGAGGCGCGCATCCCGCTCGCCCAGGCGGTGATCGCGATCGCGACGGCCCCGAAGTCCAACGCCGTCGTGGTGGCCGTCGACGCCGCGCTGGCCGACGTGCGCAAGGGCCTCGCCGGCCCGGTGCCGCCGCACCTGCGCGACGCGCACTACGCGGGTGCCTCCCGGCTCGAGCACGGGTCGGGCTACCGCTACGCCCACGACTTCCCGCACGGCGTCGTCGAGCAGCAGTACCCCCCGGACCCGCTCGTGGGCCGCGACTACTACCGGCCCGGCACCACCGGCGCGGAGCGGGCGCTCGGGGAGCGGCTCGACCGGCTGCGCCGCGTCGTGCGCGGGCTGCCGCCGGCCGTCCCCAGCGAGCCCGCAGCGAGCGCCGGCGACGAGGGCTGACCGGGTAGGGTCGGGCACGACCCGGCGGCCGGCCGGGCCCGCCGTCTGAGGGGTTGTCGCACGTGGAGTCCGCCGAGATCGCGCGCCGCTGGCTGAGGTTCTTCGAGGAGCGCGGCCACACCGTGGTCCCCTCGGCCTCCCTCATCGCCGACGACCCCACGCTGCTGCTCGTCAACGCCGGCATGGTGCCGTTCAAGCCGTTCTTCCTCGGCGAGCAGGCGCCGCCCTACCCGCGTGCGACCAGCATCCAGAAGTGCGTGCGCACCCTCGACATCGACGAGGTCGGCAAGACCACCCGGCACGCCTCGTTCTTCCAGATGTGCGGCAACTTCTCCTTCGGCGACTACTTCAAGGAGCAGGCCATCCCCATGGCCTGGGAGCTGCTGACGCGCTCCCAGTCCGAGGGCGGCTTCGGGTTCCCCGAGGACCGGCTGTGGGTCACGGTGCTCCACGAGGACGACGAGTCGGCCGACCTGTGGCAGAAGACCGTCGGCGTCTCGCCCGAGCGCATCCAGCGCCGCGGCCCCAAGGACAACTACTGGCACATGGGCGTGCCCGGCCCCGGCGGCCCCTGCTCGGAGATCTACTTCGACCGCGGCCCCGAGCACGGCCGCGAGGGCGGTCCCGAGGCCGACGAGGAGCGCTACCTCGAGGTCTGGAACCTCGTCTTCATGCAGTACGAGCTCAGCTCGGTGCGCTCGAAGGTCGACTTCGACGTCCGCGGCGAGCTGCCGGCGCGCAACGTCGACACCGGCATGGGCCTCGAGCGCATGGCCACGCTGCTCCAGGGCGTCGACAACCTCTACGAGATCGACACGACCTGGCAGGTGCTCGACCGCGCGGCCGAGCTCGCCGGCAAGAAGTACGGCTCCGACACCCGCACCGACGTCGCGCTGCGCGTGGTCGCCGACCACGCGCGTACCGCGGTCATGCTCATCGGCGACGGCGTCGCGCCCGGCAACGAGGGCCGCGGCTACGTCCTGCGCCGCATGATGCGCCGCACCATCCGCAACATGCGCCTGCTCGGGGCGCCCGAGACGAGCATGGCCGAGCTGGTCGACGCCTCGATCGGCGCGATGGCGCCGCAGTACCCCGAGCTCGAGCGCGACCGCCAGCGCATCACGCAGCTCGCCGTGGCCGAGGAGGGCAGCTTCAACGCGACGCTGCGCTCGGGCACCGCGCGCTTCGAGAGCGCCGCCGTCGAGACCAAGGGCTCCGGGGCCGGCGTGCTGCCCGGGCACGAGGCGTTCCGCCTGCACGACACCTACGGCTTCCCGATCGACCTGACCCTCGAGATGGCCGAGGAGGAGGGGCTCACGGTCGACACCGAGGGCTTCCGCCGCCTCATGCAGGAGCAGCGCGAGCGGGCCCGGGCCGACGCGAAGGCCAAGAAGACCGGCCACGGCGACGTCAGCGTCTACCGCGAGGTGGCCGACCGCATCGGTCGCGCGGTCACCTTCACCGGCTACGACGAGGTCGTGGGCGAGGGCGTCGTCCGCGGCGTGCTGCGCGACGGCGTGTCCGTCCGCTCCGCCGACGAGGGCGACGTCGTCGAGATCGTGCTCGACCGCACGCCCTTCTACGCCGAGGGCGGCGGCCAGCTCGCCGACGCCGGCTACCTCCAGCTCGCCAACGGCGCGCAGGTCGAGGTCTACGACGTGCAGCAGCCGGTGCCCGGCGTCATCGTCCACCGCGGCAAGGTCATGGCCGGCGAGGCGCTCGTCGACATCGCCGCGCAGTCGACGGTCGACATCGAGCGCCGGCGGGCGATCTCGCGCGCCCACACGGCGACCCACATGGTCCACAAGGCGATCCGCGAGGCGCTCGGCGAGACCGCCACCCAGGCGGGCTCCGAGAACGCGCCGGGCCGCTTCCGCTTCGACTTCAGCGCCGCGGGCGCAGTGCCGCCCAGCGTCCTGCGCGACGTCGAGCAGCGGGTCAACGCGCTGCTCGCCGAGGACCTCCCCGTCTCCGCGGAGGTCATGACCCAGTCCGAGGCGGTCGCGAGCGGCGCGATGGCGCTCTTCGGCGAGAAGTACGGCGACGCCGTGCGCGTGGTCTCGGTCGGCGACTGGGCCCGGGAGCTCTGCGGCGGCACCCACGCCCAGCGCTCGGGCCAGCTCGGCCTCGTGACCCTGCTCGGCGAGTCCTCGATCGGCGCGGGCGTGCGGCGCATCGAGGCGCTGGTCGGTGCCGACGCCTACGACTTCCTCTCGCGCGAGCACGTGCTGCTCGCGCAGGTCTCCGAGATCGTCAAGGCCCGCCCCGAGGAGGCGCCCGAGCGCATCTCGGCCCTGGTCGAGCGGCTGCGCGACGCCGAGAAGGAGCTCGAGAAGATCCGCTCGGCGGCGGTCCTGCAGGCCGCGGGCTCGCTCGCCGCCAGCCCGACCGAGGTCTTCGGCGTCTCGGTCGTCACCAGCCGCGCCCCCGACGGCACGGGCGCCGACGACCTGCGCAAGCTGGTGCTCGACGTGCGCTCACGCCTCGGCGACGACCGCCCGGCCGTCGTCGCGGTGGCCGCGGTCAACGCCGGGCGCCCGGTCGTCGTCGTCGCGGTCAATGCGCGAGGGCGCGAGTGGCGCCTCAAGGCCGGCGCGCTGGTGCGCGTGGCGGCGCAGGTGCTCGGCGGCAACGGCGGCGGCAAGGACGACGTGGCCCAGGGCGGCGGCACCGACGCGAGCAAGGTGGCCGAGGCGCTCGCCGCGCTCGAGCACACCGTCGGCGCGACGGTGACGGGCTGAGCGGCGGGTCCGCCCCGGGCGTGCGCCTGGGGGTCGACGTCGGCAGCGTACGCATCGGCGTGGCGGTCAGCGACCCGCGCGGCACCGTCGCGGTGCCGCTCGAGACGGTCGCGCGGGCCAGCCGGCGCTCCGGCGCCGACCTCGCCCGCCTGCGCGAGCTGGTGCAGGAGTACGACGCGGTCGAGGTGGTCGTCGGGCTCCCGCTCTCGCTCTCGGGCGCCGAGGGCGCGGCGGCCGAGGCGGCCCGCGCGTTCGCGGTGCGGCTCGCGCGGGCGGTCGCACCCGTGCCCCTGCGGATGGTCGACGAGCGGCTCTCGACCGTCGCGGCGCACCGCGGGCTGCGCGCCGCTGGCGTGACCGAGCGCCAGGGACGTGGCAGAGTGGATGCTTCTGCGGCCGCGTTCCTCTTGCAGGCCGCCCTGGACGCCGGGCCGGCGCCCGCGCCCGACGATCCCGAGGTGGAGGCATGAGCACGACTCGAGAGGTCGGCCCCAGCCGACGCGACGACTCGTCGCGCAGCCGGCGCCCGGCCGAGGGCTACGACGGTCCGAGCGCGGGCGACCGCGTCAAGAACCTCGTCGCGGTGCTCGTCGCCGTGGCCATGCTGGCCGGCCTCGGCGGCGGTGCCTGGTACGCCGTGCACCGCACCTTCGGCGGCATCGGCAGCGTCACCAACGACTACGCCGGCGAGGGCACCAGCTCGACGGTCGTCATCAAGATCACCAAGGGCAACACCGCCGCCGACGTCGGGCGCACGCTGAAGGCCAAGGGCGTCACCAAGAGCGTGCAGGCCTTCGTCGACGCCGCCCGCGCCGACGACCGCTCCTCCGAGCTCCAACCGGGCAGCTACAAGCTGCACAAGCAGATGTCGGGCGCCGCCGCGTTCGCCGCGCTGCTCGACCCCAGCAGCAAGGCCGAGGTCAAGGTCGTCATCCCCGAGGGCCTGACCGTCGCCGAGATCGAGGCCAAGCTGGTCAAGCAGACCGGCATCGCCAAGAAGCAGTTCGACACCGCCCTCGCCAGCCCGAAGCTCGGCCTGCCCGACTACGCCAAGGGCAAGCCCGAGGGCTTGCTCTTCCCCGCCACCTACCTGTTCGACCCTGACTCGACCGCCCTGCAGGTGCTGCAGAAGATGGTCGGCCGGATGAAGCAGGAGGTCACCGCGCTCAAGCTCGACGCCGACGGCAAGGACCCCTACCGCACGATCACCATCGCCAGCATGCTGGAGAAGGAGGTCAACAACACCTCCGACTACGGCAAGGCGGCGCGGGTGGCGGAGAACCGGCTCGACCAGGGCATCGCCCTCGGCTTCGACTCGGCGCTGCACTACGACCTCGGCCAGGACGTGCAGCTGACGACCGACGTGATCGAGAACAAGGAACGGGACAACCCCTACAACCTGCGCCGTCGCGCCGGACTGCCGCCGACGCCCATCAGCAACCCCGGAGCAGCGACGCTCAAGGCCGCGCAGAACCCGACGCCGGGCGACTGGACCTACTTCCTGACGATCGACCCGAAGTCCGGCAAGACGCTGTTCTTCGACAACAACCGCGACTTCGTCAACGCCAAGATCAAGTACGGCATCGACTACTGATGCCGCGGGCCGCGGTCCTCGGGTCCCCGATCCGGCACTCGCTCTCCCCGGTGCTGCACCGCGCCGCCTACGCGGCGCTCGGGCTCGAGGGCTGGTCCTACGACGCCTGCGAGGTCGACGAGGCGAGGCTGCCCGGCTTCGTGGCGTCGCTCGGCGCCGAGTGGGCGGGGCTCTCGCTCACCATGCCGCTCAAGCGCGCCGTGCTGCCGCTGCTCGACGAGGCGAGCGAGGTCGTGCGCCAGACCGGGGCGGCCAACACGCTGGTGCTGCGCGGCGGACGCCGGGTCGGGGACAACACCGACGTGGCGGGCATCGCCGCAGCGCTCGCCGAGCGGGGCGCCGGCGTCCCCCAGCGTGCCGTCGTGCTCGGCGGGGGAGCGACCGCGGCGTCGGCGCTGGCGGCGCTCGCCGCGATGGGCGCCGGCCAGGTGACGCTGGTGACCCGGCGCCCGGCGTCGGCGCACGAGCTGGCCCCTGTGGCGGCGGCCGCGGGCGTACGCGCCGCCCCCGCCGCCTGGGACCCGCCCTCGGTCGCGACCCTCCTGGGCGGTGCCGACGTCGTCGTCGCCGCAGCGACGGCGGGTGCCGCCGACGGCGTCGCGGCGGCGCTGCGCGCGCCGGTCCGGGGGGTGCTCCTCGACGTCGTCTACGACCCGTGGCCGACCGCCCTGGCGGCAGCCTGGGAGCGCGCCGGGGGAGAGGTCGCGAGCGGGCTCGACCTGCTCGTGCACCAGGCGACGCACCAGGTGCTGGCGATGACCGGCGCGCAGGCCTCCACCGCCGCGCTCGTCGAGCCGATGCGTACGGCGGGGCTGGCAGCGCTCGCAGCCCGCGCGGGCTGACTGCTCAAGCCGGCGCCCCACCTGCCGATGCGGACGGTAGTCGCAGGAGCAGCGTGCCCTGTGCCCGACGCCAGGGAGGGACCTCGTGGAGCAGAGCCAGCCGGCCTCGGACCCCTCGGCGTACTCGTTCTTCGACGCTGCGCCCGCTGCGCCGTCGCTCGCACCGATCGCGCTCGAGCCGCTCGGCCTGGCACCGGCCACCACGCCCGTGCCCGCAGCCCGGCTCGCCGAGCCGGCGAGCGGTGCAGCTCAGCCCAGCGGCGGGCCGCTCGACCTGCACGAGCTGCTCGACCTCATGCTCGCCGCCGGCGCCTCGGACCTCCACCTGACCTCCGGCGCCTCCCCGGCGCTGCGCGTGCACGGCGTGCTCGAGCAGCGGCGCGACCTGCCGATGATGACGCCGCCCGTGCTCCAGCAGATGGTCTACAGCATGCTGACGCAGCGCCAGCGCGAGCGCTTCGAGCAGGTGTGGGAGCTCGACATGTCCTACAGCCTGCCGGGCCGGGCGCGGTTCCGCGTCAACGTCTACCGCCAGCGCGACTCCATCGGCGCGGCCTTCCGCCTCATCCCGTTCGAGATCCAGCGGCTCGAGACCCTCGGCGTGCCGCAGTCGATCGCCGAGTTCGCCGGCCTGCCCCGCGGCTTCGTCCTGGTGACCGGTCCGACCGGCTCCGGCAAGTCGACGACGCTGGCCTCGCTGGTCGACCTGGCCAACCGCACCCGCGAGGACCACATCCTCACCGTCGAGGACCCGATCGAGTTCCTCCACCGCCACCAGCGCTGCATCGTCAACCAGCGCGAGGTCGGCTCCGACACCCAGAGCTTCACCGCCGCGCTGAAGCACGCGCTGCGCCAGGACCCCGACATCGTCCTCGTGGGCGAGCTGCGCGACCTCGAGACCATCAGCGTCGCGCTCACGGCCGCCGAGACCGGCCACCTCGTCTTCGCCACCCTGCACACCCAGGACGCCGCGCAGACGATCGACCGCGTCATCGACGTCTTCCCGCCGCACCAGCAGCAGCAGGTGCGCGTCCAGCTCGCCGGTGCGCTGCAGGGCGTGGTGTCCCAGACGCTCGTGCCGCGCAGCGACGGCTCCGGCCGTGTGGTCGCCGCCGAGGTGCTGACCGTGACGCCTGCGATCCGCAACCTGATCCGCGAGGGCAAGACCCACCAGATCTACTCGGCCATGCAGGCGGGCGCCGCCCACGGCATGCAGACGATGGACCAGGCGCTCGCCGAGCTGGTGCGCCACAACGTCGTCAGCTACGAGACGGCGCTCACGAAGTGCCACCACGCGCAGGACTTCCAGCGGCTGACCGGCCGGGCCTGAGGGACGGGACCATGTCAACTCTCACCTTCGAGTACGTCGGCCGCGACACCGCCGGCAAGGCGGTCAAGGGCAAGGTCGAGGCGGACTCCGCCTCGTCCGCCGCCGGGCAGGTGCGCCAGCTCGGCGTCACCGCGTCGAGCATCACCGAGGCCAGCAGGACCGGGCTCAGCCGCGAGGTCAAGCTGCCGTCCTTCGGCGCCAAGGTGAAGCTCAAGGACCTCGCCGTCTTCTCACGGCAGTTCTCCACGATGATCAATTCGGGCCTCTCGCTGCTGCGTGCCCTGGTGATCCTCGAGAACCAGACCGAGAACGAGGAGCTGGCGAAGGTCCTCGGTCAGGTGCGCGCCGACGTCGAGACCGGTGTCTCGCTCTCGAGCGCGATGGGCAAGCACGTACGCATCTTCCCGCCGCTGATGGTCAACATGATCCGCGCCGGCGAGGTCGGCGGCTTCCTCGACTCCGTGCTCCTGCAGATCGCCGAGAACTTCGAGTCCGAGGTCAAGCTGCGGGGCAAGGTCAAGGCCGCGATGACCTACCCGGTCGTCGTCTTCGTCCTCTCGATCGTCATGTCGATCGGCATGCTGCTCTTCATCGTGCCGACCTTCTCGGGCATGTTCGCCTCGCTGGGCGGCACCCTGCCGCTCCCGACGCGCGTCCTCATGGCGATGAGCGCCTTCCTCAAGGTCGGCATCATCCCGCTGACGCTGCTGGCCGTCGGGTTCGCCGTCTTCATCGGCAAGGTGAAGCACACCGACCGCTTCCACGCCATCGTCGACCCGGTCAAGCTCAAGATGCCGGTGTTCGGGCCGCTGTTCCACAAGATCGCGCTGTCGCGGTTCTCGCGCAACCTCGGCACCATGCTGCGCTCCGGAGTGCCGATCCTGCAGGCGCTCGACATCGTCGCCGACACCACGGGCAACGTCGTCATCGGCGCCGGCGTGCGCGGCATCCAGGAGTCGGTGCGCCGTGGCGACTCGATCGCGAAGCCGCTCGAGCAGCACCCGGCGTTCCCCTCGATGATCGTGCAGATGCTCGCCGTCGGCGAGGACACCGGCGCGCTCGACTCGATGCTGCTGAAGATCAGCGACTTCTACGACCAGGAGGTCGAGGCGACCACCGAGTCGCTGACCGCCCTCATCGAGCCGCTGATGATCGCCTTCCTCGGCGCGGTGGTCGGCAGCATGATCGTGGGCCTCTACATGCCGATCTTCAAGATCTTCGACCTGGTGGGCAAGCAGGCCTGACGGGGGAGCGGGACAGGCGACAGGCCTGTTCCAGCGGGACGTCAAGCGACTCCCAAGCCGCTCGCAAGTCCCTGGTCCCAGGATCGCAGCGCACCCGGTCAGAGCGGCCGGGACGATGCCGAACTGGAGAAGACCATGCGTTCCCTGCCCGCCCGCCTCTCTGCTGTCGCGATCACCGCCGCGGCCCTGCTCAGCGTCGCCGGCCCGGCCTCCGCCCACGGTGGCGAGGGCACCGACGGTCCCGCGCCCGGCGAGCACCTGACCAACGCCCAGCGCCACGCCATCGTCGAGGCCACCCGCCAGTTCAAGGACCTGCACGCCGCCGAGGCGGCGGGGTACGTGCCGGCGAGCGAGTGCACGGAGCTGCCCGGCGTGGGTGGCATGGGTGTGCACTACCTGAACCCGGCCTACGCCTCCGACGCGGTCGTCGACCCCCTCAAGCCCGAGGTGCTCGTCTACTACCCGACCAAGCACGGTCGCCTGCGCCTCGGCGCGGTCGAGTACTTCGTCGCCGATGCCGACCAGGACCTGGCCACCGACGACGACCGGCCCAGCCTGCTGGGCCACGAGTTCAACGGCCCCATGCCCGGCCACTCCGCGGACATGCCCATCCACTACGACCTGCACATCTGGCTCTACGAGAAGAACCCGCTGGGCCAGCTGCAGCCGTGGAACCCGGACGTCTCCTGCGCCGGGAGCTGACCTGCCAGCCCGCCGACGCCCCTGAGGGAGCGGCCCCGTTCCTCGGGGCCGCTCCCTCAGGTCTTTTTGCTAAAGCCCCGGTTCCCGACGCCGATGAGGAGTGTGTCAACGAGCAGTGCGGTCGACTACCCGGCGCGCAGCTCACTACGTAGAGAAGGGTTCACCGCAATGCTCGCTCGCATCCGCAAGAGCATGGAGAACAAGGAGCAGGGCTTCACCCTCATCGAGCTCCTCGTTGTCATGATCATCATCGGCATCCTCGCCGCGATCGCCATCCCGACGTTCCTCAACCAGCGCAAGAACGGCTACCGCACCGCGCTGAAGAGCGACCTCAAGAACGCTGCGACCGCATTCGAGACCAAGGCCGTCGACAACTCTGGCGACTACTCCGGTCTGACCATCACCGCGGGCGCCACCGGCGACTACCAGGTCTCCAACGGCGACACCATCAGCGTCCAGAAGACCGGCACCACCGGCTACTGCCTCAAGGGCGTCTCGCCGAAGCTCGACACGACCGACGTCCTCTACTTCGACAAGAAGACCGGTCTGATCACTGCGACCGACTGCAGCGCCTTCACCTACTAGGCCTCGATCAGTCGTCAGAGAGGGAGTGGGAGCGCCTGTCGCTCCCGCTCCCTCTCTGCGCAGCACCACCGACCACGCAGTGCCACACCGGGAGGAGGAGCCATGAAGCTCGCAGCGACCAGGTCCGACGACGGCTTCTCCCTCGTCGAGGTGCTCTGGGCGATGGTCATCTTCGGGGTCGTCTCGACCGCCGTCATCTCGACCGTGCTGGTCACGCAGACCCGCACCCTCGACAACACCCGGCGCAGCCAGGCCTCCAGCGTCGCCTCGACGACAGTCGACACGCTGCGGGCGCAGGCTGCCGGCAACGGGTTCCGCGACACCCTGCGCACCACAGGGCGCACGACGAAGGACGTCACCGTCAACGGCTCCGTCTACCACGTGGTCACCGACACGGTCTGGCAGACGCGGTCGCAGGCTGCCAGCGGCTGCGGCGCGGCCGTCGACCGCTCCTACGTCCAGGCCCACGTGCAGGTCACCTGGGACCGCATGGGCTCCACCCAGCCCGTCCGCGCGGACACGATCCTCACGCCGCTCGCCGGCACCTACGACGACACGCTCGGCTCGATCTGCCTGAAGGTCACTGACCACAACGGCGCGCCGGTCGCCGGTGCGACGGCCGTGCTCGACGGCAGCGCGACGCAGGTCACGACCGCCCAGGGCGTGACGCTGTTCCCCTACCTCACCGCAGGCAACCACAGCGTCTCCGTGTCGGGCTCCGACCTGGTGACCCGCCAGGGCGCCACCGCCACCGCCGCCACGGCAGCGGTCACGGCCGGCGCCACGACGAGCATCCCGCTCGACATGGACCACGCCGCAGCCGTGCAGCTCGTCGGCACGAACTTGCTGCCTGCCAGTGTCAACGTCGCCCTGACCGCCTCGAACAGCGGCATGAGCCCGACGTGGCGCGCCATGGGCACGCTGACCCGCACTCCCGGTGACAGCACGCTGCTGACGGGCCTCTACCCGTTCGCCAACGGCTACGCGCTGAGCGTCGGCGCCTGCACGACGCCGTCGGTGCCCGCGGCCCAGACGCCCGCCGGTGCGATCGGCTCGGTCGCCCTGCCCAAGGTGACGCTGACGACGACCGCGTCCGTCGTCACGGCGACCTACTGCCCCGGTCCCGGCCCCGGCCCTGGTCCCGGGCAGACCGTCGTGTCCATCCCCGTGACGCCGAACGTCCCCACGACCGTCGCGCTCTGGCCCGGCAGCTGGACGCTGGCCGGTGCGACGAGCAAGCCGGTCACGCTGGCCGCGGGCGACACGACGTCGGTGCAGCTGTGAACCTCAGCTGTCCTCGGCAGACCGACGACGAGGGCACGACCCTGGTCGAGCTGATGGTGACGATGATGCTCGCGGTCCTGATCCTGCTGGTGGCAGGCACCTTCGCCACGCAGATGCTGGGCTTCTCGACGGTCAACACCGCGCGCAACGCCAACACCGCCGCTGCGCAGACCGGCATGGAGTACGTCACCCGGGCCCTGCGCTCGGGCGACGGAACGGCGTTCACCTCGGCGACCGACAGCGACGCGCAGTTCTCCACCTACGCGACGACGGGCGGTGTCGCCGCCGCTCCCGTGCGGATCCACTTCTGGGTCGACACCACAGGGACGCCGGCACGGCTGCTGCAGCAGACCACGAACACCTCCACCGGCGTCTCCTCGCCGGTGCGGGCCATCGTCACGGGCTGGGTCGCGTGCACGACGAGCACCGGCACGCCGCTGCCGCTGTTCACCTACACCAACTCCGCGGGCGCTCCGGTCACCACCGCGACGTCGGCGGGCACCGCGTACGTGCGTGTGCAGCTCTGTGCGCAGCCGCAGACCGCTGCGCGTCCCGCGGCCGTCGACGCGACCGTCCGCCTCCCGAACGCGAACCTGTGACCGGAGAGACCATGTCGTTGCAGCAGCGCATCCGAGCCGCCCGGCAGGGCGACGGCGGGTTCGTCCTCGTCACCGTGCTGATCACCGCTGCGATCCTGTCGGTGCTGGTGACCATCTCGCTCGACACCGCGATCGCGCAGACCCGGATCTCGCGCAGCGACCAGGACTACTCGCTCGCCCTCTCGGCGGCGGAGGCCGGTGTCGACGACTACCTGTCCTACCTCAACAACAACGACAGCTACTACGAGGCCGCCCACCCGGAGAACACCGCGCTCTACACCACGACGGCTCCGGCGCTGGCGGCGTGGCCGCGCGTGCCTGGCTCCAGCGGTGCGGGCGGCCCACGCTTCGTCTACCAGGTCGGCGACGGCATCCCCGCCCACGCCGTCGACGCGGTCAACCAGACGGGCTCGTTCACGCTGACGGTCAAGGGGTTCGCCGGCGGCACGCTCAAGTCCGACGGGACGCTGAGCGGCGGGCGCACGCGTACGCTGCGCATCCAGCTGCGGCGCCCTCACTTCACCGACTACGTCTACTTCTCCGACGTCGAGGTCAACGACCCCTACAGCCCCTACAAGTACCGCACCAACAGCGACGCGCAGCGCGCGACGACGGCGAGCAACTGCGCGCACTACGCGTGGGTGACCCCGGCGCAGGCGGTGCCGAACGACCCGCACGTGCAGGTGCGCAACGCCGCCCCGAGCTGCGCCACCATCGGCTGGACCAACAACGACATCGTGCGAGGTCCGTTCCACACCAACGACCTGCCGCAGGTCGCAGGCGGCATCTTCCAGGACCGCGCCGAGGCAGGCTGCCCCGGAACGGCGACGGACGCGTCCGGCGCCACGGTGACCTCCGGCTGCGGCACCAAGAACAGCAGCGGCGTCTGGACGAACTACAGCGGGAGCGGCGGCACCTTCGCCCAGGGCGGCATGATCGCCAAGGGCACGCTGCCCCTGCCGTTGAGCAACACCGACATCCTCAAGCAGGCGCAGCAGCCCAACCAGGGCTGCCTCTACACCGGCCCGACCCGCATCATCCTGCACGGCTCCACCTACGACGCCTACACCAGCACGGCTGTCGGGAGCGACGGCGTGGAGCGCCCGCTGTCCAGGGCCACCAACGGGCCTGCGTGCGGCACGTTCACCAAGACCTCGCAGGGCTACTGGGCCGCGCTCAACGTCCCGATCCCGGCCAACGGCGTCGTCTACGTGCAGAACCTGCCCGCGGCGCCGTCCGACCCGAACTACACCGACCCGAGCACGCTGCGCACCGCGTACCCCTACCTCACCGCGCCGCACCCCCTCGCGGTGCCGCAGGGGTCGACCTACCGGGTCTCGAACTCGCCGCCGGTGAACGGCACCTACAGCGACACGCAGGGCAACCAGTGGCCGCTCCCGGGCGACCAGACGAAGTACTCGGCCAGCGCTGGTGACGCCTTCGTCGAGGGCACGCTCGACGGCAGGCTGACGATCGCCACGGCCGGGGACATCATCATCACCGGCGACACGGTCTACAACGACGCCTCGGCGACGTCGGACGACCTGCTCGGGCTCGTGGCCCAGAACAGCGTCTGGAACTACCACCCGGTGAACACCGCCAACCCGCCCTCGGGCGCGACGCTGGCCGGCGAGCAGTACGAGATGTGCCCGGCGTCGCTCAAGTGCATGAAGAACGTCACGATCAACGGTGCCGTCATGTCGGTCACCCACGGCTACGGCACCCAGTGGCCGGACAACGGGTCCGACCTCGGCATCATCCACCTCACCGGCTCGCTCACCCAGGAGTGGCGCAACAACGTGGGTGGCGGCGACTCGACCAAGGCGGGGGCGTTCACCTCGGCGCACCAGGGCTACGGCAAGGACTACCGCTACGACACGCGTCTCAACTTCCGCCAGCCGCCGTTCTTCCTCAAGCCGACCGTGTCGCAGTGGACCGTAAGGTCGTGGTCCGAACTTGTCGGTTCATAGGCATGGACTCGCCGACGGTCGCCCTCGAGCGCTGCCGCGCCTGCTCCGCCCTGCTCGCGGCCGGCGCGGACTGGTGCGGGCAGTGCTACGCGCCCACAGCCGTACCCGTCAGCGTCAGCGCCCCTGAGCCGGCGCCCGCGACGCCCGCCGAGCTGACCGACGACGACATCGCCGCGATGCTCGCGGTTCCCGAGAGCCTGCGCGCCGCTGACCCGTCGTTCCTCGACACCCTGCGCTCGCGCAACTACGGCGTCGGCGCGATCGTCGGCGTCACCCTGCTGCTCACCGCGCTGCTGTGCGGCGCGCTGGTGCTGCCGCGCGTCGTCGCGGCGCACCCGACCCGCACCCCCGCGAGCACCAGCGGCCCCCTCGCCGGCATCCCGGCGACGCCCGCCGACGGGCAGGGCTCGCGGTGACCGCGCTGCTCGCCGCCGAGTGCGGCGTCCTCGGCCTGCTGATCGGCTCGTTCCTCAACGTCGTGGTCTGGCGCGTGCCCCGCGGGGAGTCGGTCGTGAGCCCCGGGTCGCACTGCCCGTCGTGCGGCGACCCCGTGCGCCCGCGGGACAACATCCCCGTGCTGAGCTGGCTGCTGCTGCGCGGGCGCTGCCGCTCCTGCGCGCAGCCGATCAGCGTGCGCTACCCGCTCGTCGAGGCAGGCACCGGCGCGCTGTTCGCGCTGACCGCCGCCTGGGCGGGGCTCGACTGGACCCTGCCCGCGTTCCTCTACCTCGCGGCGATCACGGTCGCGCTCGCGCTCATCGACCTCGACGTGCGCCGACTGCCCAACGCGATCGTGCTGCCGTCCTACCCGGTCGCCCTCCTGCTCCTGCTGCTCCCGGCCGCGCTCGACGGGCGCTGGGACGACCTGCTGCGGGCCGTGCTCGCCGCGGTCGTGCTCTACGCGCTGTTCTTCGCGCTCGCCGTGGCCAAGCCCGGCGGCATGGGCTTCGGCGACGTGAAGCTCGCCGGCGTGGTCGGGCTCTACCTCGGCTGGCTCGGCTGGCCGCAGGTCGCGGTCGGCGCCTTCCTCGGCTTCGTGCTCGGGGGAGTGGCCGGCGGCGTGATGATCGCCGCGCGGCGCGCCACGCGCCGCAGCGCCCTGCCCTACGGGCCCTTCATGCTGCTCGGCGCCGCCCTGGCCGTGGGCGCCGGCGGGTCGCTGTTCGACGGCTACCTCAGCCTGCTCGGCGCCTGACGCCGAACGGCTCAAGCGCACCCCCCGACCGGCCGATGGGCTCTCGAGACGATCGCCGGGCCGCAGCGCCGGGCCGACACAACCGGAGGCACTCCTTGGCACGCAGCACCGCGGTAGGCCTCGACATCGGCACCTCCTGCGTACGCGCCGCCGAGCTCTCGTTCGGGTCCGGCCGCGTGACGCTGGCGCGGGCCGGCGAGGTCGCGCTGCCACCCGGGGCCGTGCGCGCCGGTGAGGTGGCCGCGCCCGAGGCCGTGACCGCCGCTCTGCGCGAGCTCTGGTCGCAGCACCGCTTCAGCTCGAAGAAGGTCATGCTCGGTCTCGCCAACTCGCGCGTCGTGGTCCGCCAGGTCGACCTGCCGTGGATGCCGGTCGCCGAGCTGCGCGCCTCGCTCGCCCTGCACGTCCAGGACTTCGTCCCGATGCCGGTCGCGTCGGCGCTGCTCGACTTCCACCCGCTCGAGGAGATCGACACGGGTACCGCGCGGCTCTGGCGCGGGCTGCTCGTCGCCGCCTCCCGCGAGACGGTCGAGGCCCAGCTCGACGCCGTGCGCGCCGCCGGCCTCACCCCGGTCGGCGTCGACCTCGCTCCGTTCGCCAGCCTGCGCTCGCTGGGCTGGGAGGAGCCGGCGCTCGACGCCGTCGCCCCCGTGCAGGCCATCGTCGACATCGGCGCCGGCGTCACCAGCATGGTGGTCCACCAGGCCGGCGCACCCAAGTTCGTCCGCATCCTGCTCATCGGCGGCAACCACGTCTCGGAGGCGCTCGCCGGCCTGCTCGGGGTGCCGTTCGACGCTGCAGAGCAGCTCAAGCAGGACCTGCGCAACTTCGACGGCGACGAGCGGGCCCTCCAGGTGGCGAGCAGCTCGATGGGCATGTTCGTCGACGAGATCCGCGGCTCGCTCGACTACTACCGCAGCGCCCACGCCGCAGCCCCGGTCACGCAGATCGTGCTCACGGGCGGCGGCTCGCGCCTCGGCGGCCTGGCCGTCGCGCTCGGCGCCGCCACCCGCGTACCCGTCGTCCTGGGCGACCCGACCGTGGGCATCGCGCTCGGCAAGGCCGTGCGCACCGAGTCCTTCGACCCCCGCTCCGCCGCAGTTCCGGTGGGGCTCGCCCTGGGAGCCGCGTCATGAGCACCGTCGTCCTGTCGAAGGAGCGCGCGCCGCAGACGCTCGACCGCGCCCGCGTCGCGACCTTCCCCCGCGTCGACCTCCTGCCGCCGGAGATCCAGCAGGCGCAGGCGTTCCGGCGGGCACAGGGCGGCATGGCCGCGGTCCTCGTCGCGGCCGTCGCACTCGTCGCCGCCGGCTACGTCACGTCCTCGCACGGCGTCTCGAGCGCGCAGGAGCAGCTCGACGCCGAGCAGGCCCGCTCGACCGCGCTGCTCGCCCAGCAGGCGAAGTACGCGCAGGTGCCCAAGACCTACGAGGCCCGTGACACCGCCCGTCAGCAGCTCGCGACCGCGATGGGGTCGGAGGTGCGCTGGTCGCACCTGCTCAGCGACCTCGCCACCACGACCCCGGCCCACGTCTGGCTCACCGACGTGCGCGTGAGCCAGTCGGTCGACGTGCCCGCGCCCACCGACGCCTCCGTCATCGGCTCGATCACCTTCGCCGGCCAGGCGCTCAGCACCGACGACGTGGCCACCTGGCTCGACACCCTGCGCGCCACGCCGGGGTTCACCGGCGAGCTGCTGAGCAGCACCACCGCCGGCCAGACGTCCGCGGGCGGCCGTCCGGTCTACGCCTTCACGACCACCGTGTCGGTCACCGCCGAGATGCTGAGCCACCGCTACGACCGCGAGAAGAGCTGACATGACGAAGATCCGTACGTGGTCGGTCGGCACCGCGGTCGCCGCGCTCGCCGTCCTCGCCCTGGGCTGGGTGCTGGTCGTCTCGCCCCAGCGCTCGTCGGCCGCCTCGCTGCGCGAGGACACGGCCACGGCCAAGGCCCTCAACGACGCCAACGCAGCCAAGGTGGAGGAGCAGAAGGCGCTCGTCGCCGGTGCCGCCGCCGCCCAGGCCGAGACCGACCGGGTCCACCAGCGCATCCCGGTCGGCGACGCGAAGGTCTCCGAGCTCGTCCGCTCGCTGACCGCCCTCGCGAAGTCCACCCACGTCACGCTGCTGGCCGTCACGCCCCAGCCGCTGGCGCCGCTGTCCCCGTCCACGGGGAGCGCCTCGGGCCTCACCGGAGCCGCTGCAGCCGGAGCCGCGGCTGCCGCCGGTGCCGCCGGCGCTGGCGCCCCTGCCGCTGCCGCGGCTGCTGCGGCTGCTGGTGCGGCCGCCTCGAGCGCCGCGACCGCAGGGCTATCGCAGATGACCGTCACGGTCAACGCGACCGGCGACTACTTCGCCGTGCAGAGCTTCGTCGACGGGCTCGAGACGCTCGACCGCGTCTTCCTCGTCACCGGCACCACCCTGGCGCCGACCACGGCGGACGCCGGCTCGGTCACCCTGACGCTGAGCGGGCGGGTCTTCGCCCTCGACGCCACCGGCACCTCCGCGACCCCCTCGGCCGCGACCGCCGCCGCAGCCGCGGCGCTCGCCGCGGTCGGCGGCGCCACCACCACCGCCACCACGGGAGCCACCCGATGAGCAGCGCCACCCGCCCCAGCCCGAGGTTCCTCGCGGTCGCCGCCGGCTCCACCGTCCTGGCGCTCGCGGTCGGCGGCTACGCCCTGACGCAGGTCGGCGGCGCGCCGGAGGCCTCGGCGGCCGTCGCACTGCCCAGCTCGCTCACCGGCGGCGCCGGGGCAGCGACCGCCAGCCCGAGCGCGACGCCGTCGCTGGCCGTGGTCACGCACCGCGCGCGCAACCCGTTCGCGCCGCTCGTCAAGGCCGACCCGTCGGCCTCCGCGACGCCGACCGGCGTCGCCACGCCGAGCGCCACGCCCTCCCCGGCCGCACCTGCCGCCGGCACGGGCAGCACTGGCGGCACGGGCGGCACGGCCGGCACGGACGGCACGGGCGGCACGTCGCCCGGCGCGGCACCGTCCGCCTCGCCGTCGGCGAGCCCGAGCGCCCCGGCGACGGTCGTCGTCACGCTGATGTCGGTCAAGCCCGACGACTCGAGCGCCGTCTTCTCCGTCGGCGGCACGCGCAGCACCGTGGCGCCGGGCGCGGTCTTCGCCGGCGACTACACGCTGGTCCGCCTCGAGGGCGGCAGCTGCGGCACGGTGCAGCACGCCAAGGCGTTCTTCGACATCTGCGCCGGCAGCTCGGTGACGGTGCCGGTGGCCGCCGGGTCCTAGACCCGGCTGTGGGAGGATCCACCGTGTGCTGCGCTGGATCACCGCCGGAGAGTCGCACGGCCCTGCCCTGACCGCCGTGCTCGAGGGCCTGCCCGCAGGCGTCGAGGTGACCACGGGCGACCTGGCGGCCGACCTCGCCCGCCGCCGCCTCGGCTACGGCCGCGGGGCGCGGATGAGCTTCGAGCAGGACGACGTCCAGCTGCTCGGAGGGGTCCGCCACGGGCTCACCCAGGGCGGCCCCGTCGCGGTCCAGGTCGGCAACACCGAGTGGCCCAAGTGGCAGCAGGTGATGTCGGCAGACCCGGTCGACGCCGACGTGCTCGCGGGGCTCGCGCGCAACGCACCCCTGACCCGCCCGCGACCCGGCCACGCCGACCTGGTCGGCATGCAGAAGTACGCGTTCGACGACGCCCGCCCGATCCTCGAGCGCGCCTCGGCGCGCGAGACCGCCGCGCGCGTCGCGCTCGGCACAGTCGCCCGCGCCTTCCTGCGCCAGGCCCTCGGCGCCGAGGTCCTCAGCCACGTCGTACGCATCGGTGCCGCCACCGCGCCCGAGGGCTCGGTCCCCGGGCCGGGCGACCTGGCCGCGATCGACGCCGACCCCGTGCGCGCGTTCTCGCCGGAGGCCAGCGCGGCGATGGTCGAGCAGATCGACCAGGCCCACAAGGACGGCGACACCCTCGGCGGGGTCGTCGAGGTCGTCGTCCACGGCCTGCCGCCGGGCCTCGGCAGCCACGTGCACTGGGACCGGCGCATCGACGCCCGGCTGGCCGCCGCCCTCATGGGCATCCAGGCGATCAAGGGCGTCGAGGTGGGCGACGGGTTCCTCACCGCGGCGACGCCGGGCTCGCTGGCCCACGACGAGATCGAGCACGGTCCCGACGGGCGCGTGCGCCGGCGCACCGGCCACTCGGGCGGCACCGAGGGCGGCATGACCACGGGCGAGGTGCTCCGCGTGCGTGCGGCGATGAAGCCGATCTCGACCGTGCCGCGCGCCCTGGCCACGATCGACACCGCGACCGGCGAGCCCACCCGGGCCCACCACCAGCGCAGCGACGTCTGCGCCGTGCCGGCAGCCGGTGTGGTCGCCGAGGCGATGGTGGCGCTCGTGCTCGCCGACGCCGCGCTCGAGAAGTTCGGCGGTGACTCGCTGGGCGAGACCCGTCGCAATGCCACTGCCTACCTCGAGACCCTCCGCGTCAAGTGAGTCCCCTCGCGGTGCTGACCGGCCCGCCCGGCGCCGGCAAGACCACGGTCGGCACGCTGCTGGCAGAGTCGCTGGCGGTGGGCTTCCGCGACACCGACGCCGACGTCGAGGCCGTCGCCGGCACCACCGTCGCCGAGATCTTCTTCGACAAGGGTGAGCCCGCCTTCCGCGAGCTCGAGCGCGAGGCCGTCGCGGTGGCGCTGCGCGAGCACGACGGCGTGCTGGCGGTCGGCGGGGGAGCGGTGCTCGACGAGCAGACGCGCGCCGCGCTGCGCGAGTCCGGCAGCCCGGTCGTCCTGCTCGAGGTCGGCATCTCCGACGCGGCCACCCGCGTCGGCTTCAACCGCGACCGCCCGCTGCTGCTCGGCAACCCGCGCCAGCAGTGGCAGAAGCTCCTGGCGGCGAGGCTGCCCGTCTACGTCGAGGTGGCCACGCACCGCGTCGTCACCGACGGCCGCACCCCGGCCGAGGTCGTCGACGAGGTAGTGCAAGCCCTGGGCGTGACGCGATGACCCCCACCCGCATCCGGGTCGAGGGCGAGTCGCCCTACGACGTGGTGGTCGGCTCTGGTCTGCTCGGCGAGCTGCCAGGACTGCTCGGCAGCGGGGTGCAGCGGGTGGCCGTCATCCACCCGCACGCGCTGGCCGCCACGGGCGAGGCCGTGCGCGACGACCTGGCCGCCCAGGGCTACGACGCCATCGCCATCGACACGCCCGACGCCGAAGAGGCGAAGACGGCTGAGGTCACGGCGTTCTGCTGGTCGGTGCTCGGGCAGGCCGGCTTCACGCGCTCCGACGCCGTCGTCGGCGTCGGCGGGGGAGCGACCACCGACCTCGCGGGCTTCGTGGCAGCCACCTGGCTGCGCGGCGTACGCGTCGTGCACGTCCCGACCACGCTGCTCGGCATGGTCGACGCCGCCGTCGGCGGCAAGACCGGCATCAACACCTCCGAGGGCAAGAACCTCGTCGGCTCGTTCCACCCGCCGGCCGGCGTCCTGTGCGACCTCAGCACCCTGGACACCCTGCCGCGCAACGACTACGTCGCCGGCCTGGCCGAGGTGGTCAAGGCCGGGTTCATCGCCGACCCCCGCATCCTCGAGCTCGTCGAGGCCGACCCCGAGGGTGCGGCGTCACCGCAGGGCCAGCACGCGCGCGAGCTGGTCGAGCGCGCCATCGCCGTCAAGGCGCGCGTCGTCTCGGCCGACCTGCGCGAGGCCGGCGACCGCGAGTTCCTCAACTACGGCCACACGCTGGCGCACGCCATCGAGAAGGCCGAGCGATACCAGTGGCGGCACGGCGCGGCCGTCTCGATCGGCATGGTCTTCGCCGCCGAGCTGGCCCGCCTGGCCGGCCGGCTCGACGACGAGCTCGCCGACCGGCACCGCTCGATCCTCACCTCGGTCGGGCTGCCGGTGGTCTACCCGAAGGGTGCGGCCGCCTGGCCCAAGCTGCTCGACACGATGAAGGTCGACAAGAAGTCGCGGGGCAACCTGCTGCGCTTCATCGTGCTCGACGGGCTCGCCCGGCCCGGGCGGCTCGAGGGTCCCGACCCCGCGCTGCTGGCCGCGGCCTACGCGGAGGTGTCCGAGTGAAGGTGCTGGTGCTCAACGGCCCCAACCTCGGCCGGCTCGGCTCCCGCGAGCCGGAGGTCTACGGCTCGACGACGTTCGCCGACCTGGTCGCGCTGTGCGAGGGCTGGGCGGCCGAGCTCGGGATCGAGGCCGACGTGCGGCAGACCGACGACGAGGCCACCCTGGTCCACTGGCTGCACGAGGCCGCTGACTCAGGCACGCCGGTCGTGCTCAACCCGGCGGCCTTCACGCACTACTCCTACGCCCTGCGCGACGCCTGCGCCCAGCTCGACGGCCGGGCGCCGCTGGTCGAGGTGCACATCACCAACCCCGCACGCCGCGAGGAGTTCCGCCACACCAGCGTGGTCGCCGGTGTCGCCACCGGCACGGTGGCCGGGTTCGGTGTCCGCTCCTACGAGCTGGCGCTGCGCGCGGTCGCCCCGCAGGGCTGACCGCGCGCAGCGCTCTCCTCGACTGGCTCAGCGGGTGGTGACCGCGTCGATCCCGACGACGGTGCCGGCGGAGCGGCGGTCCTTGGCAGCGAGCGCCGTCAGCGACACGGCGTGGGCACCGCTCTTCGTCGCCTTGGACCACACCAGACCACAACCGCTCCAGCCGCGGTAGAGGTCGACGACCGCTACCTGCTTGCGGTCGAGGGCGATGCGTACGGTGCCGCCGCGCGGGCTGCGGCACGCGTACACCGCGACGTTCGTGCCGACCACGGTCGTCGCGAGCGACGCCTTGCCCGAGGTCACCAGGAACGACTTGCCGACGGCGTCGGAGGCAGTGCGGGAGCGCCAGGCCTTCGACGCCCGGCCGGCCGAGAGGGCCGGCGTGCCGGCGTCGGCGGTGGTCGCCGCGCGAAGCGTGGCGGTGACCGGAGCCGCGACGTTGCCGGCCGGGTCCGAGCCGCCGGTGGCGGTCAGCACGTAGCTCTGCCCCGTCACCCACGGCTTGGCGGGGGTGAACGTCCAGCTGCTCGTGCCCGAGCCGCCCACGGTGCCGGCGACCGCGCGCCCGGCCGCGGTCACCGTGACACTGGCCTTCACCACCGGCTCGGTGAACGAGACGGCGAGGGGCGCGGTCTGCGCGAATCCTGCCGTGGTGGCGACGACCGCCTTGGGCACCGAGACGTCGCGGTAGACCGGCTCGCCGAGCGACCACGGGTAGGCGCCGCCGCCCTCGTCGAGCGCCCGGACCCGCCAGCTGTAGCTGCCGTCCGCCAGCGACGACACGTCGATCGACGCGCGGCTCGTCGTCAGCGGCTCACCGGGCAGCCCGACGCGGTCGACGGTGGTGTCGACGGCCGGCTTCGACCAGTCCGGGCCGGCGGTGCCGTTGAGCGCGACCTGCACCTGGTAGGCCTTCGCCTCGCTGTCGGTCGCCGGCACCACCGCGTCGGCAGCGCGGCTGTCGGACTGCGTGCGCCAGTGCAGCGTCCACTGCGCGGGAGTCGCGTCGAGCGACTGCGCCTTCACCGGCGAGGTCGCCCGCTTGACGAACGACATCGGCGTGACCTGGCCGCAGATGCGCCAGCCGCAGGCCTGCACGCCCCAGTAGAGGCGCGGCGCGTCGGCGAGCGAGCCGTAGGGCGACAGGCTGGTGCCGTTGGTCTCCCACACGTGGTCGGCCGAGCGCAGGTCACGGGTGCGCGAGACGTAGACGCGGTACTTCGCGGCACCGTCGACCGGCGCCCACGAGAAGTACGGCGTGGCCGTCAGGCTGCCGGAGGCGCCGAGCGGCGACACGCCGGCCCCGGTCACGCTCGCGGTCACGACCTCGTCGGCCGGCGTGGGCTGGACGAAGAACGAGCCGACTGCCGACCAGGAGCCGCACTCGGGCGTCGGTGCGTACTTCGGCACCGACGACGGGATCGGCATCGTCACCTTGCCCTGCGAGTCGCGCGTGCCGCCCGCACCGTTCCAGACGCCCGTGCACGACAGGGCCGCAGGGTCGAACGGCGAGGCGGTGGTGTCGGGGGAGCCGTTGCGACCGCGTACGCGCCAGTACCACGGCAGCGGGGTGCCGGTGCCGAGGTCGACCAGGGGGAAGAACTTGTGGGCGGCCATCGGGCTCGTGGCGTTGGCCTTGTCGACCGCGGCCCGGCGGCAGGTGAGGTAGGCCGGGCTCGTCACGCCTGCGGCGTCGGTGACCTGCGCGTCACAGGCGTCGTAGTCCTTGCGCAGGGTCTCGAGCCTGGGGTCCTCGCCCGCAGAGGCGAACGTGCAGTTCCCTTCGTCACCGGGCAGGCGCTCGGTGCCGGCGGCCGCGCCGTAGGGCGAGAGCACGGTGTGCTGGGTGTAGCAGGTCCAGCGCCGGTCGTCCTCGCGGCCCTCCATGGCCGAGGGGTTCTGGTCGTAGGGCTCGCTGCTGAACTCGACCTCGTAGAACGAGGCGCCCGGCAGCGGGTCCCACGCCACGGTGGGCGTGTCGGCCGCCTGCAGCACGCGGGTGCCGCTGGGGGCGGAGTCCCAGCTGCGGGTGAAGGTCTCGGTGTCGCTCCACGCGCCCGGGCCGTCGGCCGTGGTCGCGCGGACGCGCCAGTCGTAGTCGCCGGCGGGCACCGTCGTCGGCACGGGCCACGCCGTGGTGGCCGCCGTGCCCGAGAGCACCTTGTCGTCGAAGTCAGGGGTGTTGGCCACCTGCACCTCGTAGCCCACCGCACCGGGGACGGCGCCCCAGGTCAGCGCGGTGTCGGTCAACCCGGTGCCGCCCGTGGCCGTCGGCACCGGCGCCGGGGCCGAGGCGGCGCCCGCGGAGGGCACCCCCACCGCCACACCGCCCACCACGGCCAGGACGGCCGAGAGCGTGACGGCGCGCAGCGCTCGCGACGTGTTCATGCGTACTCCCCTCGCGGGCGCCGATGCACCCGTGTCGAGAGCCCGTTCGGCCTGCCGGCGCCCCGTCGTAGCGCGCAATCGGGTGAACCCGTCCCGGGACGTGCGTGGTCTCGCCCTGTCCTGGCTGGCCGAGGCGTGCGTGGTCCGCTCGCGCCCAAGCCGGTGCAGACGACGCATGCTGCAACTCTGGGCGCGGGACCCCACCCGAGCGCCCGGGACGCGCGTGACTTCCTGCTGTCCTGGCCGGTGGAAGTCACGCAGGTCTCGCGACGTGGAGGGGGCGGGCTAGCCTGCGACGCATGCCGCCGCTGGACCGCCGCAACGCCCTGCGCGAGCTGCTCGCGAGCGCGGGGCTCGATGCCGCGCTGGTGACCTCGCACTCGAACGTCCGCTACCTCACCGGCTTCACGGGCTCGAACGGCGCCGTGCTCGTCAGCGCCGACGGGACCGACCTGCTGGCCTCCGACGGCCGCTACGTCGAGCAGGCCCGCGAGGAGGCGCCCGACGCGGAGTTCGTGCTCGACCGCGCGGTCGCCGCCGGGCTGCTGGGCCGCGCCGCCCGGGCCGGCCTCACCACGGTGGGCTTCGAGGCCCACGAGGTGAGCGTCGAGCTGCACGGCGAGCTGGTCGGGCTCGGGCCGGTGCTGCGCCCGCTGGGTCGCGCGGTCGAGGGCCTGCGCACGACCAAGGACGACGAGGAGCTCGCGCTGCTGCGCACGGCGTGCGAGCTGACCGACGCCGCGCTCGACGAGCTGCGCGACGGCGTACGCGTCGGTGCCACCGAGCGCGAGCTGGCCCGCCGCCTCGAGACCCGGTTCCACGAGCTGGGCGCCGACGGCGCCGCGTTCGAGACCATCGTCGCCGGCGGCCCGAACTCCGCCGTGCCGCACCACGTGCCGACCGACCGCCCGCTCGAGGCGGGCGACCTGCTCAAGGTCGACTGCGGCGCCCGCTACCGCGGCTACTGCGCCGACACGACGCGCACGTGGGTGGTGGGCGCGCCGCCCGCCGACTGGCAGCGCGAGCTGCACGCGCTGGTGGCCGCCGCCCAGCGCGCCGGGATCGCCGCGCTGCGCCCGGGGGCCGACGTCCGCGACGTCGACGCCGCCGCCCGCTCGGTGGTCGAGGCGGCCGGTCACGGCGAGCACTTCGGCCACGGGCTGGGCCACGGCGTGGGCCTCGACATCCACGAGGCGCCGCTGCTGGCGGCCACCAGCGAGGGTAGGCTGTCGCCCCGTGTTCCTGTGACCGTGGAGCCCGGGGTCTACCTGCCGGGCCGGGGCGGCGTGCGGATCGAGGACGTGCTCCTCGTGCGCGAGCGCCCGGCTGGCACCACGGACGAGGAGCCGCTGCCGCTCACGCGCACCGAGAGGGACCTCCTCTCCGTGGGCTGAGCACGTCGGTCCCCCTACCTGCAGAGCGAGGCGTCAACTCCCGTGGCAACGTCGAACGATCTCAAGAACGGCCTGGTGCTGAACATCGACGGCCAGCTGTGGACGGTCATCGAGTTCCAGCACGTCAAGCCGGGCAAGGGCGGCGCCTTCGTTCGCAGCAAGCTCAAGAACGTGATGTCCGGCAAGGTGGTCGACCGCACGTTCAACGCGGGCGTGAAGGTCGAGACCGCGACCGTCGACAAGCGCGACATGCAGTACCTCTACAAGGACGGCGCCGACTTCGTCTTCATGGACACCGACTCCTACGAGCAGCTGCACATCCCCGCAGCCACCGTGGGCGGCTCGGCCGACTACCTGCTGGAGAACCAGGAGGCGATGGTCGCGATCCACGAGGGCACGCCGCTCTACGTCGAGCTGCCCGCCTCGGTCGAGCTCGTGATCGAGTACACCGAGCCCGGTCTGCAGGGCGACCGCTCCACCGGCGGCACCAAGCCCGCGCGCCTCGAGACCGGCGCCGAGATCGCTGTCCCGCTGTTCATCACCTCCGGCGAGAAGGTCAAGGTGGACACGCGCGACGGGTCCTACCTGGGCCGCGTCAGCTCCTGAGGCTCCGGCGATGTCCGCCCGCCACAAGGCCCGCAAGCGGGCGCTCGACGTGCTCTACGAGTCCGAGGCCCGCTCGCGCGACCCGCTCACCACGCTGACCGAGCGCCGGGCGCGCAACACCGACCTCGGGCCCGAGGACGAGGACTACGCGGTCGAGCTCGTACGCGGCGTCGTGGGCGCCCGCGACCGCATCGACGCGCTGCTCGGGGAGCACGCGGTCGGCTGGGAGCTCGACCGCATGCCCGCGGTCGACCGCGCCATCCTGCGGATCGGCGCCTACGAGGTGCTCGAGCGCGACGACGTGCCCGACGAGGTCGCCCTCGCCGAGGCGGTCGCGCTCGCCGAGGAGCTCTCCACCGAGGACTCGCCGCAGTTCGTCAACGGGCTGCTCGGCAAGCTCGCGCGCGTCAAGCCCTAGCCGCACGACGAGAGGCCGGCCCCCCGAGCGCGGGGGACCGGCCTCTCGTCGTCTGCCAGGCTCAGTCGTCGCTGACGGCGCGCCGCGCCTCCGGGTTGAGCACGCCCCAGGTGATGAGCTGCTCGGTCAGGACGCTGGGCGACTGGTCGTAGATCACCGCGAGCGTGCGCAGGTCGTCCTGGCGGATCGAGAGGACGCGTCCGTTGTAGTCGCCGCGCTGGCTCTGGATCGTCGCCGCGTAGCGCGCGAGCGGGCCGGCCTTCTCGGCCGGCACCGACCCGAGGCGCTCGAGGTCGATGACCAGCCGGGGCGGGGGCTCCGCGGCGCCGCCGGGCGCGCTCTCGGGCAGCAGCTCGCTGACCGGCACGCTGTAGAAGTCGGCCAGCTCGGCGAGCCGCTGGACGGTGACCGCCCGGTCGCCGCGCTCGTACGAGCCCACGACGACCGCCTTCCAGCGCCCGTCGCTCTTCTCCTCCACCCCGTGCAGCGACAGCCCCTGCTGAGTGCGGATCGCCCTCAGCCGTGCACCCAGTGCACGCCCGTAGTCACTCGCCATGGAATCGTCCCTCCGTCTGCCTCGACGGCGCCTGCCCTGCCCGTCACCCTCAGTGACGTTACGGAGCGTGAGTATGGCGGTCAAGCGGAACCCGACACGTTACCCCTGAACGGGTCATCGCACGTACCGAGAGCGACGACCCGGTACCGGAGCTGCGCGCAGGATGTCGCGTTTGCCCACGTCACGGTGGGTCTGCGGACTCCGGTGCCGACGAGCTCCGGGTCCTGCACAGCCCGCGACGGCGGACCAGGGACGGGTACGCGGCGGCCGCGCACCGGACCAGGCCGACCTGCCCCGGTGGTTACGGAAGGCAGCCGCCCGGCGACGGCAGGCCACCCCGCCGCCGGCCGCCGGACGCCGGGCACCCACCTGGTAGCGTGCGTCCCGCAAGACGTCCTTTAAGACCCGTCCAGCGAGGCGGGGAAGGGGGTCACGTGTCCACCGTGCTCGACGCAGGTGACATCGACCGCGCGCTCTCGCGCATCGCCCACGAGGTCATCGAGCGCACCAGAGGCGCCGACGACCTGGTCCTGCTCGGCATCCCCACGCGCGGGGTCGAGCTGGCCCGCCGCCTCGGCGAGCGGATCGCCGCCTTCTCCGGTTCCCCGGTGCCGGTCGGCAGCCTCGACATCACGATGTACCGCGACGACCTGCGCCTGCGCGCGGCCCGCGCCCTCGAGCACACCGACATCCCCGCGGGCGGCGTCGGCGGTCGGCTGGTGCTGCTGGTCGACGACGTGCTCTTCTCCGGCCGCACGGTCCGCGCCGCGCTCACCGCGCTCGACGACGTCGGCCGCCCCCGAGCGGTGCAGCTGGCCGTGCTGGTCGACCGGGGCCACCGCGAGCTGCCGATCCGCGCCGACTACGTCGGCAAGAACCTGCCCACCTCGCTGCGCGAGCGCGTCCTGGTGCGGGTGGCCGGCACCGACGGCGCCGACGAGGTCGTGATCGCCCCGTCGGGCGGGTCGGAGGAGCCCGGCGAGGCACCGGCGGGGGAGGCCTCGGCATGAGGCACCTCGTCTCCGCCGGCGACCTCAGCCGCGACCAGGCGCTGCTGGTGCTCGACACCGCGCGCGAGATGGCGGCGCTGCAGCAGCGCGAGATCAAGAAGCTGCCGACGCTGCGCGGGCGGACCGTCGTCAACCTGTTCTACGAGGACTCCACCCGCACGCGCATCTCGTTCGAGGCGGCCGCCAAGCGGCTCTCGGCCGACGTCATCAACTTCAGCGCCAAGGGCTCGAGCGTCTCCAAGGGCGAGAGCCTCAAGGACACCGCGCTGACCCTGCAGGCGATGGGCGCCGACGCCGTCGTGGTGCGCCACAGCGCCAGCGGGGCGGCCCACCGCCTGGCCGCGACCGGCTGGGTCGACGGCGCCATCGTCAACGCCGGCGACGGGACCCACGAGCACCCCACGCAGGCGCTGCTCGACGCCTACACCATGCGCGAGCGCCTCGGCGGAGACCTGGCCGGGCGCCGCGTCCTGATCGTCGGCGACGTCCTGCACAGCCGCGTCGCCCGCTCCAACGTGCTGCTGCTCGCGACGCTGGGCGCGCAGGTCGTGCTCGCCGCCCCGCCGACGCTGCTGCCCGTCGGGGTGGAGCAGTGGCCGTGCGAGACGACCTACGACCTCGACCCGCAGCTCGCCAAGGCCGACGTCGTGATGGCGCTGCGCGTGCAGCGCGAGCGCATGACCGAGGCGTTCTTCCCCTCGGCGCGTGAGTACTCCCGACGCTACGGCCTCGACGCGGCCCGCGCCGCCGTCCTCCAGGACGGCGCGATCGTCATGCACCCGGGGCCCATGAACCGCGGCGTCGAGATCACCGCCGAGGTCGCCGACTCGGCCCGCTCGACCATCGTCGAGCAGGTCGCCAACGGCGTGAGCGTGCGGATGGCCGTCCTCTACCTCCTGCTCGGAGGAGCCCTGCAGACCGGGAGCGACCCGCGCGCATGACCACCTACGTCCTGACCTCCGCACGCCCCTACGGCGGCGATCCCCGCGACGTCGTGCTCCGCGACGGCGTGGTCGCCGGGATCACCGCACCGGGCGCGGCCGACACCGCCGGCGCGACCGTCGTGGCCGCCGCCGGGCTGATGCTGCTGCCGGGCCTGGTCGACCTGCACACCCACCTGCGCGAGCCGGGCCGCGAGGACGCGGAGACGGTCGAGACCGGCACCCGCGCGGCCGCGCTGGGCGGCTTCACCGCGGTGCACGCGATGGCCAACACCTCGCCGGTCGCCGACACCGCCGGCGTCGTCGAGCAGGTCTGGCGCCTGGGCACCGAGGCCGGGTGGTGCGACGTCGCGCCGGTCGGCGCGGTCACGGTCGGCCTGCAAGGCGAGCGCCTCGCCGAGCTCGGGGCGATGGCGGAGTCCGCGGCACGCGTACGCGTCTTCTCCGACGACGGGCACTGCGTCTCAGACGCGGTCCTCATGCGCCGGGCGCTCGAGTACGTCAAGGCGTTCGACGGCGTGATCGCCCAGCACGCGCAGGAGCCGCGACTCACCGAGGGCGCGCAGATGAACGAAGGCGCGCTCTCCGGCGTGCTCGGCCTGAAGGGCTGGCCCTCGGTCGCCGAGGAGGCGGTCATCGCCCGCGACATCCTGCTCAACGCCCACGTCGGCAGCCGGCTGCACGTCTGCCACGTCTCGACCCGCGGCTCGGTCGAGATCCTGCGGCTGGCCAAGGAGCGCGGGCTCGACGTCACCGCTGAGGTCACTCCCCACCACCTGCTGCTCGACGAGCAGCTGGCCAGCACCTACGACCCGGTCTACAAGGTGAACCCGCCGCTGCGCAGCGCCGAGGACGTGCAGGCGCTGCGCGAGGGCGTGGCCGACGGCACGATCGACGCGATCGCCACCGACCACGCGCCGCACGCCACCGAGGACAAGGAGGGCGAGTGGGCCTACGCCTCGCCCGGCATGCTCGGCCTCGAGACCGCGCTCTCGGTCGCGCAGCTGGCCCTGGTCGACACCGGCCTGCTCGACTGGGCGGGGCTCGCCGACCGGCTCTCGACCCGCCCGGCGCAGATCGGCCGGCTCGAGGGCCACGGCCGGCCGGTCGCGGTGGGCGAGCCCGCCAACCTGGTGCTCGTCGACCCGGCGGCGCGGCGCACTGTCGACCCAGCCGCCCTCGCCAGCAAGAGCCGCAACACGCCCTACGCCGGGCGCGAGCTCCCCGGACGCGTCGTCGCGACGTTCCTGCGGGGCCGGGCCACCGTCCTCGACGGGGTCCTCGCATGACCGGGCTCGCCGCGCACTCCGCGCCGCTGACGCGGCTGGGCGACCGGCTGCTGCTCACCGGCGCGATCCTCGCCTTCCTCGCGGTCGCCTACCTGCTCATGTGGCGCGGGTGGAAGAAGCGCGGCGGACGCCAGCGCGACGTACCCGCCCTGCCGGCCGTCCCGGAGGCCGTCTCGCGCGGCACCGTACGCGCGCGGGCCGAGGGGACCTACGTCGTCACGACCACCGCGGGCGACTGGCTCGACCGCATCGTCGTCCACGGCCTCGGCGTGCGCAGCCTGGCCCACCTCGTCGTCACCGACGCCGGCGTGCTGTTCTCCCGCGTCGGCGCTCCCGACGTGTTCATCCCCACCGCAACCCTGCGCGGTGCCCGCCTCGAGCGCGGCATGGCCGGCAAGTTCGTCGAAGAAGGAGGCCTCGTCGTGGTGACCTGGCAGCACGGGCAGCGCGATCTCGACACCGGCTTCCGGCCGCGGGCCGCGGCCGACCGCGAGGCGATCGTCGACGCCGTGCGCGCGCTGGCGGGGGTGGCGAGCTGATGGCCCGCACCCCTGCGCTGCTGGTGCTCGAGGACGGCCGCGCCTTCGCCGGCGAGTCGTTCGGCGCCGAGGGCGAGACCTTCGGCGAGGCGGTGTTCTCCACCGGCATGACCGGCTACCAGGAGACCCTGACCGACCCGTCCTACCACCGCCAGGTCGTCGTCATGACGGCCCCGCACGTCGGCAACACCGGCGTCAACGACGAGGACCCCGAGTCCGACCGCATCTGGGTGGCGGGCTACGTCGTCCGCGACCCCGCACGCCGCTCGTCGAGCTGGCGGGCGCAGCGCTCGCTGCCCGACGCTCTGCGCGAGCAGGGCGTCGTCGGCATCAGCGGCATCGACACCCGCGCGCTCACCCGCCACCTGCGCGAGCGCGGCGCCATGCGGGTGGGCATCTCCAGCGTCGAGCGCGACCCGCAGGCGCTGCTCGAACGGGTGCTCGCGAGCCCGCAGATGGTGGGCGCCGACCTCGCCCACGAGGTCACGACCCGCCAGCCCTACGTCGTGCCGGCGGTGGGGGAGGCGCGCCTGCGCGTCGCCTGCCTCGACCTCGGGCTCAAGCGGGCCACGCCGCACCAGATGGCCCGCCGCGGCATCGAGACCCACGTGCTGCCTGCCACAACGACGATCGAGGACGTCCTCGCGCTCGCGCCCGACGGCCTCTTCGTGAGCAACGGCCCGGGCGACCCCGCGACCACCAACGGCCCGGTCGCGCTCGTGCAGGGCGCGCTCGAGCGCGAGCTGCCGACCTTCGGCATCTGCTTCGGCAACCAGATCCTGGGCCGCGCGCTCGGGCTCGGCACCTACAAGCTGCGCTACGGCCACCGCGGCATCAACCAGCCGGTCAAGGACTTCGCGACCGGCCGGGTCGAGGTCACGGCCCACAACCACGGGTTCGCGGTCGACGCCCCGTCCGACGGCTCGCCGGTCACCACCCCGTACGGCGTGGCGCGCGTGAGCCACGTCGACCTCAACGACGACGTCGTCGAGGGCCTGGCGTGCGACGACGTGCCGGCGTTCAGCGTGCAGTACCACCCCGAGGCCGCGGGCGGGCCGCACGACGCCGCGTACCTCTTCGACCGCTTCACGGACCTCATGACGAGCCACCAGAAGGGACGCCGCTAGATGCCGCGCCGCGAAGACATCCAGAGCGTCCTGGTCATCGGCTCGGGCCCGATCGTCATCGGGCAGGCCGCCGAGTTCGACTACTCCGGCACGCAGGCCTGCCGGGTGCTGCGCTCGGAGGGCCTGCGGGTCATCCTCGTCAACAGCAACCCCGCGACGATCATGACCGACCCCGAGATCGCCGACGCGACCTACGTCGAGCCGATCACGCCGGAGTTCGTCACCAAGGTCATCGCCAAGGAGCGCCCCGACGCGCTGCTCCCGACGCTCGGCGGACAGACCGCCCTCAACACCGCGATGTCGCTGCACTTCGCCGGCGTGCTCGAGGAGTACGGCGTCGAGCTGATCGGTGCCAACGTCGAGGCGATCCAGAAGGGCGAGGACCGCCAGCGGTTCAAGGAGGTCCTCGACGAGATCGGCGCGGGCTACGCCAAGTCGCGCATCGCGCACTCGATGGACGAGTGCCTCGAGGCGGCCGAGGAGCTCGGCTACCCGTGCGTCGTGCGCCCGTCGTTCACGATGGGCGGCGCGGGCTCTGGCATGGCCTACAGCCCCGAGGACCTGCGCCGCATCGCCGGGAGCGGGCTGCACCTCTCGCCGACCAGCGAGGTGCTCCTCGAGGAGTCGATCCTCGGCTGGAAGGAGTACGAGCTCGAGCTCATGCGCGACCGCAAGGACAACGTGGTCGTCGTCTGCTCGATCGAGAACCTCGACCCGATGGGCGTCCACACCGGCGACTCCATCACCGTCGCTCCGGCGATGACGCTGACCGACCGCGAGTACCAGGTGCTGCGCGACATCTCGCTCGCCATCATCCGCGGCGTCGGGGTCGACACGGGCGGCTGCAACATCCAGTTCGCGGTCAACCCGGCCGACGGCCGCGTCGTCGTCATCGAGATGAATCCGCGCGTCTCGCGCTCGTCGGCTCTGGCCTCCAAGGCCACCGGCTTCCCCATCGCCAAGATCGCCGCGCGCCTGGCCGTCGGCTACACCCTCGACGAGATCCCCAACGACATCACGCGGGTCACGCCGGCGAGCTTCGAGCCGACGCTCGACTACGTCGTGGTCAAGGCACCTCGCTTCGCCTTCGAGAAGTTCCCCCACGCCGACTCGACGCTGACCACCCACATGAAGTCGGTCGGCGAGGCGATGGCCATCGGCCGCAGCTTCCCCGAGGCGCTGCAGAAGGCCTTGCGCTCGCTGGAGAAGAAGGGCTCGCAGTTCTCGTGGGCCGGCGATCGCGGCGACGCCGCCGAGCTGCTCGAGCTGGCGAGCCGCCCGCACGACGGACGGCTCCAGCTGGTGCAGCGCGCGATGTGGGCCGGCGCGAGCGTCGAGGAGGCCTTCGAGGCGACGAAGATCGACCCGTGGTTCCTCGACCAGGTCGCGCTGCTCAACGAGATCGCCGCCGAGGTCGCCGAGGCGCCCGAGCTGACGCCCGAGCTGCTCACGCTCGCCAAGCGCCACGGCTTCAGCGACCTGCAGCTCGGTGAGCTGCGGCGCATGCCGGAGGCGGTCGTGCGAGGTGTGCGCCACGCGCTCGGCATCCGGCCGGTCTACAAGACCGTCGACACCTGTGCCGCCGAGTTCAAGGCAACCACTCCGTACCACTACTCGTCCTACGACGAGGAGGACGAGGTCGCGCCGCGCGAGACGCCGGCCGTGCTCATCCTCGGCAGCGGGCCCAACCGCATCGGGCAGGGCATCGAGTTCGACTACTCCTGCGTGCACGCGTCCTTTGCGCTGCGGGAGGCCGGGTTCGAGACCGTCATGGTCAACTGCAACCCCGAGACGGTCTCCACCGACTACGACACCAGCAACCGGCTCTACTTCGAGCCGCTGACGCTCGAGGACGTGCTCGAGGTCGTCGAGGCCGAGCGGCGCGCCGGGCCCATCGCCGGCGTCGTGGTGCAGCTGGGCGGCCAGACGCCGCTCGGTCTCGCCCGCGCGCTCGAGGAGGCCGGGGTGCCGATCGTCGGCACGTCGCCCAGTGCCATCCACCTCGCCGAGGACCGCGGCGCCTTCGGCCGCGTGCTGGCCGAGGCGGGGCTGCCTGCGCCGAAGCACGGCACGGCCACCGACTACGAGGGCGCCGCCGCCATCGCGGCCGACATCGCCTACCCGGTGCTGGTGCGCCCGTCCTACGTGCTCGGCGGTCGGGGCATGCAGATCGTGCACGACGCCGAGGAGCTGCGCGAGTGGTTCTCCGCCGTAGCGGGCGCCGTGACGCCTGAGCACCCGGTCCTCGTCGACCGGTTCCTCGACGACGCCGTGGAGATCGACGTCGACGCGCTCTACGACGGCACCGAGCTCTACCTCGCCGGCGTCATGGAGCACATCGAGGAGGCCGGCATCCACTCCGGCGACTCGGCCTGCGTCCTGCCGCCGGTCACCCTGGGGCGCGAGGAGATCGAGCGCGTACGCCGTTCGACCGAGGCCATCGCCCGCGGAGTGGGCGTACGTGGTCTGCTCAACGTGCAGTTCGCCCTCGCGGCAGACGTCCTCTACGTGCTCGAGGCCAACCCCCGCGCATCGCGCACCGCGCCGTTCGTGTCGAAGGCGACGGCCGTGCCGCTCGCCAAGGCCGCCGCGCGGGTCATGCTCGGGGCGACCGTCGCCGAGCTGCGCGCCGAGGGGATGCTGCCGGCCCGCGGCGACGGGGGAGACCTGCCGCTCGGTGCGCCGATCTCGGTCAAGGAGGCCGTGCTGCCGTTCAGCCGCTTCCGCACCGTCGAGGGCGTCCACGTCGACGCCGTCCTCGGGCCGGAGATGCGCTCGACCGGCGAGGTCATGGGCATCGACTCGACCTTCGGCATCGCCTTCGCCAAGTCGCAGGCGGCCGCGTTCGGGGGGCTGCCGACGAAGGGCCGCATCTTCATCAGCATCGCCAACCGCGACAAGCGGGCCATGGTCTTCCCGGCCAAGCGGCTGGCCGACCTCGGCTTCGAGCTGCTCGCCACCGAGGGCACCGCCTCGGTGCTCGCCCGCAACGGCGTCTCCGCCACGGTGGTCCGCAAGTTCTCCGCCGGGCGCGGCGACGACGGCGAGCCGACCATTGTCGACCGGATCCTCGCCGGCGAGGTCGACATGGTGGTCAACACGCCCACGGGGCGGGCCGCCCGGGCCGACGGCTACGAGATCCGCACCGCGGCCACGGCCATGGACCGCCCGATCATCACGACGGTGCAGGAGCTGGGGGCAGCCGTCCAGGGCATCGAGGCGTTCCGCTCCGGCACCATCGGCGTCGCCTCGCTGCAGGAGCACGCCGCCGTCATCACCGCGATCCGGGGGGAGTGAGCGAGTGGCTCCCAGTGGTCCGATCCAGGTGCGCGGCGAGGTGCTGTCGGTGCGCCGCGTCGGCGCCTACTTCCACGTGACGCTGCTGGCGCAGGGCGTCGCCGAGCGCGTGCGCCCGGGCCACTTCGTCGCACTGGCAGTCGGCGGCGAGAGCTCCAGCATGCTGCTGCGCCGCTCGTTCTCGATCTACCGGGCGCAGGAGCGGGGCGTCTACGGCGGCACGGTGGAGATCGTGCTGGCTGCGCACGGTCCGGGCACCTCGTGGCTGGCCGGCTGCCGGCCGCACGACCCGGTCGACGTCGTCGGGCCGCTCGGCACGCCCTTCGCGCTGCCGAAGGACCCTGCGAGCTGCACGCTGGTCGGCGGCGGCTACGGCAGCGCCCCGCTGTTCTCGCTCGCCGACGCCCTGCGGGCGCGCGGGTGCCGCGTCGACGTGGTGCTCGGCGCCGGCTCCGAGGACCGGCTCTTCGGCGTGCTCGACGCCAAGCGCATCTCCCAGTCGGTCACCGTCACGACCGACGACGGCTCGCTGGGCCACCGCGGCCGGGTCACCGACGTGCTGCCCGCCGTCTTCGCCCGCGCCGACACCGACGTCGTCTACGCGTGCGGCCCGATGGCCATGCTGCGCGCGTTGTCGGAGGTGGCGGCGGCGCACGGTGTCGCCGCGCAGGTCGCGGTCGAGGAGGCCATGGCCTGCGGCATCGGGGTCTGCATGACCTGCGTGCTGCCGGTCGTCGGCGACGACGGGGTCACCCGCATGGTGCGCTCGTGCACCGAGGGCCCGGTCTTCCGCGGCGAGTCCGTGCGTTGGGCCGACGTCGGCACCGTCCCGCCCGACTGCCTCGGCGCCCCGCTGCCTGCAGGAGGGCACTGATGGTCGACCTGCGTACCTCTCTCGGCTCAGCGGTCCTTCCGAACCCGCTGGCGACCGCCTCGGGCTGCGCCGCCAACGGCCGCGAGCTCTCGCGCTTCTTCCCGCTCTCCGAGCTCGGTGCGGTGGTCACCAAGAGCGTCATGCTCGCGCCGCGCTCGGGGCGGGCGACGCCGCGGATGGCCGAGACGCCCAGCGGCATGCTCAACTCCATCGGCCTGCAGGGCCCTGGCGTCGACGCCTTCGTCGAGCACGACCTGCCGTGGCTGCAGGCCCAGGGGGCGCGCACGATCGTCTCCATCGCCGGCGGCTCGATCGACGAGTACGCCGTGGTGGCCGACCGCGTCAACGGCGCCCCTCCCGGGTCGGTGGCCGCTGTCGAGGTCAACATCTCGTGCCCCAACGTCGAGGACCGCGGGCTGGTGTTCGCCTGCGACCCGATGGCCGCCGCGGCCGCGGTGCAGGCCGCGCGCCGGGCGCTCGACCCCGCGATCCCGGTGCTGGCCAAGCTCTCGCCCGACGTCACCGACATCGTCACCATCGCGCGAGCCTGCGTGGGCGCCGGCGCCGACGGCCTGACGATGATCAACACGGTGCTCGGCATGGTCATCGACACCGGCACGCTGCGCCCGGCGCTGGCCGGGGTGACCGGCGGGCTGTCGGGGCCGGCGATCCGGCCGGTCGCGGTGCGCTGCATCTGGCAGGTGCACGCCGCCCTCCCCGACGTCCCGATCCTGGGGGTCGGGGGAGTGCGCACCGGGCTCGACGCGCTCCAGCTCGTGCTGGCCGGCGCGTCGGCCGTCTCGGTCGGCACCGTCGTCTTCAACGACCCGTCGGCGCCCGTGCGCGTCCTGCGCGAGCTGCACGACGCCCTGGAGGAGCGCGGGTTCGAGCGCTTCGTCGACGCCGTGGGCTACGCCCACCGGTCCTTCGAGCAGGAGTACGCGTGAGCGCCCCGATCGCCGTCGCCCTCGACGCTCCCGACCTCGGGACGACCCTGCGCTGGGCCCGCGCCGTCGGGCCGCACGTGCGCTGCCTGAAGGTCGGGCTCGAGACCTACCTGCGCGACGGCGCCGCCTCGGTGTCTGCGGTCCGGGAGGCTGCGCCCGGGGTCGAGCTGTTCCTCGACCTCAAGCTCCACGACATCCCCAACACCGTCGCGGGCGCGACCCGCTCGGTGGCCGGGCTCGCGCCGGAATACCTCACCGTGCACGCCGCCGGCGGCGCGGCGATGGTGAGGGCGGCCGTCGAGGCTCTGCCCGCCGGGCGGGTCACCGCGGTGACGGTGCTGACCTCGCTCGCGGAGTCCGACCTCGCCCAGGTCGGCCTGGCCGGTCCTCCGCTCGACGCGGTGCGCCGGCTCGCGGTCCTGGCGGTCGGGGCGGGCGCCGGCGCGCTGGTGTGCTCGCCGCGCGAGGTCGCGGCCGTGCGGGCAGAGGTCGGGCCCGAGGTCGTCCTGGTCACGCCGGGCGTCCGGCCGGCCGGGTCCGCGGCCGGCGACCAGGCCCGGGTGGCCACCCCGGAGCAGGCGCTCGCCGACGGCGCCGACCTGCTCGTCGTCGGGCGGCCGGTCACCGGTGCCCCCGACCCGGGGGAGGCGGCGCGGGCGCTCGCCGCCGCGTACCCCGGCCGCTGACCCGCGAGCGTCGCACGACGTCGTGGTCCCCGGTGCGCGCCCTGGGGCGACGGGGGTCCACGACGTCGTGGGGACGCCCGCGTTGCCTGCCGCCGGGGCGACTCGCTAGGTTGCGCGGGTAGGAGTTCGGCCGGTGCCCCGCGCCCCGGTACGTCAAGCAACAGGCGACCCCGAGGTGACCGCGTGCCCCTTCCCCCACTGACACCCGAGCAGCGTTCGGCGGCTCTGGAGAAGGCCGCAGCGGCCCGCCGGGAGCGCGCGGAGGTCAAGAGCCGGCTCAAGCACTCCGGCGCCCAGCTCGGCGACGTCATCAAGCAGGGCCAGACCGACGACGTCGTCGGCAAGATGAAGGTGTCCGCGCTGCTCGAGTCGATGCCCGGCGTCGGCAAGGTGCGCGCCAAGCAGATCATGGAGCGGCTGGGCATCGCCGAGACGCGGCGCGTGCGCGGGCTCGGCGCCAACCAGGCCGCCGCGCTCGAGCGCGAGTTCCCGGCCCGAGAGGCGTGAGCGCGGACCCGGCTCCGGCCTCCCGCCGCCTGGTCGTGCTCTCCGGCCCCTCGGGCGTCGGCAAGACCACGGTCGTCAAGGCCCTGCGCGAGCAGCACCCCGAGATCTGGGTGTCGGTCTCGGCGACCACGCGCTTCCCCCGCCCGGGCGAGGTCGACGGGGTCCACTACTCCTTCGTGACCGACGCGGAGTTCGACCGGCTGGTGGCCGACGACGCCCTGCTCGAGTGGGCCGAGTTCGCCGGCAACCGCTACGGCACCCCTCGCGGCCCGGTCGAGCAGCGGCTGGCCGGCGGCGTGCCGGTCGTCCTCGAGATCGACCTGCAGGGCGCCCGCCAGGTGCGCTCGCGCGTGCCCGAGGCGCTGCTCGTCTTCGTGGCCCCGCCCAGCTGGGAGGAGCTGGTCAGCCGGCTCTCCGGCCGCGGCACCGAGTCGCCCGAGGTGGTCAAGCGCCGCCTCGACCTCGCCCGCGTGGAGCTGGCCGCGGAGGACGAGTTCGACACCACGCTGGTCAACACGAGCGTCGATGAGGTCTGCGACCGGCTGGTAGCCTTGCTGTGACTGCACCGATCTGAGAGCGAGCGTCCGCGTGCCTGGTACTTCCGCGACTCCCGAAGGCATCACCAACCCGCCCATCGACGAGCTGCTCGAGGCCACCGACAGCAAGTACAGCCTGGTCATCTACGGTGCCAAGCGCGCCCGCCAGATCAACGCCTACTACTCCCAGCTGGGCGAGGGCCTGCTCGAGTACGTCGGTCCCCTGGTCGAGACCCACGTCCACGAGAAGCCGCTCTCGATCGCGCTGCGCGAGATCAACTCCGGCCTGCTGACGGCCGAGCCGATCGACCAGCCCTAGCGCCCGCGGCCCAGCGACACCAGCTGCCCCCTCCGATGTCCCGGATCGTCCTCGGCGTCGGTGGGGGCATCGCTGCCTACAAGGCCTGCGAGCTCCTGCGCCGGCTGCGCGAGGCCGGCCACGCCGTGCGCGTGGTGCCCACCGCCGCGGCCCTGCAGTTCGTCGGCGCTCCCACCTGGGAGGCGCTCTCGGGCGAGCCCGTCGCCACCGAGGTGTGGTCCGAGGTGCCCGAGGTGCTGCACGTGCGCCTGGGGCGCGAGGCCGACCTGGTCGTCGTGGCGCCCGCCACCGCCGACCTGCTCGCCCGGGCCGCCGCCGGCAGGGCCGACGACCTGCTGACCAGCACCCTGCTGACCGCCCGCTGCCCGGTCGTCATGGCGCCCGCCATGCACACCGAGATGTGGGAGCACCCTGCGACCCGGGCCAACGTCGCCACGCTGCGCTCGCGCGGCGTCCTCGTGCTCGACCCCGGCGTCGGGCGGCTCACCGGCGCCGACTCCGGGCCGGGCCGGCTGCCCGAGCCCGAGCAGCTGGCCGAGGCGTGCCGCGTGGTGCTCGCCCGCGGCGGGCTCGCGCACGACCTCGCCGGCCGCCACGTGGTCGTCTCCGCGGGCGGCACCCGCGAGCCGCTCGACCCCGTGCGCTTCCTCGGCAACCGCTCCTCGGGCCGCCAGGGCGTCGCGCTCGCGGCCACCGCGCTCGCTCGCGGCGCCCGGGTCACCCTGGTCGGCGCCTCGCTCGCGGTGCCCGCCCCCGCCGGTGCCCGGCTCGTCCGGGTGACGACCGCCGAGCAGCTCGGCGAGGCGGTCCTCGAGGCCGCCGCCGACGCGGACGCGGTCGTCATGGCCGCCGCCGTCGCCGACTTCCGGCCGGTCTCGACCCAGGGGGCCAAGATCAAGAAGTCCGGCACCGGCGCCCCCGAGCTGGTGCTCGAGCAGACGGTCGACGTCCTGGCCCAGCTCGTGGCGGTGCGGCCGGCCGAGCAGGTGGTCGTCGGGTTCGCGGCCGAGACCGGCGACGAGACCGGCGACGCGCTCGCCCACGGCCGGGCCAAGCTCGCGCGCAAGGGCTGCGACCTGCTCGTCGTCAACGAGGTCGGGCCGGCCGGCCACCCCAGCGGCTTCGAGGGCGCCGACAACGCCGCGGTCGTGCTCGCCGCCGACGGGGCCGAGGTCGTGGTGCCGCTCGGGCCGAAGGAGGCCCTCGCCGACGTCGTGTGGGACCTCGTGGTGGCGCGGCTGCGCCGCTAGGCCCCCGCTAGACTCGTCGCGGCCGTTCACCGGCCGCGCCGACGCGCCCTGCGCCCGGTGTCCTCGTCAGCCGCAAGGAGCGCGTGTGTCCCGTCGCCTGTTCACGTCCGAGTCGGTCACCGAGGGGCATCCCGACAAGATCGCCGACCGCATCAGCGACTCGATCCTCGACGCGCTGCTCCGGGACGACCCGGGCAGCCGCGTGGCCGTCGAGACGCTGATCACCACGGGCCAGGTCCACGTCGCGGGCGAGGTCACCACGGCCACCTACGCCGACATCCCGGGCATCGTCCGCGACGCCGTCCTGGACATCGGCTACGACTCCTCGGCCAAGGGCTTCGACGGCCGGTCCTGCGGGGTCTCGGTCTCGATCGGCGCCCAGTCGCCCGACATCGCCCAGGGCGTCGACACCGCCTACGAGTCGCGGGTCGAGGGCGACGAGGACCCGCTCGACCGCCAGGGCGCGGGCGACCAGGGCCTGATGTTCGGCTACGCCAACGACGACACCCCCGAGCTGCTCCCGCTGCCGATCGCGCTGGCCCACCGCCTCGCCCAGCAGCTGACGCTGGTGCGCAAGGAGGGCCTGCTGCCCTACCTGCGCCCGGACGGCAAGACCCAGGTCACCATCGAGTACGACGGCGACCGCGCGGTCCGCCTCGACACCGTCGTCGTCTCCAGCCAGCACGCCGGCGACATCGACCTGGTCGGCCTGCTCGCCCCCGACATCGAGAAGCACGTCATCGCGCCGGTGCTCGCCACCGCGCCCGCGAGCCTCGACACCAGCGGCCACCGCACGCTGGTCAACCCGACCGGCAAGTTCGAGATCGGCGGCCCCATGGGCGACGCCGGGCTCACCGGTCGCAAGATCATCGTCGACACCTACGGCGGCTTCGCCCGCCACGGCGGCGGCGCGTTCTCGGGCAAGGACCCGTCCAAGGTCGACCGCTCGGCCGCCTACGCGATGCGCTGGGTCGCCAAGAACGTCGTGGCCGCCGGCCTCGCCACGCGCTGCGAGGTCCAGGTCGCCTACGCGATCGGCAAGGCCGAGCCGGTCGGGCTGTTCGTCGAGACGTTCGGCACCGGCGTCGTCGCCGACGAGCAGATCCAGGACGCGGTCACCTCCGTCTTCGACCTGCGCCCGGCCGCGATCATCCGCGACCTCGACCTGCTGCGCCCGATCTACGCGCAGACCTCGGCCTACGGCCACTTCGGCCGCGAGCTGCCGGACTTCACCTGGGAGCGCACCGACCGGGCCGACGCCCTGCGCTCCGCCGCCGGCGCCTGACGCCCGGCCTGTGGACGACGGCACGCCCGTCGTCGGTCGCGGCTGGTAGACCGGGGGCGTGAGCACCGCCCCCGGTCCGGCCGGCACCGCAGCGCACGAGGGCGACCCGCACCAGCAGCTCGCGCTCGTGCGCGAGGAGGTCCGGCGCGCCCGCCCTGCGCCGCCCGACCCGGTGGCGGCCGAGGCGCCGGTCGCCCGGGTCGTCGTCGACGTCTCGCTCGCCCACCTCGACCGGCCCTTCGACTACCTCGTGCCGCAGAGCCTGGCGGCCTCGGCGGTGCCCGGGGCCCGGGTGCGCGTCCGGTTCGCCGGGCGCGACCTCGACGGCTTCGTCGTGGAGCGCCTGGACTCCTCCGAGCACGGCGGGCGCATGGAGCGGCTGCGCCGGGTGGTCTCGCCGGAGCCGGTGCTGACCCCCGAGGTCCTGCGGCTGGCCCGCGCGGTCGCCGACCGCTACGCCGGCACGCTGGCCGACGTGCTGCGCCTGGCCGTGCCTCCGCGCCACGCCGGCGCGGAGGCCGAGGTCGCGGTGTCCGGGAGCGGGCCGCTCGCCGAGCCGGAGGCCTCCCGCTGGGCGCGCTACGCCGGCGGTGCCGAGCTCCACGCCGCGCTGCTCGCCGGCACGTCCCCGCCGCCGCGCGTCGTCTGGTCGGCGCTGCCCGGCCCGGCGTGGGCCGACGAGGCGGCCGAGCTGGTGCTCGCCTGCCTCTCGGGCGGGCGCGGCGCCCTGCTCGTGGCCCCGGACCAGCGCGACGTCGACCGGCTCGACGCCGCGCTCACCGCACGGCTCGGCGCCGGGCGGCACGTCGCGCTCACCGCCGGGCTCGGCCCCGCCGAGCGCTACCGGCGCTTCCTGGCCGTCTCGCGCCGCGACGTGCGCGTCGTGCTCGGCACCCGTGCCGCGGTGTTCGCGCCGGTGGCCGACCTGGGGCTGGTCCTCGTCTGGGACGACGGCGACGACAGCCTGGCCGAGCAGCGCTCGCCCTACCCGCACGCGCGCGAGGTGTGCCTGCTGCGGGCCAGCACCGCCGCGGGCCCGCACCCGCCCGCGCTGGTGCTCGGCGGCTGGGCCGTCTCGGCCGAGGGCGCGCTGCTCGTGCAGCGCGGCTGGGCGCGCCCCGTGCGGGCCGAGCGCGCCGTGGTCCGGGAGCACGCGCCGCGCGTCAGCACGCCCGCCGGCTCCCGCGACGGCGACGACCCGCTGGCGGTGGCGGCCCGCCTGCCGACCGCGGCGTGGCGGGTCGCGCGCGAGGGGCTGGAGCGGGGGCCGGTGCTGGTGCAGGTGCCCCGCGTCGGCTACGTGCCCGCGCTGGCCTGCGCGCGCTGCCGCACGCCGGCCCGGTGCACCTCCGACGAGGGCCCGCTCGCGCTGCCTGCTGCCGCACCGGCGGGTGCCGCAGGGGAGCCGGGGGGCGCCGAGCCGGCTGCGGCCCCGCGGTGCCGGTGGTGCGGCCGGGGTGCGCTGGGCTGGACCTGCCGCGCCTGCGGCGACCGGCGCCTGCGCGCGGTCACGGTCGGGGCCGAGCGCACCGCCGAGGAGCTGGGCCGCGCCTTCCCGCGGGCCCGCGTCGTGCAGAGCTCGGGCGAGCGCACCCGGCGCAGCGTGCCGGCCCGCCCGGCCCTTGTCGTCGCGACGCCCGGCGCCGAGCCGGTGGCCGAGGGCGGCTACGCGGCGGCGCTGCTGCTCGACGCCGCGCTGCTGCTCTCGCGCCCCGCGCTGCGCGCCCAGGAGGAGACCTACCGGCGCTGGACCGGTGCTGCGGCGCTGGTCCGTCCCGCCACCGAGGGCGGCGCGGTGGTCGTCGTGGCCGACCCGGCGCTGCCGGTCGTGCAGGCGCTGGTGCGCTGGGACCCCTTCGGCGCCGCCGACGCCGAGCTCGCCGACCGCGGGCCCCTGGCCCTGCCGCCGACCGCGCGCGTGGCGGTCCTGTCCGGCCCGCCGGCGGCGGTCACCGACGCGCTGGCCGAGCTGCGGCGGCTGCTCGCGGACGCGGGGGCGCTCGACGGCGTACGCACCGGTGCCGTCCTCGACGTGCCCGCACCTGCTGCGCCGGCCTCGGCGCCGTCTGCAGCGCCGGCCGAGCCGCGGGCGCAGGCGATGGTGCGCGCCGCGCGCCCGCAGGCCGCCGCGCTCTCGCGCGCGCTGGCCGCCGTGCAGGCGGTGCGCTCGGCGCGCCGCGACCTCGTGCCCGTGCGCGTCCAGGTCGACCCGGTCGACCTGGCCTAGCCCGGCGCCCGGCGCACGCGTCAGGGGGCGGCTCGTCGCGCCGCCTAGGATGGAGCGGACGCCCGGTGGGGGCGCCGCAGCCTGCAGCGAGGAGTCCCAGCCCCGTGGCCATCCAGCCCATCCGCCTGTTCGGGGACCCGGTGCTGCGCACGGCCGCCGAGCCGGTGCAGGTCTTCGACAAGGAGCTGCGCACCCTGGTCAAGGACCTCGCCGAGACCATGCTGGACGCGCCGGGAGCGGGGCTGGCGGCGCCGCAGATCGGGGTGTCGCTGCGGGTCTTCACCTACCACGTCGACGGCGTGCTGGGCCACCTCGTCAACCCGGTGCTCGACCTGTCCGACGAGCAGCAGGACGGCGACGAGGGCTGCCTGTCGCTGCCCGGGCTCACCTTCGACTGCCGTCGCGCGCTGCGCGTGGTCGCCAAGGGGCAGAACGAGTTCGGCGACCCCGTCGTCGTCGAGGGCAGCGACCTGCTGGCGCGCTGCGTGCAGCACGAGACCGACCACCTCGACGGCGTTCTGTTCGTCGACCGGCTCGACCGCGAGCAGCGCAAGCTCGCGCTGCGCGCCATCCGCGAGGCCGAGTGGGCGGGTGCGGCGCCGGTGGTCAAGGCCAGCCCGCACGCCACCTTCGGCGCGGCGCGCTAGCGGCGGGGCGCATGCGACTCGTCTTCGCCGGCACCCCCGAGGTGGCCGTGCCCTCGCTGGACGCCCTGCTGGCCAGCCGGCACGAGGTCGTCGCCGTCGTCACCCGCCCCGACGCGCCCGCCGGCCGCGGTCGCAAGCTCGCGCCGAGCCCGGTCGCGGACCGCGCCGCCGAGGCCGGCATCGAGACGCTGAAGCCGGCCAAGGTGCGTGACGAGGAGTTCCTCGACCGGCTGCGCGCGCTCGAGCCGGACGCCTGCCCGGTCGTCGCCTACGGCGCCCTCGTGCCGCCCGTGGCGCTCGGCGTCCCCCGCGTCGGCTGGGTCAACCTGCACTTCAGCCTGCTGCCGGCCTGGCGCGGCGCCGCACCGGTCCAGCACTCGCTGCTCGCCGGCGACGACGTGACCGGAGCCAGCACCTTCCTGCTCGAGGCCGGCCTCGACACCGGTCCCGTGTTCGGCACCCTCACCGAGACGGTGCGCCCGACCGACACCAGCGGCGACCTGCTCGGCCGGCTCTCGACCGCGGGCGCCGGCCTGCTCGTCGCGACGCTCGACGCCATCGAGGACGGCACCGCGGTCGCCGTGCCCCAGGCCGACGAGGGCGTCAGCCTGGCGCCGAAGCTCGAGGTCGACGACGCCCGGGTGCGCTGGCAGGAGCCGGCCTTCGCCGTCGACCGCCGCGTGCGGGCGTGCACACCTGCGCCGGGCGCGTGGAGCACGCTGCGCGGCGAACGCGTACGCCTCGGCCCGGTCCGCCCGCTGCCCGACGCCCCCGCGCTGTCCCCGGGGGAGCTGGCGGTCGACCGCTCCGGAGCCCGCGTGGGCACCGCCACGGTGCCCGTCGCGCTCGGCGAGGTGCGCCCCGCCGGCAAGCGGGCGATGGCGGCCGCCGACTGGCTGCGCGGGCTGCGGCCCGCCGCGGGCGAGCGGTTCGAGTGACCGGCGCCCCGGCCGGCCCGCGCCGGGGAGCGGCGGGCGGCCGCAGGCGTACCTCCTCGTCGGTGGACCCGGCCCGGCTGGCCGCCTACGACGTCCTGCGCGCGGTCGGCGAGCGCGACGCCTACGCCAACCTGGTGCTGCCGGGGCTGCTGCGCGAGCGGGGCATCACCGGCCGCGACGCGGCGCTGGCGACCGAGCTCGCCTACGGCAGCCTGCGCGGCACCGGCACCTACGACGCGGTGGTCGCGGCCTGCGTCGACCGCCCGCTGGGCCGGATCGACCCGCCCGTGCTCGACGCGCTGCGCCTGGGCGCCCACCAGCTGCTCGGCACCCGCGTGCCCACGCACGCCGCGGTGTCGACCAGCGTCGAGCTCGTCCGGGCCGGGGGTGCCGGCAGCGCCGCGGGCTTCGTCAACGCGGTGCTGCGCAAGGTCGGCCGCCGCGACCTGCTCGCCTGGGTCGACGCGCTCGCGCCGGCGGCGAGCGCCGACCCGCTCGACCGGCTGGCCCTGCTGCACGCCCACCCGCGCTGGGTCGTCGAGGCGTTCCGCGACGCGCTCGGCGGCGACCTCGAGGCGACGGAGCGGGCGCTCGCCGCCGACAACGTCGCGCCGCACGTGACGCTGGCGGTCCGCCCCGGCCGGGCGACCCGCGACGACCTCGACCCCGACCTCGCCGACGGGCGCTGGTCGCCGTGGGCCGCCGTGCTCGGCTCCGGCGACCCGGGCGCGGTGCCCGCGGTGCGCTCCGGCGCCGCCGGCGTGCAGGACGAGGGCAGCCAGCTGGTCGCGCTGGCGCTCGCGGGCGCGCCGCTCGACGGGCCCGACGCGCGCTGGCTCGACGGCTGCGCCGGACCGGGGGGCAAGGCGGCGCTGCTGACGGGGCTGGCCGCCGGGCGCGGCGCGCGCGTGCTGGCGGTCGAGCGCGCGCCTCACCGTGCCCGCCTGGTGGCGCAGACGGCGGGCGCGCCCTTCGGCGACCGGCCGGGTGCCGCGGTCGTCGCAGCCGACTCGACGAGCCGGCCGTGGGCCGCGGGGACGTTCGACCGGGCCCTGGTCGACGTCCCGTGCAGCGGGCTCGGCGCCCTGCGCCGCCGACCCGAGTCGCGGTGGCGCCGCACTCCCGACGACGTCGCCGGGCTCGCCGACCTGCAGCGCGCGCTGCTGGGCGCGGCGCTCGACGCCGTACGCAGTGGTGGCGTCGTCGCCTACGCCACCTGCAGCCCGCACCCCGCAGAGACCCGTGCGGTCGTCGCCGACGTCCTCACCGGCAGGGACGACGTCGAGCGGCTCGACGCCCGGGCGGTCCTCGACCAGGTCGCCGTGCGCCCGCTGCCGAGCCTCGGCGACGGCCCCGACGTGCAGCTGTGGCCGCACCTCCACGGCACCGACGCGATGTTCGTCAGCCTGCTGCGCAAGCGCTGACTACGCCACGCGCGTGAAGGTGCCGACCGGCAGCACCTCCCCGCCGCCGCGGGCGAGCACGACCGGCACCGGACCCGGGTCGCCCGGCGGCACCGTCAGCAGCGCCGTCGTGCCGTCGAACGACCACTCCGCAGCCACGCCGCCGACCAGGAGCTGGGTGTCGCTCTCGACGAAGAGCCAGTCGAAGTCGGGGGAGTGGGACACCACGACGGCGTCTCCCGCCGCCCCCTGCGCGGGCGCGAGCGAGAGCTGCGGGTCGCACGCCGTGGTGCCCGGCTCCGGCGGGAGCAGCTCGACCAGGGAGCGGTCGAACGACGGGCCGGCAGCATCGAGCACCGCGGTCATGGTCGCTGCGACCGCCTGCTCGTAGCAGCCCGCGGGCGCCCAGGTGCTGCCGAGGCCGGCTCCCCAGTCGGCCGCCGCCTGCGTCCACGCAGCGTCGTCGCCCGTCTTCAGCGCGGTGCAGACGTCGGCCGCGGCGAACCAGAACGCCTGGTGCTCAGGGCTCAGCCCCTCGTTGTCCATCCGCGGGGCGACGTCGGCCCGGGCGCTCGCGCACCCGCCCTCGAGCGTCGCGTAGGCGCCGGCGGGCTGGGTCGGGGCCGACGGGGAGGCCGGCCCGACCGGCACCCAGCGCACGCCCTTGCGCACCGCGCCGGTCGGCACCGGGTCGGGCACCGGCGGCGGGGTCTCGATGTCGGTGGGAGCCGGCGGCGCCGGCGGCGCCGGCGGAGCTGTCGGCGGCGGGGTCGGGCGCGGGGAGGGCTTCGGCGTGGGACGCACGGGCGGGTGCGGCCGCCGGACCGGGAGCACCGTGTCGCCGCGGCCGCGCAGCACCACATCGCGGCCGGGCCGCCCGTCGAGCACGTCGGAGCCGGGACCGCCGTCGAGCCGGTCGTTGCCCGACCCGCCGAGCAGCCGGTCACGTCCCGGCCCGCCCAGCAGGCGGTCGCCGCCGGAGCCGCCGCGGAGCAGGTCGTCGCCCCCGAGCCCGCGCAGCGTGTCACGGCCGGGGCCGCCGTCGAGGACGTCGCGCCGGGCGGAGCCGACCAGCACGTCGTCGCCCGCTCCGCCGTAGGCGTGGCCGCTGACGCAGACGAGGTCGTTGCCGCCCCGGGCGTCCACGACGGAGCCGGCGCCCCGCGCCACGATGACGTCGCGGTGCGGCGTCCCCGACACGTGCGCGCCTCGGTGCACGGCGACGATCGTCGCGCGGACGCCCTGGCAGCGCGCGGTCGCCGCTGCAGCAGCGAGCGGTGGGGTGGCAAGTGGCGTGCCGAGGACTGCACCGAGCAGCAGGGCGGTGGCGCGCCGCCGCGTACGTCGTGCAGCGTACGGTCCGGTCATGGCTCCCGCTCCTCTCCAGTGGTGTCAAGTGGGCTGTCGTGGACTCAGCGCGGCGGGCCGACGAACTCGAGCCGTACGCTGCTGCTCTCGGGCAGCACGACGAGGGGCCGGGTGCCGGGGTGCCAGCCGTCGGGCAGCAGGAACCACGTGCCGCCCGAGTGCTGGAGCAGGTGCGCGCCGGAGTAGCGGAACCGGTAGGCCGAGCCCTCGTCGCCGATGCGCTGCGCGTGCAGCGTCGCCCACTCGAGGTGCAGGTCGTCCTTGCTGTAGACGACGGCAGCCGGCAGCGAGCCGACGCTGCGCTCGACCTCGTCGGCGCGACCCCGCCCCACGACTCCGGCGAACTCGGTGACCTCCCAGAACAGCGCCGCCGTGACCAGCACGCCCACGACCACCCCGCGCAGGGACGCCACCCAGGCCGGTCGCGTCGCCGCGTGGCCGTCGAGCCGGTCGAGCAGCTCGAGCAGGCGCAGCGCGTACTCCGTCACGACGACGCCGGCGCCGATGCCCAGCGGCACAACGAGCCAGCGCGCGTCCGGCAGCGGCCACACGGCGAGCGCCGCGAGCAGCGGCAGGACCAGCCAGGCAGCTGCAGCCAGCCGGCGAGCCACCTGCCGCACCGCCGGGCGCCCGGCGGGGACTGCGACCCGGCGCAGCACGGCCGCGTGCACCACCAGCCCGGCCAGCACCACGGCCGAGCCGGCGAGCACGGGGACGTAGAGCGAGTCGACGCTGCGCAGCACGTAGTCGCGAGTGCTCATCGCGAACACGCTCTCGTCGAGCCCCATCGCCTCGGCCTGCTGGGCCGAGCGCGCCCAGCCGAAGTAGAAGAGCAGGCCGGTGGCGACCGTGACCGGCGGGCCGACCAGGCCGAGGGCGCGCAGCGCGGGCGCGACGCCGGGGCCCTCGGGCTCGGTCGGCGCAGGCGCAGGAGCAGCGGGCGTGCGCGACCGGGGTACGCGACCGGCGACCGGACCGGGCGACATGGCGCCTCCTCCGCGGGCCCCGACGAGACGGGCCCTGTGGTGCAGAGCAGCGAGCAGCCCGCGTGATACACCGCCCGGACAGGTGCTCCGTAGACTCCGCCGCGTGACGATCCGGATCTCGCCCAGCGTCCTGAACGCCGACCTGTCCGACCTGCGCGGCGAGGTCGCCCGCATCGCCGACGCGGCCGACTGGGTGCACGTCGACGTCATGGACGGTCACTTCGTGCCCAACCTGACGCTGGGCCTGCCGGTCGTCGAGCGGCTGGCCGCCGCCAGCGCCCTTCCCCTCGACTGCCACCTGATGGTCGAGGACCCCGACCGGTGGGCGCCGGGCTACGCGGAGGCCGGCGCCCGCTCGGTCACCTTCCACGCCGAGGCGGTGGGGGCGCCCGTACGCCTGGCGCGCGAGCTGCGGCGGCTGGGCGCCCGTGCGGGGCTGGCGCTCAACCCGGCGACGCCGGTGGAGCCCTACGCCGACCTGCTGCCGGAGTTCGACATGGTGCTGCTGATGACCGTGGAGCCCGGCTTCGGCGGCCAGCCGTTCCTCGACGGCGTCCTGCCCAAGCTGCGCCGGACGCGTGCCCTCGTCGAGGCGTCCGGGGCCGACGTCTGGCTGCAGGTGGACGGCGGCGTGCGCGCGTCGACGATCGAGCGGTGCGTCGAGGCCGGGGCCGACATGATCGTCGCGGGCTCCGCGGTCTACGGCGCCGACGACCCGGCGGAGGCGGTGCGTGCCCTGCGGCGGGCCGCCGAGCAGGTGCAGGTCACGCCAGGGCGATGAGCGCGACGGCGCCGACGGCGGCGCCGAGCCCCAGCAGCTGGGTGCCGGCCAGCCGCTCGCGCAGCACCGACTGGGCGAGCAGCACCGTGCTGACCGGGTAGAGCGAGGCGAGCACGCCCGTGATGGCGAGCAGGCCGCGCTGGGTGGCGAGCAGGTAGAGCGCGTTGGCGCCCATGTCGGCGACGCCCGCGAGCACGACCAGCGGAGTGCTCGAGCGCGGCAGGACCAGGCTGCGCCGCGCCAGCAGCGCGCCCGCCGCCACCACCACGACCGAGGTGGAGCGCGCCCCGACCAGCGGCCAGAGCCCGCTGTCGGACGAGGTCTCGTGCAGCAGCACGAAGAACACGCCGAACGCGGCGCCGGCGAGCACGGCCGGCAGCAGGTCCGACTCGCGCAGGGCGCGCACGCTGGGCACGCCGTCCTCGGCGGAGATCAGCGCGACGGCGACCAGCGCGACGACGATGCCCACGAGCGCGGCCACGGTCACCGACTCGCCCTGCACCAGTCCCACCAGCACCGGCACCGCGGCCGCGGTGACGGCCGTGACCGGCGCGACCATGCTCATGACACCGCTGGCGAGCGCCCGGTAGAACAGCAGCAGTCCGCCGGAGCCGGCGAGCCCCGCGGCCGCGCCCCAGGCCAGGTCGGTGCCCGTGGGGGAGCCGTCGAGCACCGGCAGCAGGGCGAGCAGCGCCAGCAGGCCGGCGAACTGCGAGACGACGACGACGGCGACGGTAGTGGCGCGGCGGGTGGCGAGCCCGCCGCAGAAGTCGGCTGTCCCGTAGACGAGCGCCGAGGCGAGCGCGAGGAAGACGGCCACGGGATACCTCTCGGAGTTCATCCGCGCTGCGGAGTCGCGGTGCACTACGGTGTACCAGCAGTGCAGTGCACTGGGATGTATAGCACTGCAGTGCACCGTGCGGCCAATCCATTGCACCCGACGCGACAGACGACGCGACAGACGCTCAGGAGGAGCCCCGTGCCCGACGCCGACGCGGTCGCCGCCGCCGTGGCCCGCAACGTACGCCGCCTGCGCCAGGAGCGCGGGTGGACGCTCGACGCGCTGGCCTCCCGCGCCGGGCTGAGCAAGGGGATGCTCGTGCAGGTGGAGCAGACCCGCACCAACCCCAGCCTCGGCACGCTGTGCCGGCTCGCCGACGCGATCGGCGTCAGCCTGGCCCGCCTGGTCGAGCTCGACGAGGCTCCGGTCGTGCGGGTCGTCGCCGCCGACCAGGCCGCCGTCCTGTGGAGGTCCGAGAACGGCTCGGCGCGGCTGCTGGTGGGCAGCGACCGCAGCTCGCACCTCGAGCTGTGGGACTGGGTGCTCGGCCCCGGCGAGGTGCACCGCAGCGAGGAGCACGCGCCCGGCACCCAGGAGCTCCTGCACGTCGCCGCGGGCGTGCTCACCCTCGACGTCGACGGCCACGACCACCGGGTCGAGACCGACGGCGCCGCGGTCTTCCAGGCCGACCGCCCGCACGCCTACCGCAACGACGGCACCGTCCCGCTGCGCCTGACCATGATGGTCGCCCAGCCGGAGAGCGACCTCGACCCCGCGGTGTTCGAGCCCGCCGCCCGGCTCGCGCCGTGAGCAGCCCCGCGCCGCGCCGGCTCGCGGTCGTCGCGCACCCGGTCGACGCCTACTCGCCCCGCCGTCTCGCGCAGGCGGCGCGCGAGCAGGGGCACGAGGTGGCGCTGGTCGACGCCCGCCGGGTCTCCGCCTCGGCGGCGCGCACGCTGCTGCTCGACGGCTGGCCGGTCGAGGCCGACGGGGCCGTGCACATCCTGAGCACCGACTTCCCCAACGCGCTCGACGTGCTCGAACGCTGCCGGGCGACCCTGCCCGTGCTCAACCCGCGCGACGCGTGCCTGCGCAGCGCCGACAAGCACGCCACCTACCTCGCGCTGCTCGCCGCCGGTGTGCCGACGCCGGCGACCACGCGCTGCACCACCGACGCGGAGCTGCTGGCTGCCGCCGAGCGCCACGGCTGGCCGGCGGTCGTCAAGCGGCCCGACGGCTCGGGAGGCGAGCAGGTACGCCTGGCGCGCGACCCCGCGCAGCTGCGAGCCTGCGCCGCCGAGCTGCGCCGCGGTGGCGGTCCGCTGCTCGTGCAGCGGTTCGTGGCCCGCTCGTCCGGCACCGACCTGCGCCTGGTCGTCGTGGGCGGTGCGGTCGTCGCTGCGGGACGGCGGGTGGCGCTGCCCGGCGAGTTCCGCTCGAACCTCGCCCAGGGCGGCCACGGGGAGCGCGCGGAGCCGACCGAGCGCGAGTGCGAGCTCGCCGTGCGGGCAGCCGCGGCGGTCGGGCTCGACGTCGCCGGCGTCGACGTCCTGGCCGACGACGACGGGCCGGTGGTGCTCGAGACCAACAGCTTCCCCGGCCTCTACGACATCGAGCCGCTGACCGGGGTCGACGTGGCCGGCGCCGTCGTGGCGCTGCTGGCCGACCGGCTGCGCGCCGCCGCCGGCAGCGACGACGGGCTCGGCGAGGCGCGCGAGGCCTGAGCGCGCTGCGCGCCCCGGCGAGCCCGGCGTCAGGGGCGGCGGGCGGTGACGAAGCGGTCGTCGCCGAACTGGTCGCGCCGGTCCTGCACCTCGAGCCAGCGCGGGGCGAAGACCGCGGGCGCCGAGCTGCCCTGCCGGTCCGAGTGCTCGACCACCACGAGGCCGCCGGGACGCAGCAGCCGCCAGGCGGCCTGCTCGACCTCGCGCACGGCGTCGAGGCCGTCGGGGCCGCTGACGAGCGCCTGGTGCGGGTCGTGGTCGCGCACGCCGGGATCGACGCCGGCCAGCTCGTGGTCGGCGACGTAGGGCGGGTTGCTGGTCACGACGTCGACCTGGCCGTCCAGGTCGGGGAACGAGCTGACGGCCGGCGACTCCACGAACGGCACGTCGAGGCCGAGCCGCTCGGCGTTGCGCCGGGCCCAACCGAGCGCGACCGGGTCGAGGTCGGAGGCGCGCACGTGCGCGTGCGGGCACTCGGCGGCCACCGAGAGCGCGACCGTGCCCCCGCCGGTGCACAGGTCGACCACCACGGGGTTCCCCGGCAGTGCGGCCACGTGGGCCACCACGGCGTCGACCACCGCGGAGGTCTCGGGCTGGGGCAGGAACACCCCGTCGCCCACCGCGAGCTCCAAGCCGCGGAACTGCACGCGGCCGAGGACGCGGCCCAGCGGCTCGCCCGCCTCCCGCCGCGCCTGCAGCTCGCGCAGCAGCACCTCGTGCTCGCCGGACCAGGGGCCGGGCAGCTGCCCGCTGACGGAGGCGGTCAGGGCGACGTGCTCGTCGAGGTCCTGCACTCGAGTCTCCTGCGGGGTCGTGGGGAGGGGCGGTGCCCCTGAGGCGGAGGACGGGTCCGCTCAGGGTCGCACCAGGGTCTGGTCCGGGTCCGTCCCCGATGTGCCCCACCCGGTCGGGCGAGCAGTGTGGAGTCATCGGGCGAGACACCTTCGCACGAGTGCTCCCATCCCACCTGTCGAGAGAGAGAACCCCCATGGACGGCATCCACGACTGCATGCGGCGCGAGGGCCTGGTCCGGCCGCGCTCGGGCAGGGTCCTCGGCGGCGTCTGCGCCGGCCTCGCCACCCGGCTCGGCCTCGAGCCCTGGCCCACCCGCGCGCTGTTCGTGCTCGCGCTGCTCGTGCTGCCCGGCAGCCAGCTCCTCGTCTACCCCCTGCTCTGGGTGCTGATGCCCAAGGAGGCGCCCGCCGCCCAGGCGTGGACCGGCACTCCGCACCCGGCGATCTGAGCCGACCCCTGCCGCGAGCGGCCCGTCCGTGAGAGCCTGGGACCGACAACGACGCGTGCCCCGGGGTCGGTGCAATTCCGAACCGGCGGTGACAGTCCGCGACCCGGCCGCAGCCAGCGGCCGGTTGACCCGGTGCAACTCCGGGACCGACGGTGAGAGTCCGGACGGGAGGCGGCACGCGGCGGGGTGCACCCGGAGCGCCCGGGCGCGGTCGCAGCTCTGACGTCCTCCGACGTCTCCAGCCGGCCGTCGCCGTGGGGCCTCGGCGGCCGCACCCCAGCCGCGCCGACCCTCCTGCACCTCCCGGAGCCGCCCGAGCGCGGAGGGAGCAGGGCCCGGTGGCAGGCGCGAGCGAGATCACCGCCATGCGGCGCGCCGTCGAGCTGGCGGGCCGCGGCGCAGCGACGGCCTCGCCCAACCCCGTCGTCGGGTGCGTGGTGCTCGCCCCCTCGGGCGAGACCGTCGGCGAGGGCTGGCACGAGCGGCCCGGCGGCCCCCACGCCGAGGTGGCCGCCCTGCGCAGGGCGGGGCCTGCCGCCCGTGGCGCCACGGCGGTGGTCACCCTCGAGCCCTGCCGGCACACCGGGCGCACCGGCCCGTGCACCACCGCGTTGCTGGAAGCAGGGGTCGCGCGCGTCGTCTACGCCGTGCCCGACCCGAGCGATCAGGCCGGAGGGGGAGCCGCCGTCCTCGCGGCGGCCGGCGTCGAGGTCGAGGCCGGCGTGCTCCGTGCCGAGGCCGAGCAGGTCAACGCCCGCTGGCTCGCCGCCGCCCGGCTCGGCCGCCCGCACGTCACGTGGAAGTTCGCCGGCACGCTCGACGGCCGCTCGGCGGCTGCCGACGGCAGCAGCCGCTGGATCACCGGGCCGGAGGCGCGCGCCGACGTCCACCGGCTGCGGGCCGGGATGGACGCCGTCGTCGTCGGCGTCGGCACCGTGCTCGCCGACGACCCGGCGCTGACCGTACGCGGCGTGCACCCGCCGCCCGCCCGCCCGCCGCTGCGCGTGGTGGTCGACAGCGCCGGGCGCACCCCGTCGACCGCGCGCGTCCTCGACGCGGAGGCGCCCACGTGGGTCGCCACGACCGCCGAGCTCGGCAGCGACGCTGCCGGCCGCGTACCCCTCGCCGCCGTCGTGTACGGCCTGCGCGCGCGAGGCGTGCTCGCCGCCCTGCTCGAGGGCGGTCCGACGCTGGCCGGCGCCTTCGTGCGCGCCGGGCTCGTCGACCGGGTCGTCGGCTACGTCGCGCCCGCGCTGCTCGGAGCCGGCGCGGCCGTCCTCGGCGAGGCCGGGGTCGCCTCGATCGACGGCGCCCACCGGCTCGTGCTCGACGACGTGACGCTGCTCGGCACCGACCTGCGGCTGACCGGCTCGTTCGCCCGGCGCCCCCACCAGCCTGCACACCCGTCCGGCACCGCGGGTGCCAGCGAGGAGGAGTCCACGTGTTCACCGGGATAGTCGAGGAGCTCGGCTCCGTCGTCCGCGTCGAGCAGCTCGCCGACAGCGCGCGGCTGCACGTGCGGGGACCGCGGGTGGTCTCCGACGCCGTGCCCGGCGCGAGCATCGCCGTCAACGGCGTCTGCCTGACGGTCACCGAGCTCGAGGGCGACGTCTTCGCCGCCGACGTCATGCGCGAGACGCTCGACCGGTCCTCGCTGGGCGCGCTGCAGGCCGGCGCCGCGGTCAACCTCGAGCGGCCCGTGCGCCTGCAGGACCGGCTCGGCGGCCACGTCGTGCAGGGCCACGTCGACGGCGTCGGCACCGTGCTGTCGCGCACGCCGGGGGAGCGCTGGGAGGTGGTCCGCGTCGGCGTGCCGGCCGGGCTGCTGCGCTACGTCGTCGAGAAGGGCTCGATCACGGTCGACGGCGTCTCGCTGACCGTGAGCGCTCGCGGCACGGGCGAGGGCGGCGACTGGCTGGAGGTCAGCCTCATCCCGACGACGCTCGCGCTCACGACGCTGGGCGGCGCACCGCCCGGCACGCCGGTCAACCTCGAGGTCGACGTGCTGGCGAAGTACGTCGAGTCGCTGCTCGCCGGGGCCGGCAGGTGAGCGCGCCGACGGTCGGCCTCGCGTCGGTCGAGCGCGCCGTCGAGGAGGTGCGCGCCGGCCGGCCGGTAATCGTCGTCGACGACGCCGACCGCGAGGACGAGGGCGACCTGATCTTCGCGGGCGAGCACGCCACCCCGGAGCTGGTGGCCTTCGTCGTGCGGCACACCTCGGGCTACCTGTGCGTGAGCCTGCCCGAGGAGGAGGCCGACCGGCTCGGACTGCCGCCGATGACGGTCGTCAACGAGGACCGGCGCGGCACCGCGTACTCCGTCACCGTGGACGCGCGCGCCGGCGTCACGACCGGCATCTCGGCCACCGACCGCGCCCACACGATCCGGCTGCTCTCGAGCCCGGACACCGGCGCCGGCGACCTGTCGCGGCCGGGCCACGTCGTCCCGCTGCGCGCCCGCCCCGGCGGCGTGCTGCGCCGCGCGGGCCACACCGAGGCGGCCGTCGACCTGTGCCGGCTCGCCGGCCTGCGTCCGGCCGGGGTGCTCGCCGAGGTGGTGAGCGAGGAACGGCCCGGCGACATGGCCCGGCTGCCCGAGCTGACGCGCTTCGCCGAGCGCCACGGCCTCGTGGTCGTGACGATCGCCGACCTCATCGCCCACCGGCGCCGCGTCGACCGCTACGTCGAGCGGGTCGCCGAGACGGTGCTGCCGACGCGCTGGGGCTCGTTCCGCGCCGTCGGCTACCGCGACGTCGTGGACGGCGCGGAGCAGGTGGCCCTGGTCGCCGGCGAGGTGGGCGACGGCGAGGACGTGCTCGTACGCGTGCACTCCGAGTGCCTCACCGGCGACGCCTTCGGCTCCCTGCGCTGCGACTGCGGCCCGCAGCTCGAGGCCGCGCTGCAGGCAGTGACGGCGGAGGGCCGCGGCGTCGTGCTCTACCTGCGCGGCCACGAGGGCCGGGGGATCGGGCTGGTCGACAAGCTGCGTGCCTACGCGCTGCAGGACTCCGGCGCCGACACCGTCGAGGCGAACCTCGCGCTCGGCCTGCCGGCCGACGCGCGCGACTACGGCAGCGGCGCCCAGGTGCTCGCCGACCTCGGCGTGCGCACCATGCGCCTGCTGACCAACAACCCGACCAAGCGCGCGGGGCTCGAGGGCTACGGGCTCCAGATCACCGGTACGGTTCCGCTGGCGGTCGCTGCGACCAGCGACAACCTGCGCTACCTGCAGACCAAGCGCGACCGGATGGGGCACACGCTGCCCGACCTGCCGGAGCTGCCGGACGCCATCGAGAGGGAGAGGAACGCGACGTGAGCGGCGCAGGAGCACCCACCACGCTGGCCGACGGGCACGGGCTGCGCGTCGCCGTGGTCGCGGCCAGCTGGCACCAGCAGGTGATGGACGGCCTGCTCGACGGCGCCATGCGCGCGCTCGCCGAGTGCAAGGTCGAGGAGCCGTGGCTGGTCCGCGTGCCGGGCACGTTCGAGCTGCCGGTGGCGGCGGCCCGGCTCGCGCGGTGCAAGATCGACGCCATCGTGGCGCTGGGGGTCGTGATCCGCGGCGGCACGCCGCACTTCGACTACGTCTGCTCGGCGGCCACCTCGGGGCTGACCCAGGTCTCGGTCACCACCGGCATCCCGGTCGGCTTCGGCGTGCTCACGTGCGACGACGAGGCGCAGGCACTGGCACGCAGTGGTCTGCCGGGGTCCGAAGAGGACAAGGGTTATGAGGCGGCGAGTGCCGCCGTCAGCACCGCGGTGCGGCTGCGCGACATCGAGAAGGGTTGGGCATGAAGACGTTCGAGGGCCTGTGGGCAGAGCTCAGCGAGAAGGCGGCCACCCGGCCGGCCGGCTCGGGCACCGTCGAGGAGCTCGACCGCGGCGTGCACTTCATCGGCAAGAAGGTGCTCGAGGAGGCCGCCGAGTCGTGGATGGCGGCCGAGCACGAGTCCGACGAGCGCACGGCCGAGGAGGTCAGCCAGCTGCTCTACCACGTGCAGGTGCTGCTGCTGGCACGCGGGCTGACGCTGGAGGACGTCTACGCGCACCTGTGAGGCATGTTTGACGTGTGGTTGTAAGTCCGCTTACGATAAGCGTACTTACTACCGGAGGGACGACACGATGGTCGACTACACGCACAGCCTGGACACCACTGCCGACGCTGCAGCGGTGTGGGCGCTCTACGCCGACCCCGCCTCCTGGCCCTCGTGGGACGGTGGGTGCGAGCGCCAGGAGCTCGACGGCCCGCTCGCCGCCGGCACCACGGGCCGGTTCACGCCGGCGGGCGGCGAGCCGCTGCCCTTCACGGTCACCTGGGCGCAGCCGGGTGCCGGCTTCACCGACGAGTTCGAGCTTCCCGGCGCGGTGCTGCGCGGCACCCACACGCTCACCCCGCTGGCCGACGGGGGCACGCGCATCACCCACCGCATGGAGCTCACCGGCCCGGCGGCCGACGAGCTGGCACAGCACATCTGGGCCGGCATCACCGACGACATCCCGCTCACCGTCGCGGCGCTCGCACGCGCCGCAGGAGCGGTTCACGCGGCAGTGCCCGCGGGATGAGCGGGCAGCGGCAGGGCCCCGGCGCGGGGGAGAGCCCGGGGTTCCTGCTCTGGCGCGCGACCCTGCGCTGGCAGCGCGTCATGGCGGCGACGCTCGCGCCGCTCGAGCTCACGCACGTGCAGTTCGTGCTGTTGGCGTCGGCGTTCTGGCTGGGGAGCACCGAGGGTCGTCCGCCCAGCCAGCGCGAGCTCGCCGACCACGCCGCCAGCGACGTGATGACGACCAGCTCGGTGGTGCGCGCGCTCGAGGGCAAGGGGCTCGTCGAGCGGGTGCCCGACGCGACCGACGCGCGGGTGCGGCGAGTCGTGGTGACAGCTGCCGGCGCGGAGCTCGCACAGCGGGCGATGTCGCAGGTCGAGCAGGCCGACCGCACCTTCTTCGCCGAGTCGGCCGGCGGTGCCGACGAGGCCGTGGTGCTCGAGCTCCTGCGCGGGCTCGCCGGCTGGCCGGCCGGGGGCCGTCTGACAGGATGACGCCCGTGCTCAAGGTCGCCGTGCCCAACAAGGGCTCCCTGTCCGCCGCTGCCAGCGAGATGCTCAAGGAAGCGGGCTACGCCCAGCGCAGCGACCCCCGCGAGCTCGCCCTCCACGACGCGGCCAACGACGTCGAGTTCTTCTTCCTGCGCCCGCGCGACATCGCCGTCTACGTCGGCTCCGGGCAGCTCGACGTCGGCATCACCGGCCGCGACCTGCTCCTCGACTCCGGCGCGCCCGCCGAGGAGGTGCTCCCGCTCGGCTTCGCCCGCTCGACCTTCCGCTACGCCGCGCGGGTCGGCACCGCGACGAGCCCGGCCGACTTCGAGGGCAAGCGGGTGGCGACCTCCTACGCCGGGCTCGTCTCGGCGCACCTGGGCGAGCTCGGGGTGAGCGCCGAGGTGATCCGCCTCGACGGCGCGGTGGAGACCTCCGTGCGCCTCGGGCTGGCCGACGCCATCGCCGACGTCGTCGAGACCGGCACGACGCTGCGCCAGGCAGGTCTCGAGGTGCTGGGCGAGCCGATCCTGCGCAGCGAGGCCGTCCTCGCGCGCCGCGTCGGCGCCCCGGGCAACCCGGCGGTCGACCAGCTGGTGCGCCGGATCCAGGGCGTCATCATCGCCCGGCAGTACGTCCTCATGGACTACGACGTCCGCGCCGAGCTGGTCGCCGAGGCCGTCGGCATCACCCCCGGCCTCGAGTCGCCCACCGTGTCGCCCCTGCACGACAAGGGCTGGGTCGCGGTGCGCGCGATGGTCAAGTCGGCCGAGACCAACCGCGTCATGGACGAGCTCTGGGAGCTCGGCGCCCGCGGCATCCTGGTCACCGGCATCCACGCGTGCCGCCTCTGAGCCCGCGGGCGGCACCGGGCGAGCGGCGAGTGCCACAGCTCCCGCACGTCTTCCGCCCGCGGTGGGCCCGGTGGGTGCCGCTGGGCTTCGCCGGTGCCCTGCTGGTCGGCGGGCTGCTCCTCGCGCTCGCCAGCAGCGGCTGGCCGGCGGCCGACCGCATCCTCATGGTCGCCACGACGCTGGCCACCACGTGGTTCCTCCACCGGCTCTCGGCGGTGCGGGTGCGGGCCGACGACGAGGGGCTCACCGTCGTCAACCTGCGTGGCCGTCGGCGGCTGGCCTGGGCGCAGGTCGTCGGCGTGCGGCTCGGCGACGACGACCCCTGGCTCGTCCTCGACGTGTCGGACGGCACGACCGTCTCGGCCATGGGGGTGCAGGGCTCGGAGGGCGCGTACGCTCGCGAGCAGGCCCTGCAGATCGCTCGGCTGGTGGCGCGCCGCTCGCGGGTGACGGGCGACGGCCGGCCGGGCCGCTGAGCCGGAGAGGGAGGCCGCCGTGGGGATGATGCGCTGGATGCGCGGCAACGACTCGGCCAGTGCCGGCATGATCGGCGCCGGGCTCAACGAGCTGCACGCGGCCTTCAACGGCACCAAGAAGACGCTCGTCGTCGAGCGCGAGTCGCGCGCCCTGCGCCGCGACGACGAGGCACAGGAGGGCGACGCGCCCCCGGAGCAGCAGCGGGGCGCCGCGTGGTCGGGTGCGCCGTCGGTCACGATCCGCCGCTCCGACGCGGCCGAGGCGGCGGAGCGCGCGCGGACCCTCGACGAGGGCCCCTCAGTCGCCCAGTAGCACCGCGACGTCGTCGCCGCCGGAGCCCTGCGGTGGAGCGCCGTCGACGCGCAGGTCGGCCCGCCGGCGGGTCCCCTCGGCGATGAAGTGCGCGCTCTCGAGCTCGCGCCAGCGCAGCCACTCCGCACGCAGCCCCTCGCCGTCGCGCTCGAGGCCGCGGCGCAGCCGCAGGTCCGACGGCGCCTCGACCCACACGCCCAGCACGGCGTACGCAGTCACCCGCCGGTCGCCGGACCCGCACCCCTCGACGACCAGCGCCGGTGCCGGGTCGACGCGCAGGGTGCCGCCCCAGGCGTCGTGCTCCCAGTCCCAGCGCGGGTGGTGCGCGGTGCGGCCGTCGGCGAGCGGGGCGAGCACGGTGTCCTCGAGCCGCTGGGCGACCCCGCCGAGGCCCGCCCACCCCTCGTAGAGGTCGTCGAGGTGCACCAGCGGCAGCTCCGCACCCGCTGCCGCCTCGAGCGCCGCGTGCAGGCGGCCGGCGAAGGTGGTCTTGCCCGAGCCGGCGGGGCCGTCGACGGTCACCAGGCGCACGGCCCCCAGCCGCGGTCGGCGGGCGAGCACCCTCGCGGCCAGCGCCGCGTACGCCACTGACGACGGCACGGTCCCCCCTCTCGCCCGCACGGACTCCAGGCGCGGCATGCTGCCAGACGGCAACTCCCGCGTACCCACTCCGAAGGAGCCCGACGTGCCCGGTCCGCAGAACCTTCTCCGCCGCGAGCTCCACGAGGGCTGGTCGGTGCGCGCCGTGGCGGGCGACGCGCCGGCCGAGGTCGCTGGGGCGGTGGTGCCGGCGACGGTGCCGGGGTCCGTGTTCACCGACCTGCTGGCGGCGGGGTTGATCCCGGATCCCTACCTGGACCGCAACGAGGTGCTGCTGCAGTGGGTGGGGCTGACGGACTGGCGCTTCGAGACGAGCTTCTCGTGGAGCGATCAGGGTGCCGAGCGGGTGGACCTCGTGTTCGACGGGCTGGACACGGTGGCGCACGTGGAGCTCAACGACCAGCTGGTCGCGGACACGGTGAACATGCACCGCACCTACCGGTTCGACGTCCGCGGGCTGCTGGCGGAGGGCGACAACACGCTGGCGGTGACCTTCGCGTCTCCGGTGCGGGCGGCAGACCGTCTGCAGGAGGAGCTGGGCCGGCGCCCGCACGTGAACACGCACCCCTACAACGCGATCCGGAAGATGGCGTGCGCCTTCGGCTGGGACTGGGGTCCGGACCTGCCGACCTCGGGGATCTGGCGGCCGGTGGCTCTGGAGTCGTGGAGCACGGCGCGGCTGGCGGCTGTCCGCCCGCTGGTGACCGTGGAGGAGGGCCGCGGGGTGGCCCGGGTGCACGTCGACGTGGAGCGCGCGGGCGCCGGCGACGGTGACCTGCCGGTGCGCGTACGTGTCGGTGACCACACCGTCGACGGCGTGGTCGCGGCCGCCGCCACCGCGACGGTGGCGGAGGTGGTGGTCGAGGACCCGGAGCTGTGGTGGCCGCACAGCCACGGCGGGCAGCCGCTCTACGACGTGAGCGTCGAGCTCGGTGCGCTCGACACGTGGACGGGACGCGTCGGCTTCCGCAGCGTGGAGCTGCGGACCGAGCCCGACGACGAGGGCACCGGGTTCGTGGTCGCGGTCAACGGCGAGCCGGTGTTCGTGAAGGGGATGAACTGGATCCCGGACGACCTGTTCCTGGAGCGGGTGACGCGGGAGCGCTACGCCGACCGGATCGGGCAGGCGAAGGCCGCCGGCGTCAACCTGCTGCGGGTGTGGGGCGGCGGGATCTTCGAGTCCGACGACTTCTACGAGCTCTGCGACGAGCAGGGAGTGCTGGTGTGGCAGGACTTCCTGTTCGCCTGCGCGACCTACGCAGAGGAGCAGCCGATGCGCGGCGAGGTGCTCGCCGAGGCGCGCGACAACATCACCCGGCTCGTGAGCCATCCCAGCCTGGCGCTGTGGAACGGGAACAACGAGAACATCTGGGGCTACGCCGACTGGGAGTGGGAGGAGCGCCTGGACGGGTTGTCGTGGGGCGCAGGCTACTACTACGAGTTGCTGCCGGCGTTGGTCGCGGAGCTCGACGGCACCCGGCCGTACTCGTCGGGCAGCCCGTTCTCGGTCGACCCGGACCGGCACCCGAACGACCCGGCGCACGGCTCGATGCACATCTGGGACGTGTGGAACTCGTTGGACTACACGGTCTACCGGGACTACGCGCCGCGCTTCGTCTCGGAGTTCGGCTGGCAGGGCCCGCCGAACTGGTCGACGCTGGTCCGCGCGGTCCACGACGACCCCCTGACACCGGAGTCGCCGGGGGTGCTGCTGCACCAGAAGGCGATGGAGGGCAACCGCAAGCTCGAGCGCGGCCTGTTCCCGCACCTGCCGCAGCCGCGGGGGATGGAGGACTTCCACTGGGCGATGCAGCTGAACCAGGCGCGGGCGATCGCGTTCGGGCTCGAGCACTTCCGGGCGATCTCACCGCACTGCATGGGCGCGGTGGTCTGGCAGCTCAACGACTGCTGGCCGGTGACCTCGTGGGCGGCGGTCGACGGTGACGGCAAGCGCAAGCCGCTGTGGTACGCGGTGCGCCGCGCGTTCGCAGACCGGCTGCTCACCGTGCAGCCTGCCGACGGGGGCCTCGCAGTGGTCGCGGTCAACGACACCTCCGAGACGTGGGAGGCGTCGGTCGCAGTGGCTCGGCGAGGTCTCGACGGGACCGTCCTCGAGGAAGCGGCACTGGCGCTGTCTGCAGGGCCCCGGCAGACCGTGCGGCTGCCTGTGCCGCCGGAGGTCGCCTCCTCCGAGGATCCCGCTCACGAGCTGCTGGTCGCCGAGGCAGAGGGTGCAGCACGTGCCCTGTGGCACTTCGCCGAGGACCGCGACACAGCGTTGACCACTGCAGACCTCGAGACCCGGGTCGAACAGGTGGACGGAGGCTACGACGTCACGGTGCACGCGCGTACGTTCGTCAAGGACCTCGTGCTGCTCGCCGACAAGGTCTCGCCCGATGCGAGCGTCGACGACATGCTCGTCACCCTGCTCCCAGGGGAGACCACGACGTTCCACGTCTCGTCGGAAGCCCAGCTGGACGCGGACGCGCTCGTGGCCCCACGGGTCCTCCGCAGCGCCAACCAGCTCGTGGCCGGGTGACCGCCGTGCCGCAGCTGCCCGACGACCCGCTGCTGCGCAGGGTGCTCCTGGCCCTGCTGGGCATGCAGCGGCAGTCCTGGGAGCAGGGCGTGCTCGGCCACGCCCTGCTCGACCTCGGCTGCGACGAGCTGGCCGAGGTCGTCGCCCGCGACTCGGTGCTCCGGCAGACGCCGGCGGGCAAGCTGGCCGAGATCGAGGACACCGGCGTCGTCAACTGCGGTGCGGCCGGCGAGGCGCTGCTGTGGCTGACCACTCGAGACCACGACCCCGCCCTTCGTGCGGCCCTCGACCGGCAGGTGGACTGGCTGGTCTCCCGGGCGCCGCGGGCCGAGGACGGCACGCTGTTCCACCTCGAGGGGAGCCGGCAGGTGTGGGTCGACACGGTCTACATGGTCCTGCCGCTGCTGGTGCAGACCGGCCACGTCGACGAGGCGGCCCGCCAGCTCGACGGGCACCGCCGCCGGCTCTTCGACGAGACGTCCGGGCTGTGGTCGCACCAGTGGGGCGAGACGTCGCGCAGCCTGCTGCGCGCGGCGCACTGGGGGAGCGGCAGCGGCTGGGTGGTGGCGGGCATCGCGCGGGCGCTGCGCTCCCTCGGCGAGCGCGACGGGCGGTTCCGCGCCGACGCGGCGAGCCACGCGCGTACGGTGCTCGACGCCTGCCTCGCCCACCGGCGCGCCGACACCGGCGTCTTCCTCGACGTCGTCGACGGCGAGGGCTCGTTCGCCGAGGCGAACCTCGCCCAGATGCTCGCCTACGGCGCCTTCACCGGCGTCGCCGACGGGTGGCTCCCCGACGCCTACCTCGAGCGGGCCCGCTCGCTGCTCGCGTCGGCGCGGGAGCGCGTCGACGCCCTGGGCTTCGTCGACGGGGTCTCGGGCGCGCCGCACTTCGACCGGCCCGGGCGCTCGGCGGAGGCGCAGGCCTTCCACCTGCTCGCGGCGGCCGCCGAGCAGCGCTGCGGCAGACTGGCCGGGTGAGCGACGCGCCGAGGACCATCCCCGACACCGGCTTCGCCGGTGACACCGGTGAGGGCGACCCGGCGCTGGTGGCTGCCCTCGAGCGCTACGCCGTCGAGCCGGGCCGGGCCCCCGAGGTGCTGTCGGCGCTCGCCGGCGCCCGGGTGCTCGTCGCGGTGGTGGCGGTGCTGACCGCCGAGGACGAGCCCGTCGACGGCCTGCGGCGCGAGAAGTCCACCGACATGGCGCTCGTGACCGTGCAGCGGCCGGACGGCGCCCGGGCCGTGCCCGCCTTCACCTCGCTCGCGAGCCTCGCGGCCTGGCGGGACGACGCGCGCCCGGTGCCGGTCGAGGCCTCCCGCGCGGCTCTCTCGGCCGCCGCCGAGGGCGCCGTCGCGCTGCTGCTCGACCCGGCCGGGCCGGTGCCCTGCGTCGTGAGCGGTCCGGCGCTGCGCGCCGTGGCCGAGGGCACGGTCCCGCAGCCGATGTACGCGGACGCCGGCCTCGGCGCCCACGTGCGGGCGCTCGCGTCAGCCGCTCCCGGCGTGGCCGGCGCCCGGCTGGAGCCGGCGCCCGGCGTCGACGCCCGGCTGGTCCTGACGCTCGCCCCCGGCGCCGACGTGCAGGCGGCGCTGGCCGTGCTGGGCCCGGTGCTGCAGGCCGACGAGACGCTCCGCGTCCGGACCCTCGCCGGCCTCGACGTCGCCGTCGAGGGGTAGCCCGGGCGACCACGGGGCACGGGTGCCGGCATGAGCGAGGACTCCCTGCGGTTCGTGGGAAACGCCACCACGCTGATCCGCCGCGACGGCTTCACCGTGCTGACCGACCCGCACTTCCTGCACCAGGGCCAGCGGGCGTACTTCGGCCTCGGCCTCTCGGCGCGGCGGCTGCTCGAGCCGACGATGCAGGTCGGGGACGTGCCGCCGCTCGACGCCGTCGCGCTCTCGCACCTGCACGGCGACCACTACGACCGCGTCGCCCACGCCGGGCTCGACGCCTCGGTGCCCGTGGTGACGACCGTGCAGGGCGCCCGCCGGCTGGGCCGGCGCAAGGTGCGCACGGAGGGCCTGCGCACCTGGGAGTCGTGGGAGACCGCCAAGGACGGCGCCACCCTGCGGCTGACCTCCCTGCCGGGCAGGCACGCCCCCGGCGCGCTGCAGGCGGCGATCCCGAAGGTCATGGGGACGATGCTGGAGTTCGAGCGGCAGGGGCGGCAGCCGTACCGCATCTACCAGAGCGGCGACACCCTCGTGCACGACGACCTGCGCGAGATCGCCCGGCGCTACCCCGACATCGACCTGCTCCTGCTGCACCTCGGGGGGACCCGCATCCTCGGCGTGACGCTCACCATGGACGGGCGGCGCGGGGCCGACTTCCTCGAGCTGCTCGACATCACCCGGCGCACCGCGGTGCTGCCGATCCACTACGGGGAGTACGCGCTGATGCGCTCGCCGCTCTCGGACTTCCGGGCCGAGGTCGAGCGGCGCGGGCTCGACCTCGACGTGCGCTGGGTCGAGCGCGGGGGAGTGCTGGCGCTCTGAGCGTCAGCCCGGCAGCACCATGGCGTGCGCGTCGACGACGACGTCGGGCGTCGCCGAGCGCTCCGCGACGAGCGCCGCGTTGGCCTCGTCGGAGCGCAGAACCCACTCGCGCGCTTCCTCCGGGGAGCGGCCGAAGCGCACGTGGCGGGCGATGAGGCGCTCGACGCGCACCTCCTCGTCGCCGCGCACGAGCCACGTCTCGTCGAGCAGCCCGAGCACCTGCGCCCACGGGCCGTCCTCGAGCAGCAGGTAGTTGCCCTCCGTGACGACCAGCGGCACCTCCGGGGCCACGGCGACCGCCCCCGCCACGGGCTCCTCGATCTCGCGCCGGAACGCCGGGGCGTAGACCGTCACGCCCCCCGGATCGCGCAGCCGGCGCAGGAGGGCGGCGTACCCCTCCGCGTCGAAGGTGTCGGGCGCGCCCTTGCGGTCGGCGCGACCGAGCCGCTCGAGCTGCGCCTGGGCGAGGTGGAAGCCGTCCATCGGTACGAGTGCGGCGCGGTCCCCGAGCGCGGCGACCACCGCCTCGGCCACCGTGGACTTGCCGCCGCCCGGCGGCCCGGCGATGCCGAGGACGCGCCGCGGGCCTGCGGCCAGCGCCTCGGCGCGGGCGACCAGCTCGGCGAGGGAGGAGACGGTGACGGTCATCTTCCGGTAGACAAGCACACCTGGGCTGGCTCGGCGGACAGGGGTGCGGCAGTGGCACAGGTCAAGGTCTACGGGCTGGCATCGGTGCTGGCGCCGTCACGGGCAGCGGTCTCCGACGCCGTGCACGCGGCACTGGTCGAGGGCCTGGGCATCCCGGCCGACAAGCGCTTCCACCGGTTCTTCCCGCTCGCGCCGGAGGACTTCGTCCATCCCGCCGGGCGCTCGGAGCGCTACACGATCGTCGAGGTCCTGCTGTTCGCCGGGCGCTCCGAGCAGGCGAAGAAGAAGGCCTACGCGGCGCTCTACCGCGGCTTCGCCGCGCTGGGGACCGCCGCCGAGGACCTCGAGGTCGTGCTGATCGAGACCCCGCGGGTCGACTGGGCGATCCGCGGGGTGCCCGGCGACGAGCTCGCGCTGTCGTACGCGGTGGAGACCTGACCCCGCCCCCCGCAGGCCCGCGCCCTCAGCGGTGTGCCGCGGTCGGGTAGACCGGGCCGGTCAGCGACTCGCCGGGGCCGTCCCCGGGCGCATCCGGCACGAGCGAGGCCTCGCGGAACGCCAGCTGCAGCGTGCGCAGCCCGTCGCGCAGCGGCCCGGCGTGGTGGGAGCCGAGCCGCGGCGCCGCGGCGACGACCAGGCCGGCGAGGGCGGTGATCAGGGTGCGCGCCTCGTCGAGGTCGAGGTGGTCGGCCGCGTCCTCATCCTCGGCGAGCCCGCACTTGACCGCGGCCGCGCTCATCAGGTGCAGCGCCGCGGCGCTGACGACCTCGACGGCCGGCACGTCGGCGATGTCGCGGGTGGCGTCGGCCAGCGGCGCGTCGGGGCGGGAATGCAGGTCGGGGTCCTCGGCGCTCATACCTGGTAGCCTGTCATGTCGACCCGCCTGCTCCTCACCCGCGGTGGCCGCTCCGGCGACCACCACGACCGTGGGGCAGGCGCGCAAGCGGAGGTCCGCCTCCCACCCGGTGCCAGCACCTCGCGTGCGGCTCCCGGGTCCGGTCAGTGGAGCGGGCCGTCGCCCCAGGTGGGGCCGACGGAGGTCCCCGCTCCCGCGTCGTCGTCCCGCGACGGCGCAACCGGTCGGGAAGCAGTCCTGCGCGTGCGTCGCGGACGCCCGGCCCCCCCGAGCCGCCTCGTGCACTCGGAGACCTCCCCGGACGGACGTGCAGGTTCCACCCGCCCCGACCGCTTGGAGTCAGCATCAGCACAGAGCCCCGCATCAACGACCGGATCCGCGTCCCCGAGGTCCGGCTCGTGGGTCCCAACGGTGAGCAGGTCGGCATCGTGCGCATCGAGGACGCGTTGCGCCTCGCGCAGGAGTCCGACCTCGACCTCGTCGAGGTCGCGCCGATGGCCCGCCCGCCGGTGGCCAAGCTCATGGACTTCGGGAAGTTCAAGTACGAGTCCGCGATGAAGGAGCGTGAGTCCCGGCGCAACCAGGCTCACACCATCATCAAGGAGATGAAGCTGCGGCCGAAGATCGACCCGCACGACTACGACACCAAGAAGGGCCACGTCGTCCGCTTCCTCAACGCGGGCGACAAGGTCAAGATCACGATCATGTTCCGCGGTCGCGAGCAGTCGCGCCCGGAGCTGGGCTACCGGCTGCTGCAGCGCCTCGCCGAGGACGTGCAGGAGCTGGGCTTCGTCGAGTCCTCGCCGAAGCAGGACGGCCGCAACATGATCATGGTGCTCGGTCCGCACAAGAAGAAGGTCGAGGCGATGGCCGAGGCGCGCGAGGCGAAGGCCCGTCGTGCCCAGGGCGGCGCCGACGACGCTGCTGCGGACGCGCTGGACGCCGTGGACGTCGACGACGCCCCGGTGACCCCCGAGGTCGCCGAGCGCACGACCGACCTCGTGGCCGAGCAGCGGGCGACCGTGGGCGCGGCCGCTCCGACCGAGCAGGCCTAGCCCGCACGACCCGATCGACCCTCCCGCCGCGGTGGCGACACCGCGGCGGGCGCACGACCGCACCACACCCCGTGCGGGTGCCGACCGCACCTGCACGACCAGATGCACCGACGAGCGAGGAGAACCGGCGCCATGCCGAAGAACAAGACGCACAGCGGGGCCAGCAAGCGGTTCCGCCTGACCGGCAGCGGCAAGATCAAGCGCGGGCAGGCCGGCCGCCGTCACCTGCTGGAGCACAAGCCCTCCACGCTGACCCGCCGGCTCAACGGCGAGGTCGTCGTCGACAAGGCCGACGTCAAGCGCATCCGCGCGCTGCTCGGCCGCTGACGCCCAGCTCGCTCCCCCCGCTCGTCACCACCCCGTAGGCAAGGAGATCCACCGTGGCACGCGTCAAGGCAGGTGTCGGCTCGGCGAAGAAGCGCCGCGCGACCCTCGAGAAGGCCAGCGGCTACCGCGGCCAGCGCTCGCGTCTGTACCGCAAGGCGAAGGAGCAGGTCACCCACTCCCTGGTCTACGCCTACCGCGACCGCAAGGTCCGCAAGGGCGACTTCCGCCGGCTCTGGATCCAGCGCATCAACGCCGCTGCCCGCGCCAACGGGATGACCTACAACCGCCTCATCCAGGGCCTCAAGGCCGCCGGTGTCGAGGTCGACCGCCGCATGCTCGCCGAGCTCGCGGTCAACGACGCGGCCGCCTTCACCGCCCTGGTCGAGGTCGCCCGCGCCGCGGCGCCCGCCCAGGTCCCCGCGTCCGCGGCCTGAGCCCGCACCCCTCGCAGCGAGCAGTCCGCTGAGCGCGACCTCCCGGCCGCGGTCCGTGGTCGCGGGCGGGGCGACCTCCCTGGTCACCTCCGCCCGCAGCCCACGGATCGCGGCCGCTCGCCGTCTGGGCAAGCGCGCCTTCCGCTCCCAGGACCGCCGCTTCCTCGCCGAGGGCCCGCAGGCCGTCCGCGAGGCGCTCGCCTGCACCCCGCAGCTGGTGAGCTCGGTGCTCGTCACCGACGAGCTCGCCGGCCGGCACCCCGAGCTGCTGGCCGCCACCGCCGAGGCGGGGGCCGAGCTCGTCCGCGTCGCCGGCGACGTGCTCGCCGAGCTGGCGCAGACGGTCACCCCGCAGGGGGTCGTCGCCGTCTGCGGGTTCCTCGACGTGCCGCTCGCCGACGCCGTACGCCCCGGGCACCGGCTCGTCGCCGTGCTGAGCAACGTGCGCGACCCCGGCAACGCCGGCACCGTCCTGCGCGCCGCCGACGCCGCGGGCGCCGACGCGGTCGTGCTCAGCGACGCCTCCGTCGACGTCTACAACGGCAAGGCCGTGCGCGCGAGCGCCGGCAGCCTGTTCCACCTGCCCGTCAGCGTGGGCGCGCCGCTGGCCGAGCTGGTCGCCGCCGCCCACGACGCCGGCCTGCGCGTGGTCGCGGCCGACGGCAAGGGCCGCAGCCTCGACGACGCCGACCGCGACGGCTCCCTGGCCGGACCGACCGCCTGGGTCTTCGGCAACGAGGCGTGGGGCCTGCCCGACGAGACGCTCGCGCTCGTCGACGACGTGCTGGCCGTGCCGATCCACGGCCGGGCCGAGAGCCTCAACCTGGCCACGGCCGCCGCGGTGTGCCTCTACGCCTCCGCCCGGGCCCAGCGGGCCTGAGCCCGTCCCCGGGCTACGCCCCGGGTGCGCCGAACCTGAGCCCGTCGACGAGCAGCCGCACCATGCGCCTGCTCTGCTCCTGGCCGTCGGTGCCCGGCCCGGCACCCAGGCGGCTGACGGCGACGAGCAGCTCCTCGGCGTCGACGTCGGCACGGATCTCGCCCGCCGCGGCCGCGGCGTGGAGCAGACCCGCGAGCGTGGGGCCCAGTCGCCCGGTGAAGTAGCCGGGCAGCGCGTCGTAGGCCGGGTCGCCGGAGTGCAGCGCCGCTCCCAGGCCCCGCTTGGTGGCGACGAAGTCGGTGAACCTCAGCAGCCACGCGGTGACGGCCTCGGCAGGCGGGTGCTCCTCGGCGATCGCCGCGGCGGCCTCGGCGCAGGCGTCGACCTCTCGCTTGAACACCGCCTGGATCAGGTCCGACCGCTTCGGGAAGTGCCGGTAGAGCGTCCCCACCCCGACGCCGGCTGCCGCCGCGATGTCGCGCATCGGCACGTCGACTCCGGACTCGGCGAAGCACGACGTCGCGGCCGTGACCAGTGCGTCGAGGTTGCGCGCCGCGTCGGCCCGGACCCTGCGCGGCGGGTCGGCGGCGGAGTCGGCTCGCGCGCTGGTCGTCGCCATGTCCTCGTCCTGTCCTCGGGTGCCTTGCCAAAGCGGAACAACGATCCGTATAGTTCCGGACGAACGTTCCGTTCAGCAGCGTACGTCCCCGACCGGACGCGCTGCCACCGTCTACGCACTCGAGGAGCTCTCGTGCACTACAGGACCCTGGGGCGGACCGGCATGAAGGTCAGCCCCTACGCGCTCGGCGCGATGATGTTCGGCAGCATCGGCAACCCGGACCACGCCGACTGCGAGCGCATCATCCACCGGGCGCTCGACGCCGGCATCAACTTCGTCGACACGGCCGACGTCTACTCGCACGGCGAGTCTGAGCAGATCGTCGGGAAGGCGCTGAAGGGCCGGCGCGACAGCGTCGTGCTCGCCACCAAGTCGCGGCTGCCCATGGGCGACGACCCCAACCAGCAGGGCGCGTCGCGCCGCTGGGTCCTCGCCGCCGTCGAGGACTCGCTGCGGCGCCTGGACACCGACTACATCGACCTTTACCAGATCCACCGGCCCGACCCGGAGACCGACGTCGAGGAGACGCTGTCGGCGCTCACCGACCTGGTACGCAGTGGCAAGGTCCGCGCCGTCGGCACCTCAGAGATGCCGGCCTCCGACATCGTCGAGGCGCAGTGGGTGGCAGAGCGGCGCGGGCTCGTGCGCTTCCGCAGCGAGCAGCCCAACTACTCGATCCTCGACCGTGGCATCGAGGCGGAGGTGCTGCCCGTCGCGGAGAGGTTCGGCATGGGCGTGGTCGTCTGGAGCCCGCTCGCCAAGGGCATGCTGACCGGCCGCATCCGCAAGGGCCAGCCGACCGACCTGCGTCGCGCCGGCCGCTTCTCCAGCTTCCGGGACGAGCAGCGCCTCGACGCGGTGGAGCAGCTGGTCCCGCTGGCCGAGGAGGCCGGGATCCCGATGACGCACCTGGCCATGGCGTTCGCCGTCGCGCACCCCTCGGTGACGAGTGCGCTCATCGGTCCGCGCACCATGGAGCAGCTCGACGACCTGCTCGCGAGCGTCGACGTCACGCTCTCCGACGAGCTCCTCGACCGCATCGACGGGATCGTGGCTCCGGGTACGCGCGTCGGTGCGCCGGACGAGGCCGCCTACCTCCCGCCGTCGCTGAAGCAGCCGGGCCTGCGCCGCCGGCCGGTGGACACGCGCGGCGCCGCCTGAGCCGGCACGCCGCGGGCTGCCGGAGGTCGGCGGCCCACCGGACGACGTCATCGAAGGTCATCCTCGGCAAGGTCTGAGGACGACGCCGGCTCCCGCCGTGCAGGGCGGGAGCCGGCGACCAGCTATCCGAGCGAGACCGGCACGCCGCCCGCGGTGACCGCGATGGTGTTGGCCGACAGGGTCGGCGGGTGGTCACCGCGCGACCAGACGCCGAAGAACTGGTCCGTGATGGTGTTGCGGAAGATCCTCGTGTCGTTGTTGGCCGCGCCCGGCGCCGCGAACGTGATCACTCCCGCGGTGTTCGGGGCCTCGAGGAAGCCGACGTTGTTGCCCGACACCTGGTTGTCGTAGAGGTAGACGCCCGTGGTCGAGCTGCCCGGTGCCTCGGAGTTGACGATCAGGCCGCCCTCGAAGGAGTCGCGCACCGTGTTGCCGGCGACGTCAGCGCGGGTCACCGTCGAGCCGGGCAGGTCGGCAGCGACGACGATGCCGCCGATGTCGGGTCCGGCCGCGCCGAACCCGATGCCGGTGATGCGGTTGTCCCGGATCGTGATGTGCGAGAGGGCTCCGTCCACGTTCTGCGTCGCCGCGACGACGCCGCAGCCGTTGTAGTTGCCCCACGTGTCGTTGTCGACGACCTTGACCCACGACGTCTTCACCAGCGGCGCAGCCGGGTTCTGCTTCTCCATGCGCGCGCCGGGGTCGAACGGCCCGTTGTCCATCACGCCGATGCCGCCGCGCCCGTTGTCGTAGACCTTGTTGCCCTGCACCGTCACGTGGGAGACACCGAACAGGCTGATCGCGAAGGCCTGGCCGACGAACGAGCGCACGCCGCTGCCCGGCAGGGGCGGCGCCGACGGGTCGACGGTCTTGTAGGCGTTGCCCGTCACGGTGGAGTCGGAGATGCGCAGGTGCGAGACCTTCTCGGCGAAGATGCCCTGGTATCCGGCGCCCGTGACGCGCACGCCGCGGATGGTGACGTGGTCGGCGCCTGCGCCGACGTAGATGCCGATGTCGCAGCCCGTGGCGTCGACGGTCGTGCGGCTGATGCGCTGGTGGTCGTGCGCGACCACCGAGGCGCTCAGCCCGGTGCCACCCACGTCCGGCGTGCAGCTGGCCGCGGCCTGGGCGGCCCCCGGCGCGACCAGGCCCAGCGCGGCCACGACCGGCACGGCAGACAGGGCGAGCGGAAGGCTCGTCCTCGACCTGAGATGGAGGTTCATGCGACGTCCTGCCTCTCCTCGTGCGGGCACGCGCCGGGTGACGCGCACGCCGGAGTGTCCACCCGCAGGCGAAGCGGCTCTATAGTCCGAACGGGCTATCCCCAAGCGGCGAAACCACCGCGCGCGGGGCCCGGACCCGCACCGGCCGTCAGTCCCGACGATCCACGCGGCCGCCGCTGGGAGGAGCCTCCAGGCGCTCGAGGACACGGGTCGGCCCAGCTGGCTCGTCTCGAGGTGCGGACCCCGCAGTCCGGCCCTAGGTTGCCGTGTGTCGGCCGACACCTCTGTGCACCTCACCGTCGAGCGAAGGGTCTGACATGCACCTGCGTGCACTGCGTACGTCCCTCGGACCGGTCACTGCCGCCGCCGTCGTGGCGACGGCTGCAGCCGGAGCCGGCCTCCTCACCGCGCCAGCGGCGTCAGCCGCCGAGCCCGGCACCACCTCCCTGGCCTCCGTGCTGCTGGCGGGCGGCGGGCCGACCTACGACCGCAACGGCGACGACTACGACATCCTCACCGGAGCCGTCCTCGCCGTGCTGGCCGCGAAGCCGGACAGCCCGGTCAAGGTGCTGACGGACGGCACGACGCCGCTCACCGCGTTCCTGCCCGACGACAGGGCGTTCCGCAAGCTCGTCATCACGCTGACGGGCAGCAGCGTCAAGAGCGAGCAGGCCAACCTGGCGGCGGTGGCGTCGCTGGGCATCGACACGGTGGAGCAGGTGCTGCTCTACCACGTGGTGCCGGGCGCGACGATCGACGCGTCGGCGGCCGCGGCCGCCGACGGCGCCAGCCTGACGACCGCGGCCGGAGCACCGCTCACCGTCGACGTCGGTGCCTCGATCCGGATCGTCGACACCAGCGCGGTCACCAAGGACGCGAAGGTCAAGGTCCCCGACATCAACGCCGGCAACCGGCAGATCGCCCACGGCATCGACCGGGTGCTCCTCCCGGCGATGTAGGCCCGGAGCGACGCACGACCGGTCGGCCTCCTGCGCAGGAGGCCGACCGGTCGTGCGTGCCGAGGGCCGTCGCGGGGCTCAGGAGCAGGTGAGCTTCGGCCCCGCCCAGTCGGCGTGGTCGCCGAGCGTCGAGCCGCCGCTGCTCGCCATGCTGTCGGCGAACAGCGTCAGCCAGGTGACGCCGCTGAGGTCGGCAGAGATCCGCCGCGGCGGGTCGTTGACGGTCAGGATGTTGCTGGCCGCCTTGAGCACGCCGTCGCCGAGGATGTCGAAGGTGACGGCGCCCTTCACGCCCTTCTCGTCGTCGATGCCGGCGTCGGTCGTGATCCTGGAGCACCGGCCGCCGAGGTAGTAGGTCACCATGCTGTCGGCGTGGGTGCCCAGCCCCCGCAGGTAGACGTGGCCGCCGATCTTGATCGCCCTCCCGTCACCTGCCGGCTGCTCGCCGTTGCTCCGGTCGATCTCCACCGGCCCCCACCCGTTCGAGGCCCCGACGTAGGTCAGGTCCGTGAGGTCGGTGGTGCCGGCCGCCGGCAGCTTGCGCACCGAGACGGCCAGCTCGCGGCTGACCGAGGTCGACGTGCCGTCGCCCCAGGTGTAGGTCGCGGTCAGCCGGACCGGGTAGTCGGCCTGCGTGGTCGGAGCCGGCACGTGCAGCGTCCACCGGCTGGTGAGCGGGCTGCCCGGGCGCAGGCTGCCTGCTGTCACGGGGTCCGAGGTGGTCAGCGTCCAGGTCGAGGGGGTCTGCACGCGCAGCGAGACGCCGGTGACGGCGCCCGGCCCGTTCTGGGCGACCGTCGTCGTGATGGGCGTGTCCACTCCCGGCATGACGACCAGCGGGCCGTTGCTCGCGCCCGGGACCACCGCGTCGACGAAGACGTGCGGCGGGTACGCCGTGGCTGCCCCCGGGTCGCGGTGCACCCGGTAGACGACGGTGCCGTGCGGCTCGACGTTCGCGGTGATGGTGCCGGCGGTGCTGAGCGTTCGCTTGGTCCACAGGTTGGTCATCGAGTAGGCGCTGCTGCCGCCGATGCCGAGCGCGGCGGTCGTGGTCGAGAAGCCGAGCGGCACGTCGCCCTCGTTGTAGAACGCCACGGCCACGTCGCCGTTCGCGAGCGGCTTGGCGAACGTGCGTCCGGCGCCCTCGTGCGCGATGACCTTCGCCTGCACGCCCTTCGGGTCCTGGTCGAGCGCGATGAGGTCCTTGTTCGTGAGGATCCCGAGCGTCTCGGGCGTCGCCTTGCGCAGGTCCGTGCCGATGATCAGCGGCGCGTTCATCATCGACCAGAGCGTGAAGTGCGTCTGGTACTCAGTGGTCGTCATGCCGCCGTTGCCGACCTCGAGCATGTCGGGGTCGTTCCAGCCGCCGAGGTGCGCGTACTGGTCGAGCGGCGCGTTGATCGTGACGATCCGCTTGATGCTGCCCCAGTCGTCGATGATGTCGGGAGCGTTGCGCCAGCTCTGCGCCATCTGCCCGCCCCAGACCCAGGGCTGCTGCAGGCCGGCCTCGCACAGCGCGTAGACGATCGGCCGGCCGGTGGCCCTGAGCGCGTCGCCCATCGCGCCGAAGCGGGCGATGTAGCCCTCCTGGGTGCTCGGGTAGCCGTTGCGGGTGCCGCAGTTGTCGTACTTCAGGTAGTCGATGTGCCAGTCGGCGAAGGTCCGCGCGTCGACCGTCTCGTAGCCCAGCGAGCCGGGCAGCCCGCGGCAGGTGGTGGTGCCGGCGCTCTCGTAGATGCCGAGCTTGAGACCGCGCGTGTGGACGTAGTCGGCCAGCTCGCGGATCCCGTTCGGGAACTTCTTCGGGTCGGGCAGCAGGCGCTTGGTCACCGGGTCGCGGTGGTCGGCCATCCAGCAGTCGTCGATGTTGATGTAGGTGTAGCCGGCCGCCTGGAGGCCCTCGGAGACGAACAGGTCGGCCGTCTGCCGGATGATCTGCTCGTCGACGGTGCAGCCGAACGCGTTGAACCCGTTGAACCCCATCGGCGGCAGCCCTTCGACGCCCGGCACCGGGGTGGTGGTGGGCGTGCTCGTGGGTGCGGGGGTCGGAGTCGTCGGGGGAGCCGGCGCCGTCGGGGGTGCCGGAGCCGTCGTGGGGGCGCTGCTGGGCGCCGGTGCCGGCGCCGGTGCGGGCGCCGGTGCGGGCGCCGGCGCCGCCGGGGGAGCGGCCGGCGCATCGCCGGTGGTGACGGTGCTCGGCAGCGCGCTGACGTAGCCGAGCACGCGTACGCGCAGGGTGAGGGAGCGCGCGCCGGTCAGGTCGGCCGTGACGACGCCGGCGACCGGGCGGGTGACGACGACGGCCTCGCCGCGGCGCGCGACGAGCGGCACGCTCGCGGCGCTCTGGCGCCCGTCGATCCGCACGCTGCCCGTGCCTGACGTCGAGCTCAGGCCCAGCACGACGGCCGACGCGGTCGCCGGGACGCCGTGCACGCCGCCCAGCACGAGCCGGGAGCTGCGCGAGCGGACGAGGCGGAGACCGGCCGCGGCGTACGCGGGGGCCACCGGGACGAAGCCGCCCGCGGTCGCTGCGGCGGCGGGCAGGTAGCCGAGGACGTCCGCGCCGAGGACCCGGACGCCTGCGCCCGCCTGCAGCGAGAGACGGCCGGCCGCGTCGAGCGGGACCAGCGCCAGGTCGTCACCGCGGCCGGCGGGTGCGGCGACGGGGGTCGAGGGGCGCGCGGACCCGCGGGCCCAGGCCCACACCGAGCCGGTGCCGCTTGTGTGGAGCGAGACGACAGCTGCGCGGGCGCCCGCCGGCACGCCGGTCGCGCGCAGGGTCCGTGGCGCCCGTGACATCGCAGCACCGACCGCGAGCGGCCGGGCCGCGGCGAGCGCGGTCAGCCCCGACGCTGCTCCCGCCGGCACGTAGCCGGTGGCGTAGGCGCTGACGGTCACGCCCGAGGTCGTCGTGCCCGTGAAGGACAGCGAGCCGGACGGCGACAGCCGCGTGAGCACGCTCGTGACGGAGGTCGTTCCCGGCGCGAGGGTCAGGGTCGCGCTCCTCGGAGCGGCCCCCGCGGCCCACAGGCGCACGCCCGCGCTCGCCCGTGCTGAGCGGTTGTGCGCGACGACCGAGACCAGGACGGCTGCCGCACCGCTGGCGGGCACGTGGGCGTGTCCGGCCACGGCGACCGTGCGGCGGGTGCGGGTGGCCGGCTCCGTCATCAGCCGCGAGCCGTTGAGCGGGACGACGGCCGGGACGGCGGTCGCCGCCGCGGCGGCGCCGGTGCCCTCGGCGGTCGAGGTGGCCGAGGCGGCCGAGGCGCCCGCCAGCCCGCTCAGGGTGGAGGCCGACAGCGCAACGGCGCACGCGAGCGCGGCCAGGGGAGGACGTACGAGCCTCACGCGGCGGGCTCCGGCACGGGCTCAGGTCGGAAGCTGGCGCGCATGGTGGTCCCCCAGGGTCGAAAACGGGCCTTATCCCCCTGGAATCTAGGCGTTCGTGCGCCGGCGGCGAAATCCCCTGGAGCGGTGACGGCCGACACAGCGAGGTGCCGCCGCCCCGGCGAAAGCAGTTGACCGCTCCGCGGCGGAGGGCCAGCGTGACCGCATGGACATGGAAGTCACGGCCTACATGTCGATGTGGCACGCGGCCAACGCCGAGCAGGGCCGCAGCGGCTTCTCCCGCGCCTCGGCCCGCCGGATCCTCGCCTTCGCCCGCCCGCACAAGCGCCAGCTGGTCGGCTTCCTCGCCCTCAGCGTCGTCCTCGCCGTGCTGGCGGTCGCGGTGCCGGTCCTCGCCGGGCACGTGGTCAACGCCATCGTGCGCCGCTCCTCGACGCGCACGGTCGTGGGGCTCGCCCTGCTGATCGCCGCCCTGTCACTGGTCGAGGCGGCGCTGGGCATCCTCAACCGGCTGCTCTCGGCGCGCATCGGCGAGGGCCTCATCCTCGACCTGCGCACCGCTGTCTACGACCACGTGCAGCGGATGCCCGTCGCCTTCTTCATGCGCACCCGCACGGGCGCGCTGGTCAGCCGGCTCAACAACGACGTGATCGGCGCGCAGCGTGCGTTCAGCGACACGCTGTCCGGGGTCGTCAGCAACGTCGTCGCCGTGGTCCTCACCGTCGCCGTGATGGTCACGCTGTCGTGGCAGATCACGCTGCTCGCGCTTCTGCTGCTGCCCGTCTTCGTCGTGCCCGCGCGCCGCATGGGCCGCCGGCTCGCCTCGCTCGAGCGCGAGGCGGCTGCGCACAACTCGGCGCTCTCGACCCAGGCGACCGAGCGGTTCTCCGCGCCGGGCGCCACGCTCATCAAGCTGTTCGGCCGCCCCGCGCTCGAGTCGGCGGAGTTCGCGGCGCGGGCCGCGCGCGTACGCGACATCGGTGTGCGCACCGCCATGGTGCAGACGGTGTTCGTCACCGCGCTGACCACCGTGTCGGCGCTGGCGCTCGCGCTGATCTACGGCCTCGGCGGCTGGTACGCGCTGCGCGGCACCCTCGACGCCGGCGACGTCGTCGCCCTCGCCCTGCTGCTGACCCGCCTCTACGCCCCCCTCACTGCGCTGGCGAGCGCCCGCGTCGAGGTCATGAGCGCGCTGGTGAGCTTCGAGCGGGTCTTCGAGGTCCTCGACCTGGTGCCGCTCATACAGGAGCCGGAGCACCCGCGCCCGCTGCCGGACGGCCCGCTCGGAGTGGAGCTGGAGTCGGTCTGCTTCGCCTACCCGTCGCCGGAGAAGGTCTCGCTCGCCTCGCTGGAGGAGGTGGCGGTGCTCGACGCCCGCGGCGGCGTCGAGGTGCTGCACGACATCAGCTTCCAGGTGGCGCCGGGAGCGCTCGTCGCGCTGGTCGGGTCGTCGGGTGCGGGCAAGTCGACGATCGCCTCGCTGGTGCCGCGGCTCTACGACGTGGACTCCGGAGCCGTGCGCCTCGGCGGGGTCGACGTCCGCGAGCTGTCGTCCGCCAGCCTGCGCGATGCCGTCGGCATGGTGACCCAGGACGGCCACCTCTTCCACGAGTCGGTGCGCTCCAACCTGCTGCTCGTGCGCCCGGAGGCGACCGACGACGAGCTCTGGGACGTCCTCGGTCGGGCCCGGCTGCGCCGGCTGGTCGAGCAGCTGCCCGACGGGCTCGAGACGGTGGTCGGCGAGCGCGGCTACCGGCTCTCGGGCGGGGAGCGCCAGCGGCTGACGATCGCGCGGGTGCTGCTCGCCCGCCCGCGGGTGGTGATCCTGGACGAGGCGACGGCCCACCTGGACTCCACCTCCGAGGCCGAGGTGCAGGCCGCCCTCGCGGAGGCGCTGGTCGGACGCACGGCCATCGTCATCGCCCACCGCCTCTCGACGGTGCGCGCGGCCGACGCGATCCTCGTCGTCGAGGACGGCCGTGTCGTGGAGCGCGGCACCCACGAGCAGCTGCTCGAGCGGGGAGGTCGCTACGAGGAGCTGCACCGCACCCAGTTCGACCGCGTCGGCCGCTGAGCCCTACGCGACGACGGCGACCGCGCGCACCGGGAAGGTCCCGAGCTCGGCGAACGGCGGCGGCAGCACCGTCAGCCGCGCGTCGGCGCCGACCAGCGCCTCGAGGCCGGTGAGGTGCTCGACGATCGGGATCCCGGCGCGCAGCAGGCGCGCGTGCGCCGGTCGCGCCGGGTCGTCGACCGCGTCGATGTTGAGCGCGTCGATGCCCACGAGGGCGGGGGAGCGCTCGACCAGCGCGTCGACGGCTGCGGCGCTCAGGTGCGGGCCGCCCGAGGCGTACGCGTCGGTGCCCCAGTGCCGCGACCACCCCGTGCAGACGAGGACCGCGCGACCGGCCAGGTCGCCGGCCGCCTCGACGAGCCCGGCGCCCACGGCGCCGTCGCCCTCGGCGACGAGCAGGGTCACGGGCACGTCGACCAGCCGCTCGAGCTCGAGGCCCGCGACGTCCGCCCCGTCGGCCCAGTAGTGGCGGGGCGCGTCGAGGTAGGTGCCGGTGTTGGCGACCATGTCGAGCCCGAGGATCTCGAACGACAGCCCGCCCGTCAGCCGGCGCGCGGACTGCTCGCGGCTCACGTGCGTGCGCAGCTGCGGCCCGGGCAGCCCGGGGTAGGTCTGCATGCCCGGCGTGATCGGGTGGCTGAGGTCGAGCAGGGTGCGGGTCATGGGCCGGAGGGTAGCGAGCGGAGGACCGTCCCGGCGGAGCCGTCCGCGCGAGGGGCCGGTCTCGTCGGTGGGCCGCCGTACGATGCGCGCGTGACCGCCGAGGCCGCTGCGCCCCTCCGCACGCTCGCCGACGACCTGCCCGACGGGCTCGTCGTCGCCGACGAGCGCGGGACCGTCGTCGCCTTCAACCCGGCGGCCGAGCGGCTCGTCGGCCTGCGGGCGCTCGACGTGCTGGGCGGTCCGCTCGAGCAGGCGCTCCCGCTGGCCGACCGCGAGGGCCGGCTCTGGTGGTCGTGCGCCCGGCCCTTCGACGGGCTCGCGACGCGCACCGGGCACCCCGAGCGCACGCTGCTCCTCCCCGACGGGCGCGAGGTGCTGGTGGTGTCGCGCTACGTCCGGGAGCGGCCGCTCGGCGCGGTCGTCCGCGTCGTCGTCACCCTGCGCGACGCGCGCGCCAGGGCGCGCGAGGAGCTCAGCCGCGCCGAGCTGGTGTCGACGGTCGCCCACGAGCTGCGCTCGCCGCTGACCTCGGTCAAGGGCTTCACCGCCACCCTGCTCAAGCGGTGGGACCGCTTCACCGACGAGCAGAAGCGCCTGATGCTCGAGACGGTCGAGGCCGACGCCGACCGCGTCACGCGGCTGATCACCGAGCTGCTCGACACCGCCCGCATCGACTCCGGGCGCCTCCAGCTCCAGCGCGTCCCCGTCGACCTCGGCGCCGCGGTCCAGCGCCACGTCGCCGGCATGCTCGCCGGCGAGCACGACGACGACCGCTTCACCGTCGAGGTCGACGACGAGCTGCCCGAGCTGTGGGCCGACCGCGACAAGCTCGACCAGGTGATCGGCAACCTGCTCGAGAACGCCGTGCGCCACGGCGACGGGCACGTGACCGTCACGGTCCGGGCGCTGCCCGGCGACCGGGTGCGCCTCAGCGTCGGCGACGAGGGCGAGGGCGTCGCTGCCGAGATGCGCCAGCGCGTCTTCACCAAGTTCTGGCGCAGCGGGCGGCGCGGCGGCACCGGGCTCGGCCTCTACATCGTGCGGGGCCTGGTCGAGGCCCACGGCGGGCGCATCGAGATCTCCGACGCCCCCGGCGGGGGCGCGCTCTTCGCGGTCGAGCTGCCCTCCGGCGCTCCCGACTTCGAGCTCTGACCACTTCGAGCGCCGGGTCCACTCACTAGACTCCTCGGGTGTCTGCTCCCAACTCCTCCTTCGACCCGGTGGCCGTGACGCCGCTGCACGCCGACGAGCTCGAGCGGCTGCGCGAGGCGGCGCTCGAGGCCTTCGCCGCCGCTGGCACGCTCGACGCGCTGCACGACGCGAAGGTGGCGCACCTGGGCGACCGCTCACCGATCCGGCTCGCGCGCGCCGAGATCGGCGCGCTGCCGCCGCAGGCCCGGGCCGACGCGGGCAAGCGGGTCGGCGCTGCGCTGCGCGCGGTGGAGCAGGCCCACGCCGAGCGCGAGCAGGCGCTGGAGGCCGAGCGCGACGCCCGCGTGCTGGTGGAGGAGACGGTCGACGTCACCCTGCCCTACGACCGCCGCCCGGGCGGCGCGCGCCACCCGCTCACCACGCTGGCCGAGCGCATCGTCGACGTCTTCGTGGCCATGGGCTGGGAGGTCGCGGAGGGCCCCGAGGCCGAGGCCGAGTGGCTCAACTTCGACGCGCTCAACTTCACCCCAGACCACCCTGCGCGCGCGATGCAGGACACGTTCTTCGTCGAGCCGCCCGAGGCCGGCGTCATCCTGCGCACGCACACCTCACCGGTGCAGGCGCGCACGATGCTGTCGCGCACGCCGCCCTTCTACGTCGTGGCGCCCGGGCGCACCTACCGCACCGACGAGCTCGACGCGACGCACACGCCGGTCTTCAACCAGGTCGAGGGCCTCGCCGTCGACGAGGGCCTGACGATGGCCCACCTCAAGGGCACCCTCGACCACTTCGCGACCGCGATGTTCGGCGAGGGCGTGGTCACCCGGCTGCGGCCGCACTTCTTCCCGTTCACCGAGCCGAGCGCCGAGATGGACCTGCGCTGCTGGGTGTGCCACGGCGAGTCGGTCGACAACCCCGACTGGGACTGCCGCACCTGCAAGTCCGAGGGCTGGGTCGAGTGGGGCGGCTGCGGCGTGGTCAACCCGCGGGTGCTGGTCGCCTGCGGCATCGACCCCGAGCGCTACACCGGGTTCGCCTTCGGCATGGGCATCGAGCGCACCCTGATGACCCGCCACGGCGGCGAGGACATGCGAGACATGGTGGAGGGCGACGTCCGCTTCACCCTTCCGTTCGGCGTGGAGGTCTGACGTGCGGGTGCCCCTGTCGTGGCTGCGCGAGCACGTCGACGTCCCCGCCGACCAGACCGGGCGCGAGGTCGCCGAGCGGCTGGTGCGCGCGGGCTTCGAGGTCGAGGCGGTCGAGCGCGCCGGCGACGTGACGGGCCCGGTGGTCACCGGCCGTGTCGTCGACTTCGCGGCCGAGCCGCAGAAGAACGGCAAGACCATCCGCTGGTGCCAGGTCGTCGTCGCCGAGGGCGCCGAGCCCCGGGGCGTCGTGTGCGGCGCGAGCAACTTCGCCCCCGGTGACGTCGTCGTGGTCGCCCTGCCCGGCGCGGTGCTGCCGGGCGGGTTCGCGATCAGCGCGCGCAAGACCTACGGCCACGTGTCCGACGGCATGATCTGCTCCACCCGCGAGCTCGGCGCGGGCGACGACCACGACGGCATCCTCGTGCTGCCTCCCGACACCCCGCTCGGCGTCGACGCGGTCGACCTGCTCGGCCTGCGCGACGAGGTGCTCGACGTCGTGCCGACGCCCGACCGCGGCTACGCGCTCTCGATCCGCGGTCTCGCCCGCGAGCTCGCGACGGCCTACGAGCTCGAGTTCCGCGACCCGGCCGAGGTGGCCGTCGAGAGCGCGGCGGGGGAGGCGTGGCCCGTACGCCTCGACGACCCGGCCGCCTGCCCGCGGTTCGTGGCCCGCGTCGTCACCGGCCTCGACCCGCAGGCGCCCTCGCCGCAGTGGCTCCAGCGCCGGCTCGCGCTCTCGGGGATGCGCTCGGTCAGCCTCGCCGTCGACGTCACCAACTACGTCATGCTCGAGCTCGGGCAGCCGCTGCACGCCTACGACCGCGACAAGCTCCGCGGCCCGGTCGTCGTGCGCCGGGCCGTCGCGGGCGAGACGCTCGAGACCCTCGACGGCGCCAAGCGCACGCTCGACGCCGACGACCTGGTGATCACCGACGACAGCGGAGCCATCGGCGTCGCCGGCGTTATGGGCGGCGCGTCGACCGAGATCTCCGGCACGACGACCTCCATCGTGCTGGAGGCCGCGCACTTCGCCCCTGCCGTGGTCAGCCGGGGCGCCCGCCGGCACGCCCTGCTCAGCGAGGCCTCCCGCCGGTTCGAGCGCGGGGTCGACCCCGCGCTGCCCCCGGTCGCCGCCCAGCGCGCGGTCGACCTGCTCGTCTCGCTGGGCGGCGCGACCGCCGGGCCCGGCGGCACCGACGTCGGCGAGGCGGCCGCGCCGGTCGTCCTGCGCGTTGCGGCCGACCTGCCCCGGCGGATCGCCGGCGTCGCCTACACCGACGACGAGGTCGCCGGCTGCCTGCAGGCGGTCGGCTGCGAGGTCGAGGTCGACGACGACACCCTCGTGGTCGAGGTGCCGTCGTGGCGGCTCGACCTGCGCGACCCCTACGACCTGGTCGAGGAGGTCGCCCGGCTGGTCGGCTACGACCGCATCCCGTCGGTGCTCCCGGTGCCGCCCGCGGGCGCCGGGCTGTCCGACGCCCAGCGCGCCCGGCGCCGCGTCGGCAGCGCCCTCGCGGCGGCCGGCGCGGTCGAGGCGCCGAGCTACCCGTTCGTCGGCGAGGCGGCCCTCGACGCGCTCGGCCTGCCGGCCGACGACGAGCGCCGCCGCGCTCTGCGGCTCGCCAACCCCATCAGCGACGCCGAGCCGCTGATGCGCACCACGCTGCTCCCGGGCCTGCTCTCGGCCGCGCGGCGCAACCTCGGCCGCGGCCGCACCGACGTGGCGCTCTTCGAGGCGGGCCTGGTCTTCCTCGTGCCCGAGGCCGGTCTCCCGCCGGCGCCGCGGCTGCCGGTCGACCGCCGGCCCAGCGAGGACGAGGTGGCAGCGCTCGACGCTGCGCTGCCCGCGCAGCCCCGCCACGTCGCGGCGGTGCTCGCCGGAGCCCTCGAGCCGGCCGGCTGGTGGGGCCCCGCGCGCCAGTCGTCGTGGGCCGACGCGGTCGAGCTGGCGCGGGTCGCGGCGCGGGCGGCGGGGGCCGAGCCGGAGGTCTCCGCGGCCTCGCGTGCGCCCTGGCACCCCGGCCGGTGCGCCGCCGTCTCCGTCGACGGCCGCGTGGTCGGCCACGCGGGCGAGCTCGACCCGCGGGTGGTCGCGCGGTTGGGGCTGCCACCGCGTACCTCCGCCCTCGAGCTCGACCTCGACGCGCTCGTGGCGGCCGGCACGGCAGCCGGGGTCGTCGTGGCGCCCCGGCTCTCGGGCTTCCCCGTCGCGACGCAGGACGTGGCGCTGGTGGTCGACGAGGCGACGCCCGCCGCCGAGGTGCTCGCCGCGCTCGAGGCCGGCGCCGGGCCGCTGCTCGAGCGCCTGCGCCTGTTCGACACCTACGTCGGCACCGGCGTCCCGGCGGGCAAGAAGTCGTTGGCCTTCCGGCTGTGGCTGCGCGCGAGCGACCGCACCCTCACCTCCGAGGAGGCGAGCGCCGCCCGCGACGCCGCCGTGGCCGAGGCGGCCGCCCGCACCGGCGCGTCGCTGCGCGGGGCCTAGCTCCCGGCCAGCGCCTGCAGCACCAGGGCCCCCGCGCCGGCGCCCGCCAGGCCGACGGCCAGGCACAGCACGACCGCCGGCGAGGGCGCGCCGGGTCGCGCGCGACGCAGCTCGCCGACCCGGCGCCGGGCGGCGAGGAGCACGACCGCGCCGGCGAGGGCGAGCGACCCGCCGACAGCGCGCGAGGCCAGGTCGTCAGGGGTTGCCAGCCGCAGCATCCCGAGGACGCACCCGCACACCGACAGCGCGGTGCGCGACCAGGCCAGGGTCGTACGCTCCGGCTGGAGCCCCGGGTCGCTGCTCACAGCAGCCGGCCGACGAGCACCACGACGCCCGCCACCGCGAGCGCGGCGGCCAGCACCGCCGGCAGCCGGGTCAGGGGAAGGGGCTGCGCGCGGCGCAGCGCCGACTCGACGCCCCACCAGCGCGGGTAGCTCGCCAGCGCCACGGCCACGCCGAGCACCACCAGCGCCGCGCCGGCGACCTCGTCGACCCGGTGGTCGGAGATCTGCAGCAGCCCGACACCGGCGGCCATCAGGGCCAGCGCGGTGCGCACGTAGGCCAGCAGGGTGCGCTCGTTGGCCAGCGAGAACCGGTAGTCGGGCTCCTCGCCCGTCTCGCGCAGCTCCTCGGCCGGCCGGAAGACCCGCCTACGCACGCCGACGACCGGAGCGCCGGCTGTGGACGGGGGCGAGGAGGGCCAGCACGGCTGGCCGATACTGGTGCGCGCCCACCCGCCCACGGTAGTCCGAGGAGGACCCCGCCCGATGAGCCGGATCCGCTGGCGCAAGGACGTCACGCCCGACGGCGTCGTCACCCACACCGACCCCTCCGGCCGCGTGGTCATCGAGAAGCACACCCACCACTACGGCCCCTGGCTGGTCAAGGACCTCGCGCTCGACGAGCGGGTGGGCGAGACCGAGGTGTCCGAGGCCCAGGCCAAGCGGCTGGCGGAGGACTACCTCGACCGGCCGCGCGCGGTGCCCGGGGCGCCGACGGCCGAGCCTGCGGCGACCGCATCCTCGGCATCACCGCCGGAGACGGCGGCTCCAGGGCACGCGGGCACCTCGGACCTCGCACCGGGCCTGCTCGCCGTGGCGCTCGAGCTGCGGGCCGTCGCCGCCCGCGTCGAGGCGCTGGCCAAGGCGCCGGGCGGGCACGGCGCGGGGACCGTCGCGAGCGTGGTGGCCGACGTCGCCGGAGTGCTGGCGGGCCCCGTGGCGCGGCTCGCTGCCGGACCGCGCCGGTAGTGCGTTGAATGACCATACGGTCTGCTGTATGGTCGAGCGCATGGGCATCTCCGTAGCCGTCACCGGCGCCAGCGGCTACGCAGGCGGTGAGCTGCTGCGCCTGCTGGCCGGGCACCCCGACTTCGAGGTGCGCCGCGTCACCGGCGCGAGCAGCGCCGGCACCCCGCTCGTGCAGAGCCAGCCGCACCTCGTGGGCTCGCCCGGCGCCAGCGCCCTCACCCTCGAGGCGACCGACCCGGCCCGGCTCGCCGAGGCCGACCTGGTCTTCCTCGCCCTGCCCCACGGGCAGTCGGCGGCCATCGCGGCCGAGCTCCCGGACTCGACGGTCGTCGTCGACCTCGGCGCCGACTTCCGACTCGCCGACCCGGACGCCTGGGCCTCCTACTACGGCGGCACCCACGCCGGGAGCTGGCCCTACGGCCTGCCCGAGCTGCCAGGCCAGCGGGCGGCGCTGCAGGGCGCCCGGAGGATCGCCGCCCCCGGCTGCTACCCCACCTCGGTGGCCCTGGGCCTCGCACCGCTGCTGGCGGCCGGCCTGGTCGAGCCCGACGACGTGGTGGTCGTCGCCGCGAGCGGCACGTCGGGCGCCGGCCGGGCGCCGAAGCAGAACCTCCTCGGCTCCGAGGTCATGGGCGCGGTGTCGGCCTACTCCGCCGGCGGCGTCCACCGGCACACCCCCGAGATGGAGCAGTCGCTCTCGGCGGCCGCCGGCACCCGCGTGACGCTCGGCTTCACCCCGCTGCTGGCGCCGATGGCGCGCGGCATCCTCGCCACGACGACCGCGCGGCTCCGGCCCGGCGCGACGGCCGCGCAGCTGCGGGCGGCGCTCGCCACCGCGTACGACTCCGAGCCGTTCGTGCACCTGCTGCCCGAGGGCTCGTGGCCCAGCACCGCCTCCACGCTGGGCTCGAACTCCGCGCACGTGCAGGTCGCCGCCGACGAGCACGTCGGCCGCGCGGTCGTCACCGTCGCCCTCGACAACCTGTGCAAGGGCGCTGCGGGTCAGGCCGTGCAGTGCGCCAACCTCGCCTTCGGGCTGCCGGAGACCACCGGCCTGAGCGCGCTGGGGGTCGCTCCGTGAGCGTCACCGCCGCAGCCGGCTTCCGCGCTTCCGGCGTCACCGCCGGGCTCAAGGCGAGCGGCAAGCCCGACGTCGCGCTGGTCGTCAACGACGGCCCGTCGTTCGCCGGCGCCGCCGTCTTCACGACCAACCGCTGCAAGGCCCACCCCGTGGTGTGGAGCGAGCAGGCCGCCGCCGACGGGCGCATCGACGCGGTCGTGCTGAACTCCGGCGGAGCCAACTGCTACACCGGCGCCGAGGGCTTCGCCACCGTCCACTTCACCGCCGAGCACGTCGCCGACCTGCTCGGCACCTCCGCCGGCGACGTGGTCGTCTGCTCGACCGGGCTCATCGGCGAGCACCTCGACCGGGCGAAGCTCAGCGCCGGCGTGTCCGCTGCCGTCACGGCCCTCGCGCCCGGCGGCGGCGACGCCGCAGCCACGGCGATCATGACCACCGACACCGTCTCGAAGCAGGCGGTCGCCGCGCGCGAGGGCTGGACCGTCGGCGGCATGGCCAAGGGCGCCGGCATGCTGGCGCCGGCCCTCGCCACGATGCTCGTCGTCGTGACGACCGACGCGCTGGTCGACGCCGAGGTCGCCGACCGCGCGCTGCGGCGCGCCACCAGCCGTACGTTCGACCGCATCGACTCCGACGGCTGCATGTCGACCAACGACACCGTGGTCCTGATGACCAGCGGGGCCTCCGGCGTCACGCCCGACGAGGCCGACTTCGCCGACGCCGTCGAGGAGGTCTGCCGTGGTCTCGCACGCCAGCTGCTCGCCGACGCCGAAGGCGCCAAGCACGACATCGCGATCGAGGTCGTGGGTGCGGCCAACGAGGCCGACGCCATCGAGGCGGGGCGCACGATCTCGCGCAGCAACCTGCTCAAGTGCGCCATCTTCGGCGAGGACCCCAACTGGGGGCGGGTCCTCGCCGCGCTCGGCACCACGTCCGCGGCCTTCGAGCCCGACCACGTCGACGTCTCCTTCAACGGGGTGAAGGTCTGCGCGGCGGGCGAGCCGGGGGAGTCGCGCGACCTCGTCGACCTCTCGGCCCGCGACGTGGTGATCCGGGTCGACCTGCACGCCGGCGAGGCCGAGGTGACCACGTGGACCAACGACCTGACGGTCGACTACGTCCACGAGAACAGCGCCTACTCGACATGAGCACACGCGACCGCGACCAGGCGCTGGCCAAGGCGCGCGTGCTCATCGAGGCGCTGCCGTGGCTCAAGGACTTCCGCGACAAGGTGGTCGTCATCAAGTTCGGCGGCAACGCCATGGTCGACGAGCAGCTCAAGCAGGCCTTCGCCGAGGACGTCGTCTTCCTGCGGCACGCCGGGCTCAAGCCCGTCGTCGTGCACGGCGGCGGCCCGCAGGTGACCGCGGCGCTCGACAAGCTGGGCATCGAGACGGTGTTCACCGGCGGCCTGCGGGTCACGACGCCGGAGGCCATGGACGTGGTGCGCATGGTGCTCGTCGGCCAGGTGCAGCGCGAGGTGGTCAGCCTCATCAACGGCCACGGCTCGTTCGCTGTCGGGCTCTCCGGCGAGGACGCGCGCCTGTTCACCGCCGAGCGGGTGCCGGCGGTGGTCGACGGGCAGCCGGTCGACATCGGCCAGGTCGGCGAGGTGACCGCGGTGCAGCCCGGCGTGGTCGAGAGCCTGCTGCGCGACGGGCTCATCCCCGTCGTCACCAGCGTCTCGGGCGGCGACGACGGACTGACCTACAACGTCAACGCCGACACGGCGGCTGCTGCGCTCGCGGTCGCGCTCGGCGCCGAGAAGCTCGTCGTCCTCACCGACGTCGAGGGCCTCTACGCCGACTGGCCGGCCACCGACGAGGTCGTCTCGTCGCTGCGGGCGGCCGAGCTCGAGGCCGTGCTGCCGACGCTCTCGAGCGGGATGATCCCCAAGATGACGGCGTGCCTGCGGGCAGTCCAGGGCGGCGTGCCGAAGGCCCACGTGCTCGACGGGCGGGTGCCGCACTCGGTCCTGCTCGAGATCTTCACCGACGAGGGAGTGGGCACGGAGGTGCTGCCATGACCGTTCAGACCAGCGGCGGAGCGACCAGCGGCGTCGAGCGGTGGAAGGCCGCGATGGTGCAGTCCTACTCGGCGCCCGCGCTGACGCTCGTCCGCGGCTCCGGCGCGGTCGTCACCGACGAGCACGGCCGCGACTACGTCGACCTCATCGGCGGCATCGCCACCAACGTCCTGGGCCACGCCCACCCCGCGGTCGTCGCGGCGGTCAGCGCGCAGATCAGCACGCTCGGGCACACCTCCAACCTCTACGCCAACGAGCCGTCGCTCGCCCTGGCCGAGCGGCTGCTCTCGCTGCTCGGCCGCGAGGGCCGGGTGTTCTTCTGCAACTCCGGCGCCGAGGCCAACGAGGCGGCGTTCAAGATCGCCCGCCGCACCGGGCGCACGAAGGTCGTCGCCGCCGAGAACGCCTTCCACGGACGTACGTTCGGCGCCCTCTCGCTCACCGGCCAGCCGGGCAAGCGGGAGCCGTTCGAGCCCCTGGTGCCGGGCGTGGTGCACGTCCCCTACGGCGACGAGGCGGCGCTGCACGCGGCTGTCGACGGCGACACCGCCGCCGTGGTCCTCGAGACCACGCTGGGCGAGGCCGGCGTGGTGCCTGCGCCGGAGGGCTACCTCGCGCTCGCCCGCCGCCTCTGCGACGCGACCGGCGCGCTGCTGGTGCTCGACGAGGTGCAGACCGGCATCGGGCGCACCGGCGCGTGGTTCCAGCACCAGAGCGTCGGGGTGCGCCCCGACGTCGTCACCCTGGCCAAGGGCCTCGGCGGCGGCCTGCCGCTCGGCGCCTGCATCGCCCTCGGCGAGGCGGCCTCGCTGCTGCAGCCCGGCCAGCACGGCAGCACCTTCGGCGGCAACCCGGTCAGCTGCGCGGCCGGCCTCGCCGTGCTCGACACCCTCACCTCCGACGACCTGCTCTCGCGGGCGAAGTCGCTGGGGGAGCGGATCTCCGCCGAGGTGCCGGCTCTCGGTCATCCCGGCATCGCCTCGGTGCGGGGGAGCGGGCTGCTGCTCGGCGTCGTGCTCACCTCGCCGGTGGCCGGGCGCGCGAACTCCGCGCTGCAGGAGGCCGGGTTCCTCGCCAACGCGCCGGCGCCCGACGTGCTGCGCCTCGCCCCGCCGCTCGTCATCACCGACGAGCAGGTCGACGCGGCGGTCGCCGCCCTGCCCGCGGCCCTGGACGCCGCGCTCGGAGAGGACTCCTGATGCCACGGCACTTCCTCCGCGACGACGACCTCGGCACCGCCGAGCAGCTGGAGGTGCTCGACCTCGCCGACCGGCTCAAGGCCGACCGCCTGGCCGAGCGGCCGCTCGAGGGCCCCAAGGCCGTCGCGGTCATCTTCGACAAGCCCTCGACCCGCACGCGGGTGTCGTTCTCCGTCGGCATCGCCGAGCTCGGCGGCTACCCGCTCGTCATCGACGCCGCCACCAGCCAGCTCGGTCGCGGCGAGCCGGTCGAGGACACCACCCGCGTGCTCGACCGGCAGGTGTCGGCCATCGTCTGGCGCACCTTCGGCCAGGAGCGCATCGAGGCGATGGCGGCGGTGTCGCGGGTGCCCGTGGTCAACGCGCTGACCGACGAGTTCCACCCGTGCCAGCTGCTGGCCGACCTGCAGACGGTCCGGGAGCGGCACGGTCGGCTCCAGGGCGTCACGCTGGCCTACTTCGGCGACGGGGCCAACAACATGGCCCACTCCTACCTGCTCGCCGGCGCGGTCGCGGGGATGCACGTGCGCATCGCCTCCCCCGAGGGCTACGACCCGTCGCCCGCGGTGCTCGCGAAGGCCCACGTGCTGGCGGTGCGCAGCGGCGGCTCGATCGCCCACGTACGCGACCCCCGCCACGCGGCCGACGGGGCCGACGTGCTCGCGACCGACACGTGGGTCTCGATGGGCCAGGAGGACGAGTACGCCGCGCGCTCGGCGCCGTTCGTCCCCTACGCCGTCACCGAGGAGCTGCTGCACGTCAGCGCTCTCGGCAGCATCGTGCTGCACTGCCTGCCGGCCTACCGCGACAAGGAGGTTGCGGCGAGCGTGCTCGACGGCCCCCGGAGCGCGGTCTGGGACGAGGCGGAGAACCGGCTGCACGCCCAGAAGGCGCTGCTGACCTGGCTGCTGGGGCAGCCGTGAGCGTCCCGCAGACCAAGGCGGCCCGGCACCGGCGCATCGTCGAGCTGCTCTCGCGCCACGACGTGCACTCGCAGCCCGAGCTGGCCCGGCTGCTCGCCGAGGACGGTCTGGTCGTCACGCAGGCGACGCTGTCGCGCGACCTCGACGAGCTCGGCGCGGTGAAGGTGCGCTCGGGCGGCGAGCTGGTCTACGCGGTGCCCTCCGAGGGCGGCGACCGCCGTCCCCGGCCGCCTGCCGACCGCGCCGTCCTCGACGCGCGGCTGCTGCGTACGCTCAACGACCTGCTCGTCTCGGCCGACGCGTCGGCCAACCTGGCGGTGCTGCGCACGCCGCCCGGCGGCGCCAACCTGCTGGCCTCGGCGATCGACAGCGCCGACCTGCCCGACGTGCTCGGCACGCTGGCGGGCGACGACACCGTCATCGTGGTCTCCCGCGGCGCGGCCGGCGGCGAGGCCGTCGCCGACCGGCTGCTGGCGCTGGCCGGCGAGGGCCGGCCGGACGCCGCCCGCAGCTTCGCCTGACCCGGGGCCGGCATCCCGACTACGACATCCTCATCCTGAGCACGACCCACCACGAAGGAGCTGGACCCCATGGCAGATCGCGTCGTCCTGGCCTACAGCGGAGGCCTCGACACCTCCGTGTGCATCGGCTGGATCGCCGAGCAGACCGGTGCCGAGGTGATCGCCGTGGCGGTCGACGTCGGCCAGGGTGGCGAGGACCTCGAGGTCATCCGCCAGCGCGCCCTCGACTGCGGCGCGGTCGAGGCCGAGGTCGCCGACGCCAGCGAGGAGTTCGCCGCCGACTTCTGCATGCCCGCGATCGCGGCGAACGCGCTCTACATGGACCGCTACCCGCTGGTCTCGGCGCTCTCGCGCCCGCTGATCGTCAAGCACCTCGTGGCCGCGGCGAAGAAGCACGGCGCCACCACGGTGGGCCACGGCTGCACCGGCAAGGGCAACGACCAGGTGCGCTTCGAGGTCGGCACCGCTGCCCTCGCGCCGGAGATGAAGGTCGTCGCGCCCGTCCGCGACATGGCGATGACCCGCGACAAGGCGATCGCCTTCGCCGAGGCCAAGGGCCTGCCGATCGACGTCAACAAGAAGTCGCCCTACTCGATCGACCAGAACGTCTGGGGCCGCGCCGTCGAGACGGGCTACCTCGAGGACATCTGGAACGCCCCGGGCGAGGACGTCTACAGCTACACGCAGGACCCCTCGGTGCCCCGCGAGGCCGACGAGCTCGTCATCACCTTCGAGGCCGGCGTCCCGGTGGCCTTCGACGGCCGTCGGGTCACGCCGCTGCAGGCGATCCAGGAGCTCAACACCCGCGCGGGCGCCCAGGGCGTCGGCCGGCTCGACATGGTCGAGGACCGGCTCGTGGGCATCAAGAGCCGCGAGGTCTACGAGGCGCCCGGCGCCATCGCGCTCATCACCGCCCACCAGGAGCTCGAGAACGTCACGGTCGAGCGCGACCTCGCCCGCTTCAAGCGCCAGGTCGACCAGCGCTGGGGCGAGCTGGTCTACGACGGGCTGTGGTTCTCGCCGCTGAAGAACGCGCTCGACACGTTCCTCGCCGAGGCCAACGCGCCGGTGTCCGGCGACGTCCGGCTCAAGATGCACGCCGGCCGCGCGTGGGTCACGGGCCGCCGCAGCGAGGGCTCGCTCTACTCGTTCGACCTCGCGACCTACGACGAGGGCGACACCTTCGACCAGTCGCTCGCCAAGGGCTTCGTCGAGCTCTGGGGCCTGCCCTCGCGCATCGCCTCGGCCCGCGACCAGCGGCTCGCCGGCGGCGCGCAGTGACCGAGCCGGCTCCGACCCAGCCTGCTCCCACCCGCCTGTGGGGCGGCCGCTTCTCCGGCGGCCCCTCCCAGGCACTGGCTGCGCTGTCGGTCTCGGTGCAGTTCGACTGGCGGCTCGCGCCCTACGACCTGCTGGCGTCCAAGGCGCACGCGCGGGTCCTGCACGGCGCCGGCCTCCTGACCGACGAGGAGCTCGAGCGCATGCTCGGCGCGCTCGACTCCCTCGCCGACGACGTACGCGCCGGCACCTTCCGCCCGACGCTCGAGGACGAGGACGTCCACACCGCGCTCGAGCGCGGGCTGCTCGAGCGGCTGGGTGCGCTGGGCGGCAAGCTGCGCGCCGGGCGCTCGCGCAACGACCAGGTGGCGACCGACCTGCGGCTCTACCTGCGCGACGCGGCCCGCCAGCTCGTGTCGCGCATCGCGGAGCTCGAGACCGCGCTCACCGGCCTCGCCACGACCTACTCGACCGTCCCGGCGCCGGGCATGACGCACCTCCAGCACGCGCAGCCGGTGCTCTTCGCCCACCAGCTGCTGGCGCACGTCCATCCGCTGGCTCGCGACGTCGACCGGCTCCAGGACTGGGACGAGAGGGCTGCGTGGTCTCCTCTGGGCGCCGGCGCACTGGCGGGGTCGTCCCTGCCGCTCGACCCCGAGGCGGTCGCCAAGGAGCTCGGCTTCGCCGGAGCCGTGCGCAACTCGATCGACGCGGTCAGCGACCGCGACTTCGTGGCGGAGTTCCTGTTCTGCACGGCCTTGCTGGGCGTGCACCTCTCGCGGCTGGGCGAGGAGGTCTGCCTCTGGGCGACCTCGGAGTTCGGCTGGGTGCGCCTCGACGACGCCTTCTCGACCGGCTCGTCGATCATGCCGCAGAAGAAGAACCCTGACATCGCCGAGCTCGCGCGCGGCAAGGCCGGCCGCTTCATCGGTCACCTGACCGGCGTGCTCACCATGCTCAAGGGCCTGCCGCTCGCCTACGACCGCGACATGCAGGAGGACAAGGAGCCCGTCTTCGACGCCGTCGAGCAGCTGCTCCTCCTGCTGCCGGCGCTCTCGGGGATGGTGTCGACCCTGACGGTCGACACGGAGAGGCTCGAACGGACCACGCCCACCGGGCACGCGCTGGCGACCGACGTCGCGGAGTGGCTCGTACGCCGTGGCACCGCCTTCCGCGACGCCCACGAGATCAGCGGCGCCTTCGTCGCCTGGTGCGACGCCCGCGGCCTCGAGCTGTGGGAGGTCGACGACGCGGACTTCGCCGCCATCGACCCGCGGCTGAGCCCCGAGGTGCGCGAGGTGCTCACGGTCTCGGGCGCGCTCGAGTCGCGGTCCGCGGTCGGGGGCACGTCGCCCGGCCGGGTCGCCGAGCAGCTGTCCGCGCTGGTCGCGCTGGCCCACGAGCACGCTGCGTGGGCGACGCGGCCGTGACGCCGTTCCCTCGGCGGGCGCTGAGCGCGCCCGCCGAGGAGGTGGCGCCGACGCTGCTCGGCGCCCTGCTCGTCTCCGACCTCGCCCCCGGCCGGGTCGTCGTGCGGCTCACGGAGGTCGAGGCGTACGCGGCGGAGGCCGACCCCGGTTCCCACGCCTTCCGCGGGAGCACGCCGCGCACCTCGGTGATGTTCGGGGAGGCCGGCCACCTCTACGTCTACTTCACCTACGGCATGCACTGGTGCGCCAACGTGGTGTGCGGTCCGGCGGGCACGGCGTCGGCGGTGCTGCTGCGTGCCGGTGAGGTCGTCGAGGGGGTCGAGACGGCGCGGGCGCGACGCACCACCGCGCGTACCGACGTCGAGCTGGCCCGCGGCCCGGCGCGGCTGTGCACCGCGCTCGGCATCGACGGCGCTCTCACCGGTGCGGACCTGTACGCCGCCGACGCACCCGTCCGCCTGCTGGCCGGCACTGCGGTGATCGACGTGTCGGTGGGCCCGCGCGTCGGGCTGCGCGCCGGAGCGGACACGCCCTGGCGCTTCTGGGCGACGGGGGAGCGCACCGTCAGCGCCTACAAGGCGCACGCCCCCAAGCGGCGTACGGGAGGATCGGGGGCATGAGCGCGATCCTCGACGACCTGCAGGCCCGGGGCCTGCTCGCCCTGACCACCGACCGCGAGGCGCTCGACGCCGCCTTCGACGCGGGGCCGGTGACCTTCTACGTCGGGTTCGACCCCACAGCGCCCAGCCTGCACATCGGCAACCTGGTCCAGATCCTCACCGCGCGCCGGCTCCAGGACGCCGGACACCGCCCGCTCGCGCTCGTGGGAGGGGCGACCGGGCTCATCGGCGACCCGAGCGGCAAGAGCGCCGAGCGCTCGCTGAACGAGCGCGAGGTCGTCGCGTCGTGGGTGGAGCGCATCCGCGGGCAGGTGTCGCGCTTCCTGACCTTCGAGGGGCCCGCTGCGGCGCAGATGGTCAACAACCTCGACTGGACCGCCTCGGTCTCGGCGATCGACTTCCTGCGCGACGTGGGCAAGCACTTCCCGGTCAACCGCATGCTCGACCGCGAGTCGGTCAGCGTGCGGCTGGCGGCCGGCGGTCTGTCCTACACCGAGTTCAGCTACCAGGTGCTGCAGGCCAACGACTACCTCGAGCTGCACCGGCGCCACGGCTGCACGCTGCAGTTCGGCGGCTCCGACCAGTGGGGCAACATCACCGCCGGGGTCGACCTCGTCCGGCGCGTGACGACCCACTCCGTCCACGCCCTGGCGACGCCGCTGGTGACCAAGGCCGACGGCACGAAGTTCGGCAAGACCGAGTCGGGGACGGTGTGGCTCGACCCGGAGCTCACCAGCCCGTACGCCTTCTACCAGTTCTGGCTCAACGCCGACGACGCCGACGTGGTGCGCTGGATGCCGGCCTTCTCGCTGCGTCCGCTCGAGGAGCTGGCAGCCCTGGCCGAGGTCGCCCGCGAGCGGCCCGCGGCGCGCGAGGCGCAGCGTGCGCTCGCCGAGGAGCTCACGACGCTCGTCCACGGGTCCGACGCCTGCGCGCGTGCCGTGGCCGCGAGCCGGGCGCTGTTCGGGCAGGGAGAGCTCGCCGGCCTCGACGCCGGCACGCTGTCGGCTGCGCTGGGGGAGCTGCCGCGCGCCACAGTGTCGCGACCGCTGCCCACGGTGGCGGAGGTACTGGTGGAGACGGGGCTGAGCGCCAGCCGTTCGGCGGCCCGCCGCGACATCACCGGGGGCGGGGCCTACGTCAACAACAGCAAGGTCGCCGACGCCGAGGCGACGCTGCAGGAGGCCGACGTTCTCGAAGGCGGGTGGGTGGTGCTGCGCCGCGGGAAGCGCTCCCTGGCGGCCGTGCAGGTGGTGTGAGGCCGACCGGGTGGTGTGGGTCCGGCCGGGTCGAGGTCGAGAGGACGGCCCCTCGCAGTCGGCCGCGGGGTCTGGTAGCGTTGCTCCTCGCCCCGACAGGGAGCCGGACGCTGAGCGGCCGGTCCGGGGGCTCAGGGGAGACACCGACCAGGTCGACGCGAGTTGACGGCGGCACGGAGCTCCGCTAAGGTGGAGAAGTTGCCCGCAAGCAGACATCGGACCCCGGTCCGGTGCGCTGGGCAGCGAGAGGCCGGAACGGCGGATTTGAAATCCGCTGGGAAAGCCGCTAAGTTCGAGACATCGCCGCAAGGGAAACGCCGAAAGGCGCGGAACTGGTGCGCGTTCGTTTCTTGAGAACTCAACAGCGTGTTTTTCGAGGATTTGCCATATGTTTTTTCCTCGTCATGTCTCGCGCTCTCTTCGGGGGGTGTGGGGTGGTGATGTGGTTTTTGTTGGTTGCCGCACGGTCTACGCGGGTCGTGTGGTGGCTGGCGTTTGCTCTGCTTCGAGAGTCCTAGTTTTCTAGGTTCTTTGTTGGAGAGTTTGATCCTGGCTCAGGACGAACGCTGGCGGCGTGCTTAACACATGCAAGTCGAGCGGTGAACCTGCTTCGGTGGGGGATCAGCGGCGAACGGGTGAGTAACACGTGAGCAACCTGCCTCTAGCTTCGGGATAACTCCGGGAAACCGGGGCTAATACCGGATATGACTTCTCGCCGCATGGTGGGGGGTGGAAAGATTTATCGGCTGGAGATGGGCTCGCGGCCTATCAGCTTGTTGGTGGGGTTGTGGCCTACCAAGGCGACGACGGGTAGCCGGCCTGAGAGGGTGACCGGCCACACTGGGACTGAGACACGGCCCAGACTCCTACGGGAGGCAGCAGTGGGGAATCTTGCGCAATGGGCGGAAGCCTGACGCAGCGACGCCGCGTGGGGGATGAAGGCCTTCGGGTTGTAAACCTCTTTCAGCGCCGAAGAAGCGAAAGTGACGGTAGGCGCAGAAGAAGCACCGGCTAACTACGTGCCAGCAGCCGCGGTAATACGTAGGGTGCAAGCGTTGTCCGGAATTATTGGGCGTAAAGAGCTCGTAGGTGGCGGGTCACGTCGGGTGTGAAAGCCCGGGGCTTAACCCCGGGTCTGCATTCGATACGGGCTTGCTAGGGTCCGGCAGGGGAGACTGGAATTCCTGGTGTAGCGGTGAAATGCGCAGATATCAGGAGGAACACCGGTGGCGAAGGCGGGTCTCTGGGCCGGTACCGACGCTGAGGAGCGAAAGCGTGGGGAGCGAACAGGATTAGATACCCTGGTAGTCCACGCCGTAAACGTTGGGCGCTAGGTGTGGGGAGCATTCCACGTTCTCTGTGCCGTAGCTAACGCATTAAGCGCCCCGCCTGGGGAGTACGGCCGCAAGGCTAAAACTCAAAGGAATTGACGGGGGCCCGCACAAGCGGCGGAGCATGTGGCTTAATTCGACGCAACGCGAAGAACCTTACCAAGGCTTGACATCCACGGAAAAGCCGCAGAGATGTGGTGTCCTTCGGGGTCGTGGACAGGTGGTGCATGGCTGTCGTCAGCTCGTGTCGTGAGATGTTGGGTTAAGTCCCGCAACGAGCGCAACCCTCGTCCCATGTTGCCAGCATTCAGTTGGGGACTCATGGGAGACTGCCGGGGTCAACTCGGAGGAAGGTGGGGATGACGTCAAGTCATCATGCCCCTTATGTCTTGGGCTGCACACATGCTACAATGGCCGGTACAAAGGGCTGCGATACCGTGAGGTGGAGCGAATCCCAAAAAGCCGGTCTCAGTTCGGATCGGGGTCTGCAACTCGACCCCGTGAAGTCGGAGTCGCTAGTAATCGCAGATCAGCAACGCTGCGGTGAATACGTTCCCGGGCCTTGTACACACCGCCCGTCACGTCACGAAAGTCGGTAACACCCGAAGCCGGTGGCCTAACCCGCAAGGGAGGGAGCTGTCGAAGGTGGGACTGGCGATTGGGACGAAGTCGTAACAAGGTAGCCGTACCGGAAGGTGCGGCTGGATCACCTCCTTTCTAAGGAGCACCTACCTCTTAGTCACGCTCACCGGTTGGTGAGGGTGGGGGGTCAGGAGCCACGCGCGGGCCGTACGTGTCCGTGGTGGTGCTCATGGGTGGAACGAGTCCTCGAAGTAGTCCTTCCCGGTGCCGGCTGTGTCTGGTGCGGGGGTGGGCGGCACGCTGTTGGGTCCTGAGGGAACGAGCGGCCTCTGTGGCCCTGCTTCGGCGGGGTGGTGGGGGTGCTGGTTTCTTCTGGCCGGTCCATCGGCTGCATCGCATACCGTCCTCGTCGTGGGGGTGGGTGGGTGTGTCGGGTTGGTGGGTGCCGGGTGGTGTTTGAGAACTGGATAGTGGTTGCGAGCGATTCATCTTTACTGTTTTTGTGGTGTGGTTTTCGTGGTGTGTGTCTGTGTTCGTTCGATGTGGTCAAGTTGTTAAGGGCGCACGGTGGATGCCTTGGCACCAGGAGCCGATGAAGGACGTGGGAGGCTGCGTTAAGCCTCGGGGAGCTGCCAACCGAGCGTTGATCCGAGGATGTCCGAATGGGGGAACCCGGCAGCAGTCATGTGCTGTCACCTCCGCCTGAATATATAGGGCGGTTGGAGGGAACGCGGGGAAGTGAAACATCTCAGTACCCGCAGGAAGAGAAAACAACAGTGATTCCGTGAGTAGTGGCGAGCGAAAGCGGATGAGGCTAAACCGTTCCCGTGGGATACCCGGCAGGGGTTGCGGGGGCGGGGTTGTGGGGCGTGTCTGTGTCGATGCTGCCGTGTCGGCGCGCGTTGTCCGTTGGGGTAGTCGAAGGCTCTGGGAAGGGCCGGCGTAGAAGGTGAGACCCCTGTAGGCGAAAGTCCAGCGGCGCGTGTGGGACGTGTCCCCGAGTAGCACGGGGCCCGAGAAATCTCGTGTGAATCTGCCAGGACCACCTGGTAAGCCTAAATACTTCCTGGTGACCGATAGCGGACTAGTACCGTGAGGGAAAGGTGAAAAGTACCCCGGGAGGGGAGTGAAAGAGTACCTGAAACCGTGTGCCTACAAGCCGTCGGAGCATCCTTGTTGGTGTGACGGCGTGCCTTTTGAAGAATGAGCCTGAGAGTTAGCGGCGTGTGGCGAGGTTAACCCGTGTGGGGAAGCCGGAGCGAAAGCGAGTCCGAATAGGGCGTCTGTAGTCGCACGTTCTAGACCCGAAGCGGAGTGATCTACCCATGGGCAGGGTGAAGCGCGGGTAAGACCGCGTGGAGGCCCGAACCCACCAGGGTTGAAAACCTGGGGGATGACCTGTGGGTAGGGGTGAAAGGCCAATCAAACTCCGTGATAGCTGGTTCTCCCCGAAATGCATTTAGGTGCAGCGTCGCGTGTTTCTTGCCGGAGGTAGAGCTACTGGATAGCCTAGGGGCCCTACAAGGTTACTGAAGTTAGCCAAACTCCGAATGCCGGTAAGTTCAAGCGCGGCAGTGAGACGGCGGGTGATAAGATTCGTCGTCGAGAGGGAAACAGCCCAGACCACCAGCTAAGGCCCCTAAGCGCGCGCTAAGTGGGAAAGGATGTGGAGTCGCACAGACAACCAGGAGGTTGGCTTAGAAGCAGCCACCCTTGAAAGAGTGCGTAATAGCTCACTGGTCAAGTGATTCCGCGCCGACAATGTAGCGGGGCTCAAGCGCGCCGCCGAAGCTGTGGCATTCCCGTGTTAACCCCAGCATGTATGTGTTCAGGGGCGGGGATGGGTAGGGGAGCGTCGTGCCGTGGGTGAAGCAGCGCTGGAAGGTAGCTGTGGACGCGGCACGAGTGAGAATTCAGGCATGAGTAGCGAAAGAAGGGTGAGAATCCCTTCCGCCGGATGACCAAGGGTTCCTGGGCCAGGCTGTTCCGCCCAGGGTGAGTCGGGGCCTAAGGCGAGGCCGACAGGCGTAGTCGATGGATAACGGGTTGATATTCCCGTACCCGCTGTGATGCGCCCATGCTGAATCCAGTGATGCTAAGCCCTCTCAACGTGTGGATCCTTCGGGTGATGCGCGGGCGGACGGTGACCCGATCTGGTAGTAGGCAAGCGATGGGGTGACGCAGGAAGGTAGCCCATCCCGGGCGATGGTTGTCCCGGGGTAAGGATGTAGGGCGTGCGGTAGGTAAATCCGCCGCGCACTGAGCCTGAGATCTGATGCCGAGCCGATTGTGGCGAAGTGGGTGATCCTATGCTGCCTAGAAAAGCCTCTAGTGAGTGTCACGGCGGCCCGTACCCCAAACCGACACAGGTGGTCAGGTAGAGAATACCAAGGCGATCGAGCGAACCGTGGTCAAGGAACTCGGCAAAATGCCCCCGTAACTTCGGGAGAAGGGGGGCCTCGTCTGGTGATAGGCCTTGCGTCTTGAGCTGGGTGGGGCCGCAGAGACCAGTGAGAAGCGACTGTTTACTAAAAACACAGGTCCGTGCCAAGTCGCAAGACGATGTATACGGACTGACGCCTGCCCGGTGCTGGAACGTTAAGGGGACCGGTTAGCTCTTCGGGGCGAAGCTGAGAACTTAAGCGCCAGTAAACGGCGGTGGTAACTATAACCATCCTAAGGTAGCGAAATTCCTTGTCGGGTAAGTTCCGACCTGCACGAATGGCGTAACGACTTCTCAGCTGTCTCGACCACGGACTCGGCGAAATTGCACTACGAGTAAAGATGCTCGTTACGCGCAGCAGGACGGAAAGACCCCGGGACCTTCACTACAGCTTGATATTGGTGGTCGGCTCGGCTTGTGTAGGATAGGTGGGAGCCTGTGAAGCCCGGACGCCAGTTCGGGTGGAGGCGACGTTGAAATACCACTCTGGTCGTGCTGGCTGTCTAACTTGGGCCCGTGATCCGGGTCAGGGACAGTGTCTGGTGGGTAGTTTAACTGGGGCGGTTGCCTCCCAAAAGGTAACGGAGGCGCCCAAAGGTTCCCTCAGCCTGGTCGGCAACCAGGTGTCGAGTGCAAGTGCACAAGGGGGCTTGACTGTGAGACCGACAGGTCGAGCAGGAGCGAAAGCTGGGACTAGTGATCCGGCGGTGGCTTGTGGAAGCGCCGTCGCTCAACGGATAAAAGGTACCCCGGGGATAACAGGCTGATCTTGCCCAAGAGTCCATATCGACGGCAAGGTTTGGCACCTCGATGTCGGCTCGTCGCATCCTGGGGCTGGAGTAGGTCCCAAGGGTTGGGCTGTTCGCCCATTAAAGCGGTACGCGAGCTGGGTTTAGAACGTCGTGAGACAGTTCGGTCCCTATCCGCTGCGCGCGTTGGAGACTTGTGAAGGGCTGTCCCTAGTACGAGAGGACCGGGACGGACGAACCTCTGGTGTGCCAGTTGTACCGCCAGGTGCATGGCTGGTTGGCTACGTTCGGAAGGGATAACCGCTGAAAGCATCTAAGCGGGAAGCCTGCTTCAAGATGAGGTCTCCCACCCCTTCGAGGGGGTAAGGCCCCCAGCAGACCACTGGGTTGATAGGCCGGACGTGGAAGCACTGCAAGGTGTGTAGCGGACCGGTACTAATAGGCCGAGGGCTTGACTACCTCGAACGAGCACACACGCACATCATCACGCCCTGCCACACGAGCTTGTGAAGCATGGACTGCGCCCGCAACCACTACCCGGTTCTGAGACACCACCACACAGACCCGCCCCGCCCCCGTGACAGGGGGATGTGGGGAGGGTGTGTGGGTCTCGTAGAGTTACGGCGGTCATAGCGGAGGGGAAACGCCCGGTCCCATCCCGAACCCGGAAGCTAAGCCCTCCAGCGCCGATGGTACTGCCCGCGCCAGCGGGTGGGAGAGTAGGACACCGCCGAACAACCATTCCCTTGTAGGGGTGCCACCGACCACCGGTGACACCCCTACAAGCGTTTCTACCTCCATAGCGCCTGCCGTCGTCGCACCACGCGTGCCCGACCCCCTCCAGGGAGACCCCATGAGCGAGTCCGCCGATCGTCCCCGTCGCGCAGGCGCACCAGGTTCCGGAGGCTCCTCCTACGGCCGGTCGTCGGGCGGCCGCCCGTCGGGTGGCCGGCCGTCCGGTGGGCGCTCATCTGGTGGGCGGCCGTCGAACGGTGGTTCGCCAGGGGGGCGCTCCTCGAGCGGTCGGCCGAACGACCGCGTCGAGCGCACTCCGGTCGTGTCCGGTCCGCCCATCCCCGAGGGCATCACCGGCAAGGAGCTCCCCAAGCCCGTCCTCGACGAGCTCTCCACCCTGCCTGCAGGACTGGCCACGCTGCTCGCGCAGCACCTGGTCGCCGCCGGGCAGCTGCTCGACGAGGACCCCGAGCAGGCCTTCGCGCACGCCTCGGTGGCTCGTCAGCGCGCTCCGCGGCTCGCGTCGACCCGCGAAGCGGCCGGCCTGGCCGCGTACGCCGCCGGCAAGTACGCCGAGGCGATGCCGGAGCTGCGCGCGGCCACGCGCATGACCGGCAGTCCCGCTCTCCTGCCGGTGATCGCCGATGTCGAGCGTGCACTCGGCCGTCCGGAGAAGGCGCTCGAGATCGCGGCCAGCGCCGAGGCCGGCCGCCTGGACGCCGACGGCAAGATCGAGATGCGTCTCGTCGCCGCCGGCGCGCGGCGCGACCTCGGCCAGCTCGACGCCGCCGTCCTAACGCTGCAGGTGCCAGAGGTACGCCGGTCGGCCCGCCTGGCGTACGCGTTCGCCGACGCGCTGCTGGCTGCCGGCCGCCGCGACGAGGCGCTCGCCGAGTTCACCCGGGCAGCCGCGCTCGACAAGGAGGGCGAGACCGACGCTGACGAGCGGGTGGCTGAGCTCGAGGGCGTCGTCTTCGTCGACGCCTACGACGCGGACGACAGCGACGCGGACGACAGCGACGCGGACGACAGCGACGCGGACGACAGCGACGCGGACGACAGCGACGCGGACGACCAGCCCGTCAGCGCTCCCGTTGTGGAGCCGAGCTCGGTCGAGGAGCAGGTGGCCGAGGAGCAGGCGGTCGAGGAGCAGGTGGCCGATGAGCAGGCGACTGAGCAGCCCGTGGCCGCGGAGGCGGTGCTGAGCGGCGTCGACGCTGACCACCCGTTCGCGGAGCCGGCTGACGCCGCCGAGCCGGACCGTGCGCCGAGCGGGACCGAGCGCAGGACGGGCGTCGTGGCTCCGCTGTTCGTCCCCCCTGTGGACTAGCGCGGCGTACACAGCCGACTCCCGCGCCGTCCACAGCAGCGGCTCTCTCTTCCGGTCTGCGTCCACAGCCGGTCGCCCGCTGGTCGCCCACTGCCGCCCGCTGCCGTCACCGTGAGGTGTCGGACCACACAGCGGCAGGGGAGACGAGATGGGTGCAGCGGCGAAGCGGGAGCCGGTGACGTCGGGCGGGGTCGAGCGAGCGCAGCTGGGGGACGGTGCCGCCAACTCCGTGGTGCTCGTGGGGAGGGTGTCCGCCGCCCCCGAGCAGCGCGAGCTGCCCAGCGGCGACGTGCTGGTCACCTTCCGGGTCGTCGTCCCCAGGGGGCCCCAGCGCTCGACGGGAGGTCGCCGGGAGGACCGGCGCCAAGGCAGTTGCCCAGCAAGGCGCGACGAGGGGCGCCGCGACCACGGGTGCCGGGGTGCGCAGCCCGTCGGTCGACACCCTCGACTGCGTGGTGTGGAAGCCGGTCCTGCAGCGGCGCGTCCTCCGGTGGGAGGGCGGCGAGACGGTGGTGCTGACGGGCGCACTGCGCCGGCGCTTCTGGCGCGGCCCGACGGGGGCGAGCAGCCGCACCGAGGTCGAGGTCGACTCGGCCAGGCTGCGCTGAGGTGCGCCGCACCGGCCGTGCGGGTCCGGGGCCGCGTGCGAGGATGGTCCGGAGCCGACGACGGAGGGAGCGGCAGTGCCACAGGACGCCCCGGGCGGTGCTCCGGACCCCCGAGCCGCGGACGACGCCGCAGCGGACGACGCGGCTGCGGCTGAGGTCTACGACTGGTACAAGCGGGGGCTGGAGCTGCTCTCGGGCGGCAGCGCCGACGCGGCGGCCCAGCTGCTCGAGCGGGCCGTCGAGCGCGAGCCCGGCTCAGCCTCGCTGCGGGAGGCCTACGCACGGGCACTGTCCGACGCCCGCCGCTACTCCCTGGCCGCCGAGCAGTGGGCCCTGCTGGTCAACAGCGAGCCGCACGACGACTACGCACGCTTCGGACTGGGCTACACCCGCTACCGCCTGGGCGACGTAGAGGGTGCCGCCGAGCACCTGGCCATGGCCGTCACCATGCGGCCCGACCGCGACGACTACCGGCGCGCGCTCCAGCAGGCGCGCGCCACCCTGCGAGCGAGAGAAGAGCGCGACACGTGAGCTCCCCGGACGCTGCTCCTGCCACCAGCGAGGGGCTGCGGAGCTCGCCCGTGCTCTGCGAGGCCTACGACGTCGCTCTGCTCGACCTCGACGGTGTCGTCTACGTCGGCCCCGACGCGGTGCCCAGCGCGCCGGCGGCCCTGGAGCAGGCGGCCGCGCGCGGCATGTCGCTGGCGTTCGTGACGAACAACGCCGCGCGCACCCCCGACACCGTGGCGGCGCACCTGAGCGAGCTCGGCGTGCCGGCGCGCCCCGACCAGGTCGTCACCTCGGCCCAGGCGGCGGCGACGCTCGTCAGCGGCATGGTCGCTCCCGGGGCGCGAGTGCTCGTGGTCGGAGGCGAGGGGCTCGAGGTCGCGCTGCGCGAGCGCGGCCTCGTGCCGGTGCGCTCCGCCGACGACGAGCCGGCCGCCGTCGTCCAGGGGTTCTCGCCCGACGTGGGCTGGCGCGACCTGGCCGAGGGCGCGCTGGCCCTGGCTGCGGGAGTGCCGTGGATCGCGTCCAACACCGACCTGACCATCCCCACCCCTCGCGGGCGAGCGCCGGGCAACGGCGCGCTCGTGGGGGTGCTGCGCGCGGCCACCGGCCGGGAGCCGGTCGTCGCCGGCAAGCCTGAGCTGCCGCTGCACGCGGAGGCGCTGCGGCGCAGCGGTGCGCGCCTCCCGCTCGTGGTGGGCGACCGGCTCGACACCGACATCGAGGGGGCCGTGCGCGCGTCGACGCCCAGCCTGCTCGTGCTCACCGGCGTCACCACGCCGCGCGACCTCGTCGCCGCGCCGCCCGGGCTCCGGCCGAGCTTCGTGTCGGCCGACCTCACCGGCCTGCTCCAGGCGCACTCGGCGCCCGAGCGCGTCGGCGGCTCCTGGCGCCTCGGGGGCTGGAAAGCGACCGTCGACCGCGACGTGCTGCTCGTCGAGGGCTCCGGGGACCCCGTCGACGCGCTGCGCGCGGCGTGCGCCGCCGCCTGGGCGGAGGAGGCCTTCACGGCGCTGCGCGTCGAGGCGCCTGCCGGGGCCGGGTTCTGAGCACCGCTCCCGGCCAGACGACCAGCGCGGTCACCGCGACAGCCGCGCTCGAGACGCCCAGCGCCCACCGGCCGCCCCCCGAGTCTGCTGCGGCGCCGGCCAGCGCCGCACCCGCCGAGAGGCCCACCGCGCTGCCTGTCGCCAGCCAGGCGAACGCGGGGGCCACGGCCTCCTGCGGGAACGCGCTCACCACCCGGGCGCTGACCAGGACGACGGCGGGTGAGACGAAGGTGCCGACGAGCGCGACCGCGACGACGAGGGCGGGCACCGAGCGCGAGGTCGGCAGCGCCAGGGAGGCGAGCGCCAGGAGCGCCAGGTCGGCGCGCAGCAGCCGCTCGGCGGACCGCCGCCACCGTCGAGCACCGAACCACAGCGCCGCCAGCATGCTCGTGCCACCCATGGCCGCGTAGACGTACCCCGCGGCGGCCGCCATGCCGTGCTCGGTCGTGACCGCGACGACGCCCACCTGCGTCGAGCCGAAGAAGCACCCGATGCCCGTGGTGACGAGGACGGGCACGAGGAGCGCAGCAGGCCGCAGCCGCGTCCTGGGTCCGCGCCCCGCTGCCGGGTCGCCGCCTCGGTCGGGACGGCTGTCGCCCGCGGACATGGCCAGCGACCCGCCGACGACGAGAGCGAGCGCCGTGGTGCTCGCCGCTGCCGGGTCCCACTGCGCCGCGAGCACGCTCCCGAGCACCGGGCCGACGAGGAACGAGGCCTCGTTGCTCGTCGACTCCAGGGCGAAGGCGCGCCGGAGCGACCCCGCCTCCCCGGCCAGCAGCCCCGACCACCGGGCGGCGCTCAGCGCCGCGACAGGCGGCAGGCTCGCCCCGACTGCGGCACCCACGAGCGCGAGGACCGGCCGCGCCGTACCCGGCTGCGCAGCCTCGAGGACCAGCGCCACCGCTGCTGCGTGCGCAGCGGCCAACAGCCTCAGGACCACGCGCGAGCCGCGCCGGGCGGCCCAGCCGGCGACGAGGGGACCGGCGGCCGCGCCGCCGACCGCGAAGGCGGCGCAGGTGAGGCCGGCCGCGGCGTACGACCCGGTGCGCGCGTGGACGAGCCACAGCAGCCCGAGCCCCGTCATCGCCCCGCCCAGGCGCCCGGCACCGGCGGACAGGACCAGTGCGCGGGCACCCGGCGTGCGCAGCAGGGCGCGGTAGCCGGTGGTGGAGCTGGAGGAGGGCCCGCGGGCGGGACGGCGGAGCAGGGGACGCGGACCTGGGAGACGGTGGAGCACGCGACGGCCTTCTGGCGCCGGGTGGGGCGGGCGGTGGGCCGGGGCGCTCCGCCCTGCTCGGCCGACCGTTCCCGCCGGGGACCGTCCAGAGGTGGCGAGGGCGCGGAAGCGCACCCGTCGCCGGCTCCGTCACCAGGCACTGCGTGGAACGAACGATGTCGCGACGAGCGTACGCCGGCGCAGGGCCGGCGCGCCGTCCACAGCTCCCGGTGCAGCGGCGCGCCGCCGTCAGCCGTCGCGGGTACGGTGTGCCCGCGGCCCGACGACGGCCGGACGCCGCGAGGACCAGCGCCGCCCGAGGGCGGCACGAGCAGAGGACGGGCACCACGTGGAGCAGGAGACCGGCGACGCGGTCCGGCAGGCTGCCGACCCCAGCGAGCTGGCGGTCGACCGGATCCTGCGCCGCCTCGACGCCCTCGACGAGGCACCGGTCGACGAGCACGCCCCTGTCTACGACGCCGTGCACCGCGAGCTGGCCGAGGTCCTCGCGGGCGGCCCGGCCGACCCGGCGACCGGTCCACGCCCCGGCGCGCCGTCCCCGGCCCGCCGGGACTCGTGAGCGCCGCGGTGGCCGCTCGCCCGCGGCTCGCCCGCCTCGACGTCGAGCTCGTGCGGCGCGGGCTGGCCCGCTCCCGCGAGCACGCCGCCTCGCTCGTGGCCGAGGGCCGCGTCGCCGTGGCGGGGCGCACTGCCGAGAAGCCTGCGACCCAGGTCGGCGCCGACGCGCCGATCGTCGTCGCCGAGTCCGACTCCGGGCCCGACTACGCGAGCCGGGGCGGCCACAAGCTGGCCGGCGCTCTCGAGGCGTTCGTCCCGCGCGGCCTGCTCGTCGAGGGCCGGCGCTGCCTCGACGCCGGTGCGTCGACGGGCGGGTTCACCGACGTGCTGCTCCGCGCCGGCGCAGCGACCGTGCTGGCCGTCGACGTCGGCTACGGCCAGCTGGCGTGGGCGCTGCGCACCGACGAGCGCGTCGTCGTCCACGACCGCACCAACGTCCGCGAGCTCACGACCGAGCTGCTCGGCGGCCCGGTCGAGCTCGTCGTGGGCGACCTGTCCTTCATCTCGCTCACGGTCGTGCTCCCGGCCCTGGCCGCGGTGACCACACCGGACGCCGACCTGGTGCTCATGGTCAAGCCGCAGTTCGAGGTCGGCCGCGAGCGGCTGGGCGCCGGCGGGGTCGTGCGCGAGCCGGCGCTGCGCCAGGACGCGGTGGACACGGTCGCCGCCCGCGCGCTCGAGCTGGGCCTCGGCGCCGCGGGCGTCGTCGCCAGCCCGCTGCCCGGGCCGTCGGGCAACGTCGAGTACTTCTTGTGGCTGCGCCGCGGCGCTCCCGCGCTCGACCCGGCGGTGCTGGCGGCGGCCGTGGCGGAGGGGCCGCAGTGACGCCGCCGCGCCAGGTGCTCCTGCTCGTGCACACCGGTCGCGCCGAGGCCGTCCCGCTCGCCGAGCGCATGGCGGCCAGGCTGGCCCGCGCCGGCGTCACCGTGCTCGCGCTGGCCGAGGAGGCCGCCGGCCTGCGGCTCGAGGACGCCCGCACTGTCCAGGCGGCCGACGCGGCGCACCACGGCGCCCAGCTGGTCATCGTCCTCGGCGGGGACGGCACGATCCTGCGCGCCGCCGAGCTGGCGCGCGAGCCGCGCATCCCGGTGCTGGGCGTCAACCTCGGCCGCGTGGGCTTCCTGGCCGAGGCCGAGCGCGAGGACATCGACCACGTCGCCGACCGTGTGCTCGAGGGCAGCTACGACGTCGAGGAGCGCATGACGCTCGACGTCGAGGTGAGCCGCGACGGGCGGGTGCTGGCGCGGGAGTGGGCGCTCAACGACATCAGCGTCGAGAAGGCCGACCGGGCCCTGCTCGTCGAGCTGGCGGTCGAGGTCGACGGCCGCCCGCTCTCGGTATGGGGCTGCGACGGCGTCGTCGCCGCCACGCCCACCGGCTCGACCGCCTACAGCTTCTCGGCGGGGGGTCCGGTCGTCTGGCCGGAGGTCGAGGCGCTGCTGCTGACGCCCATCTCGGCCCACGCGCTGTTCGACCGGCCGCTCGTCACCGCGCCCACCTCGACGCTGGCCGTCGAGCTGCTCGCCGTCTCGGGCGGCAGCTCGCCGCACGGCGCCGTGCTCTGGGCCGACGGCCGCCGCTCCCACGACCTCGAGCCCGGCACCCGGGTCGAGGTGCGCCGCGGCGAGTGCCCGGTGCTGCTCGCCCGGCTGCGCGCGGCTCCCTTCACCGACCGGCTCGTCGCCAAGTTCCGCCTGCCCGTCCAGGGGTGGCGCGGGGCGCAGGCCGGCGACGGGTCCTAGGTTCGACGAGTGCTCGAAGAAGTCCGCATCCGCGACCTCGGGGTCATCGGCGACGCCGTGCTCGAGCTCGGCCCCGGGTTCACCGTCCTCACCGGCGAGACCGGCGCCGGCAAGACCATGGTCGTCACCGGGCTCGGCCTGCTGCTGGGCGGCAAGGCCGACGCCGGCGCGGTCCGCACCGGCGCCGCCTCCGCCCTGGTCGAGGGACGCATCGTGCTGCCGCCCGGCTCGGCCCCGCTGGCGCGCGCGGCGGAGGCCGGTGCCGAGCTCGACGACGGCGCGCTGCTGGTGTCGCGCACGGTGTCGGGCTCCCGCTCGCGCGCGTTCCTCGGCGGTCGCTCGGTGCCCGCGGCCGTGCTGGCCGAGCTCGCCGACGACCTGGTGGCGGTGCACGGCCAGTCCGACCAGCACCGGCTGCTGAGGCCCGCCCGGCAGCGCGAGGCCCTCGACCGCTACGCCGGTGACGCGGTGGCCGCTCCGCTGGCCGACTACGCCTCGCGGTGGGCGCGGCTGCGCCAGGTCGAGGCGACGCTCGAGGAGCTGGTCACCCGTCGGCGCGAGCGGGAGCAGGAGGCAGAGCTGCTGCGGCTGGGGCTCGAGCGCATCGAGCAGGTCGACCCGAAGCCGGGCGAGGACCTCGCGCTGCGCGAGGAGGACGAGCGGCTCGGCAACGCCGACGAGCTCCGCATCTCGGCGGCCACCGCCCACGCGGCGCTGCTGGGCGACCCCGACGCCCAGGGCGGTCCCGACGCAGTGGCGCTCGTCGACGCCGCCCGCCGCGCGCTCGAGGCGGCTCGCGCGCACGACCCGGCCCTCGGCGCCCTCGCCGACCGGCTGGCCGAGAGCACCTACCTGCTCAGCGACCTCGCCGCCGACCTCGCCGCCTACCAGTCCGGCGTCGACGCCGACCCCCGCCGGCTCGCCGCCGTGCAGGAGCGCCGGGCGGTCCTCTCCGGGCTCACCCGCGTCTACGGCGCCACGGTCGACGAGGTCCTCGAGTGGTCGCGGCGCGCCGCCGCGCGGCTCGACCGGCTCGAGGGCGCCGACGACGAGGTCCAGGCGCTGCAGTCGGAGCGCACGCGGCTGCGGCACGAGCTCGGCGCGCTCGCGGGACGGTTGTCGCGGGCCCGCACCGAGGCCGCCGACCGCCTGGCCACGGCCATCACCGAAGAGCTCGGGGCCCTGGCGATGCCGCGCGCGCAGGTGCAGGTCGCGGTCCGCCAGCACGACGATGCCGAGGGGCTCGAGGTCGAGGGCCGCACCCTGGCAGCGAGCGCGAGCGGCGTCGACGAGGTGGAGCTGCTGCTCGAGGCGAACCCCGGCGCGGCGGCGCGCCCGCTCGGCAAGGGCGCCTCCGGCGGCGAGCTCTCCCGCGTCATGCTGGCGCTGGAGGTGGCGCTGGCAGGCGCCGACCCCGTACCCACGTTCGTCTTCGACGAGGTCGACGCGGGTGTCGGCGGCAAGGCGGCCGTCGAGATCGGGCGCCGGCTCGCCGCGCTGTCGCGCACCGCGCAGGTGCTCGTCGTCACCCACCTGCCGCAGGTCGCCGCCCACGCCGACCGCCACTTGGTGGTCGTCAAGGACGACGACGGCAGCGTCACGCGCTCGGGGGTGACCACTCTCGACGAGGAGGGCCGGGTGGGCGAGCTGGCGCGCATGCTCGCCGGCCAGGAGGAGTCGGAGACCGCGCGGGCCCACGCCGTCGAGCTGCTCGGTTCGGCGCGCTCGCCCGCCCCGGCCCGGCGCCGGCGCTGAACGGCGGTCGCGGGGCGTTCCTCTGGCACGATGGGGCGCGATGAGGATCGCCCACCCCCGTGCCCGCAGGTCGGTCCGTGAGCCCGTCGAGCCCGGGCTCACGGCGCCGTGCCGCGTCGACCGCCGGACCAAGAACCTCACCAAGCGCATCAAGCCCGGCGAGATCGCCGTCATCGACCACCTCGACCTCGACCGGGTGAGCGCGGAAGCCCTGGTCGCCAAGCGCGTGGGTGCGGTCGTCAACGCCTCGCCCAGCAGCAGCGGGCGCTACCCGAACCTCGGTCCCGACATCGTGCTGGCCGCCGGCATCCCGCTGGTCGACGCGTGCGGGCCCGACGTCATGGCGATCCCTGACGGCAGCACCGTGCGCCTCGACGAGGGCGCGCTGGTCGTCGACGGCCGCGTGGTGGCCAAGGGCAGCGTGCAGACCCCGCAGACGGTCGCGGCGACGATGGAGCAGGCGCGCGCCGGGCTGGCCGAGCAGCTCGAGGCCTTCGCCGGCAACACCATGGACTACCTCCGGCGCGAGCGCGAGCTGCTGCTCGACGGCGTCGGCGTGCCCGAGGTCCGCACGGTCCTCGAAGGGCGCCACGTACTGCTCGTCGTGCGCGGCTACCACTACAAGGACGACCTGAAGGCGCTGCGGCCCTACATCCGCGAGTACCGCCCGGTGCTCATCGGCGTCGACGGCGGCGCCGACGCGCTGCTCGAGTCGGGCTACCTGCCCGACATGGTCGTCGGCGACATGGACAGCGTCTCGGACCGCGCGCTCGCGAGCGGCGCCGAGCTGGTCGTCCACGCCTACCGCGACGGCCGTGCCCCCGGGCTCGAGCGGCTCGAGGCGCTCGGCCTGCCTGCGGTGGTCTTCCCCGCCACCGGCACCAGCGAGGACGTCGCCATGCTGCTGGCCGACGACAAGGGCGCTTCGCTGATCGTGGCGGTAGGCACCCACGCGACCCTGGTCGAGTTCCTCGACAAGGGCCGCTCGGGCATGGCGAGCACGTTCCTGACCCGGCTGCGCGTCGGCGGCAAGCTGGTCGACGCCAAGGGCGTGAGCCGCCTCTACCGCAGTCGCATCTCGACCCTGCAGGTCGCGCTGCTCGTTGCCGCCGGCCTGCTGGCCCTGGCCGTGGCCATGTCGGCGACCGCCGCCGGCCAGGTCTTCTTCATCTACCTGCAGGACCGGTGGGCCGACCTGTGGTTCCGGCTCGGAGGGCTGTTCTCCTAGATGATCGACTTCCGCTACCACCTGGTGTCGATCATCTCGATCTTCATCGCCCTTGCCGTCGGCATCGTGCTCGGCGCCGGGCCGCTCGACAAGCCGATCGACCGCACCGTGCGCCAGCAGGCCATCGACGCCTCCAACGCGAGCAAGGCGCTGCGCAGCCAGAACGACGAGCTCACCAGCCGCCTCGACGACGCCGACGCGGTCCTCACCTCCGTGGTGCCCGCGGTGGTGGGCGGCCGGCTCGACGGCCGTGACATCAGCATCGTCGCGCTGCCGGGCACGCCGGGCTCCGAGCTCAAGCAGGCGCGCGACGCGATCCTCGCGGCCGGCGCGGTCTTCTCCGGCTCGGTGTCGCTCACCAGCGACTGGGTGTCCACCGACCGCGCCGCCGACCTCGACGCCGTGCTGGCCGCCCACCCGCAGCCCGGGGTGACCGTGCCGCAGGGCTCCGACGCGCTGCCGGAGCGGGCCGCGACCGAGCTCGCGCACGCCCTCGTCACGACGCTCTCGGCGTCGGTCGGCAGCCCCGACGCCGAGAGCGAGACGCTGCTGAAGGCGCTGCGCGACAAGAGCTTCCTGCGCATCGACGAGCAGCCGTGGGCCCGCAGCGCGCTCGTCGTCGTGCTGGCACCGACCCCTGACAAGCCGGTCAGCGACGCCGACCCGGCCACCGTCTCGGAGGCGACGCGGCAGCGCACCGCGCTGGTCGAGGTGCCCCGCCGCATCTCGCAGCTGAGCTCGGGCACGGTCGTCGCCGGTCAGACCGGCAGTGCCGGCACCAACGGCATGGTCGCTGAGGTACGCAGTGGTGGCCTCCGCACGTCGGTGTCGACCGTCGACGACCTCGACACGCCCGCCGGCCGGCTCGCGCTGCCGCTCGCCGTGCTCGCCGAGAGCACCGACGAGACGGGCCACTACGGCACCGGCCAGGGCGCCGACTCGCAGCTGCCGGACATCGCCGGCATCACCGCCTCGTGAGCCCGCGGGCCGGTGCGGCGGTCGGCGCCGCGGTCGGCGCGCTCGTGGCGGCGGGTGCACTGCGTACGCTGCTCGACCGCCCGCCGGGCGGGCCGGCGCCGTGGACCCGCACCAACGCCCGCAGCCGCGAGGTCTCGCTGGTGGCGGGACCCGCCTACGCCGTCGGTGCCGTGGCGGGACTGCTCAGCACCCGGGGAGTGCCGCTGCGTACGAGGCTCGTGGCCGCCGCCAGCGTGGGCGCGGCCGGTGCGCTCGGCTGCTACGACGACCTGGCCGGCTCGGGCGCCGACCGCGGCCTGCGCGGGCACCTGCGCGCCCTGCGTGCCGGCAGGGTCACCACGGGCGCGGTCAAGGTCGTCGGGCTGGGCCTCACCGGCGTCGCCGTGGGGGCCGCGCTGCGCGACGACCCGCTCGACGCGGCCCTGGCGGCGGTCGTGGTCGCCGGGGGAGCGAACCTCGCGAACCTGCTCGACCTGCGACCGGGCCGCGCGCTCAAGGTCGCGCTGCTCGCGGGAGCTCCGGCCCTGCGCCGGCCGGGCGCCGCAGCCCTGGTCGCCGCGCCCCTCGGCGCCGCACTCGCCGTGCTGCCGGCCGACCTCCACGAGCGGGTCATGCTCGGCGACGGGGGAGCGAACGCCCTGGGAGCGGCGCTGGGCGTCGCGGCGGCGGGGGAGGCGTCGACGCGTGGCCTGCTCGTCCTCGCGGCGACCGTCTCGGCGCTCACCCTGGCCAGCGAGAAGGTGAGCTTCACCGCCGTGATCGCGCGCACGCCGGTGCTGCGCGAGCTCGACGCGCTCGGTCGACTGCCGTGACGGCCACGCGGTCGCGCGTGGGCGACGGCGTGGCTGGAGCGGCCCTGCTGGTCGCCGCGGTGACCGTGCTCAGCCGGGCGGCCGGTTTCGGCAGGACGCTCGGCTTCTCCTACGGCGTCGGCAAGACCTGCCTCGGCAGCGCCTACACGACAGCCAACACCGTGCCGAACGTGCTGTTCGAAGTCGTGGCGGGAGGCGCGCTCGCCGGCGTCGTCGTGCCCCTGCTCGCGCGCGCGTTCCGCGACGGCGACCGGGCGCACGTCGACGACGTGTGCTCCGCGCTGGTCACCTGGACGCTCGCCGTGCTCGTCCCGCTCGCCGCGGTCGCGGCACTCGCCGGGCCCGTCGTCGCGAAGGCGCTGGCGGGCTCCGGAGGAGGGTCCGCGGGGTGCACCGCCGGCGTCCTCTCCGACGCGGTCGCCCGCATGGTCCTGGTCTTCGCGCCGCAGATCCCGCTCTACGGCCTGGCCGTGGTCAGCGCGGGGATCCTCCAGTCGCAGCAGCGGTTCTTCGCCGCCGCCTTCGCCCCGCTGGTGTCGAGCGTCGTGGTGGTGAGCGCCTACGTGTGGTTCGGCGCGCTGTTCGACGCGCGGTCGTGGCCGCGCGCCGACCTGCCCGGCAAGACCGAGGCCGTGCTCACCGTCGGCACCACCGCCGGCGTGCTGGCCCTGGCGCTGACGACCCTGGTCCCGATGCTGGCCTCCGGCGTCCGCCTGCGGCCCACCTTCCGGTTCCCGCCCGGGGTGGCCGTGCGTGCCCGGTCGCTGGCGCTCGCCGGCCTGGCCGCCCTGCTCGCCCAGCAGCTGCTGACCGTCGTGGTCGTGGTCGTGGCCAACGCCCGCCTGCGCGACGGCGGCCTGGTCGTCTACACCTTCGCGTGGACGCTCTACCTGCTGCCCTACGCCGTGCTCGCGGTGCCGTTGGCCACGAGTGCGTTCCCCGCCCTGGCCCGGCACGCCGAGCACGACGAGCGCGACGCCTACGCAGCGGTGGCCGCGCGCACGACCCGCGCGGTCGTGCTGGCCGCGGCCCTGGGCGCAGGGCTGCTCGCCGGCACCGCCCGGCCGCTGTCCCAGCTGCTCGACGCGCCCGGTGACGCCCCCGCCGTGCTCGTCTCGCGGGCGCTGGTGACCTTCGCGCCGGGGCTGCTGGGCTACGCGCTGGTCGCCCACCTGGGCCGCGCGCTCTACGCGCTGCACGCCGGCCGGGCGGCGGCGACCGCGACCGTCGCCGGCTGGCTGACCGCCGCGGTGCTCGACGTCGTGCTCGGCACGACGCTGCCGAGCGGCTGGGTCGTCGCGGGCTTCGGCGCCGCCAACAGCGTCGGGATGACGGTCGCGGGCGTGCTGCTCCTGCGCGCCCTGCGCGCGCGGGCCGGCAGCGCGAGCACCAGCTCGCTGGGGCCGACGCTGACCACCGGGCTGGCCGCGGCGCTGACGTGCGCCTGCGCGGCGGGGGCGCTGAGCGCGCTGCTGGCCCCGCAGGGCCGCCTCACCGGCCTGCTCGCCGGGCTGGTCGCAGCGGGCGGGGGAGCAGCCGCGTACGGTGCCTGCGCCGCCCTGCTCGACCGCGCAGGGCTCCGCGAGCTGGCAAGGGGGTTGCGAGCGAGGTGAGCGAGGACCGCGCGCTCGACGTGCGCCTCGTGCTGGGGACCAGCGCAGGGGGCGTGGGCAGCCACGTCCGGTCGCTGGTGCGCGGCCTGGCGGGCGAGGGCGACACCGTGCGGGTGCTGGGGCCCGAGAGCACCGAGCGCCGCTTCGCGTTCTCGCTCGAGGGCGCCGCGTTCGACCCGGTCGAGATCGGCCCGTCGCCGCGCCCGCTGGAGGACGCCCGCACCGTCCGCCGTCTGCGCCGCCTGCTCGAGGGCGCTGACGTGGTGCACGCCCACGGCCTGCGGGCCGGGATGCTCGCCGGCCTGGCGCTGCGCGACTCGACCCCGCTGGTGGTCACCTGGCACAACGCGGTGCTGGCCCGGGGGCCGCGCGGCGCGCTCATCGGGCGGATGGAGCGCTACGTCGCCGGCCGCGCCGCCGTGACCCTGGCGGTCTCGCCCGACCTGGTCGAGCGGGTGCGCGAGCTCGGCGGGGGCGACGTGCGGCTCGCCGAGGTGGTCGCTGCGCCCATGCCCAGCGCGCTGCGCACGCGCGCCGAGGTGCGGGCCGAGCTGGGCGCCGGAGCCGCCCCGCTGATCCTGGCGGTCGGGCGGCTGGCCCCGCAGAAGGCGTACCCCGTCCTGCTCGCCGCGGCGCGGCTCTGGCGCGACCGCCCCGGCCGGCCGCTGACGGTCGTCGCGGGCGACGGGCCGCTGCGGGCGCAGCTCCAGCGCCGCATCAGCCAGGACGGGCTCGCCGTGCGGCTGCTGGGCCAGCGCGACGACGTGCCCGACCTGCTGGCCGCCGCGGACGTCGTGGTGCTGAGCTCGCAGTGGGAGGGCCGCCCGCTGGTCGTGGAGGAGGCCCTGCGGGCCGGCACGCCGCTGGTGGCGACCTCGGTCGGAGGAGTGCCCGCGATGGTGGGCGACGCGGCGCTGCTCGTGCCGCCGGACGACCCGTCGGCGCTGGCGGCCGCCGTCACGCGCGTGCTCGACGACCCGGAGCTGGCCGACCGGCTGCGCCGGGACGGTGCTCTGCGGGCTGCCGGGTTCCCCACCGAGCACGACTCGGCGCTCGCCGCCCGACGCGTCTACGCACAGCTCGTCGGAGTCCGCTAGATTAGAAGCCCGTGGACAGGTGGGTGTTCCCGCCGCACACGGAGACCCGGGAGACTTCCTTGGCCGCGACGCTCAGTTCGAAGAGCACGACGCCGAAGCACATCTTCGTCACCGGGGGAGTCGCCTCCTCGCTCGGCAAGGGCCTCACCGCCTCGAGCCTCGGCAACCTGCTCACCGCGCGCGGCCTGCGCGTGACCATGCAGAAGCTGGACCCCTACCTCAACGTCGACCCCGGGACGATGAACCCGTTCCAGCACGGCGAGGTGTTCGTCACCGACGACGGGTCCGAGACCGACCTCGACGTCGGGCACTACGAGCGCTTTCTCGACCGCTCGCTGCACGGCTCGGCCAACGTGACGACCGGACAGGTCTACTCGACCGTCATCGCCAAGGAGCGCCGCGGCGAGTACCTCGGGGACACCGTCCAGGTGATCCCGCACATCACCAACGAGATCAAGGACCGCATCATCGGCCTCGGCCACAGCGCCGACGTCGACGTGGTCATCACCGAGGTGGGCGGCACCGTCGGCGACATCGAGTCGCTGCCCTTCCTCGAGGCGGCGCGCCAGGTGCGCCACGACGTCGGCCGCGACAACGTGTTCTTCCTGCACGTCTCGCTGGTGCCCTACATCGGCCCGTCGGGCGAGCTGAAGACCAAGCCGACCCAGCACTCGGTGGCAGCCCTGCGCAGCATCGGCATCACGCCCGACGCCATCGTCTGCCGCTCCGACCGCCCGATCCCGCAGGGCGTCAAGCGCAAGATCTCGCTGATGTGCGACGTCGAGGAGGAGGCCGTCGTGGCCGCCATCGACGCGCCCTCCATCTACGACATCCCCAAGGTGCTGCACGCCGAGGGGCTCGACGCCTACGTCGTGCGCCGGCTGGGGCTCTCGTTCCGCGACGTCGACTGGCGCTCCTGGGACGAGCTGCTCCACCGGGTCCACGAGCCGAGCCGCTCGGTGACGATCGCGCTGGTCGGCAAGTACGTCGACCTGCCCGACGCCTACCTCTCGGTCACCGAGGCCCTGCGCGCCGGCGGGTTCGCCCACGACTGCAGGGTCGAGCTGCGCTGGGTCCCGGCCGACCTGTGCGAGACGCCCGAGGGCGCGGCCCGAGAGCTGCACGGCGTCGACGCCGTCTGCGTGCCCGGCGGCTTCGGTGTACGCGGCATCGAGGGCAAGCTCGGCGCCATCCGCCACGCGCGCGAGCACCGCGTGCCGCTGCTCGGACTGTGCCTCGGGCTGCAGTGCATGGTGATCGAGTACGCCCGCGACGTCGCCGGGCTCGAGGGCGCCAACTCCCTCGAGTTCGACGAGGAGACGCCCTACCCGGTGGTCTCGACGATGGCCGACCAGCTCGACGTCGTCGCCGGCGAGCGCGACATGGGCGGCACCATGCGGCTCGGGCTCTACACCGCCGCGCTCGCCGAGGGCAGCGTCGTCCGCGAGACCTACGGCGCGGGCACCATCGACGAGCGCCACCGCCACCGCTACGAGGTCGCCAACGCCTTCCGCGAGCAGCTCGAGGCGGCCGGGCTGCGCTTCTCGGGCACCTCGCCCGACGGTCGGCTGGTGGAGTTCGTCGAGCTGCCGAGCGAGGTGCACCCCTACTTCGTCGGCACGCAGGCGCACCCGGAGTTCCGCTCGCGCCCGACCCGGCCGCACCCGCTGTTCGCGGGGCTGGTCGGTGCCGCGCTCGACAACCGCCAGGAGCAGCTCTCGGTGGAGCTGCTCGAGACCGTCGCCGCCTCGGAGGCCTGAGCGGTGGGCTTCTGGACCGGGCCGGTGTCCGACGAGAAGGCCGCCAAGCCCGTCGTCGAGTCCGAGCGCCGCTTCGAGGGGCGCATCTGGAACGTGCGCACCGACACGGTCGACCTCGGCGGCGCCGAGCCGGTCGAGCGCGACCTGGTCGAGCACACCGGTGCCGTGGGCGTGGTGGCGCTCGACGGCGACGACCAGGTGCTCCTGCTGCGGCAGTACCGCCACGCCGTGCAGGCCTACCTCTGGGAGCCGCCCGCCGGGCTGCTCGACGTCGAGGGCGAGGACCCGCTCGAGGCGGCGGAGCGCGAGCTCTGGGAGGAGACGGGCTACCGCGCCCGTACCTGGCACGTGCTCGTCGACTACTACAACTCGCCCGGCGGCAGCAGCGAGTCGTTCCGCTGCTACCTCGCCCGCGACCTCGAGCGCGTCCCCGAGGGCGAGCGCCACGAGGGCGAGGACGAGGAGGTCGACATGCCGCTCGCGTGGGTGCCGCTCGACCAGGCCGTCGAGGCGGTGCTCGCGGGCCGCATCCACAACCCCACCGGCGTCAGCGGGGTGCTGGCCGCGTCGGTCGCTCGTGCGGGCGGATGGGCCGCGCTGCGTCCCGCCGACGCGCCGTGGGAGTGGCGCATCCCGCTCGGCGCGCCCGGGTCCGCCTAGCATCTGCGCCGTGTCGTCCGCTGCGGTGTTCGAGCCGGGCCTCGAGCCCGAGGCGAGCCCGTCGCCCGAGCTGCAGGCGCTGCTGCGCGCCTACCTCGACCACCTCGCCGTCGAGCGCGGCGTCGCGGCCAACACCCTGTCGTCCTACCGGCGCGACCTGCGCCGCTACCTCGCGCACCTGGCGGCGACCGGCCGCACCAGCCTGGACGGCGTGGGGGAGTCCGACGTCACCGGCTTCCTCGGGGCGCTGCGGGCGGGCTCCGCGCGGCACCCGGCGCTCGGCGCGAGCTCCGCGGCCCGCGCAGTCGTGGCGGTGCGCGGCTTCCACCGCTTCGCGCTGCGCGAGGGTGCTGTTGCCGACGACGTGGCCCGCGGCGTACGCCCGCCCTCCGCGCCCAAGCGGCTGCCCAAGGCGGTCGGCGTGGCCGAGGTCGAGGCGCTGCTCGAGGCCGCCGGCGCCGACGGCTCGCCGCGCGCGCTGCGCGACCGGGCGCTGCTGGAGGTCCTGTACGGCTGCGGCGCCCGGATCTCGGAGGCGGTCGGGCTCGACGTCGACGACGTCGACCTCGACGCCGGCGCCGCGCGCCTGCTCGGCAAGGGCGGCAAGGAGCGGCTCGTCCCGGTCGGCCGCTTCGCCCGCGAGGCGCTGGCCGCCTACCTCGTGCGCGGCCGGCCGGCGCTGGTCGCCCACGGGTCGGGCGGTCCGGCGATGTTCGTCAACGCCCGCGGCGGGCGGCTCTCGCGGCAGAGCGCCTGGGTGGTGCTGCGTGCCGCGGCCGAGCGGGCCGGGCTCGACGTCGAGCTCTCGCCCCACACGCTGCGCCACTCCTTCGCGACCCACCTGCTCGACGGCGGTGCCGACGTGCGCGTGGTGCAGGAGCTGCTCGGCCACGCCTCGGTGGCCACGACGCAGATCTACACGCTCGTGACGGTCGAGCGGCTCCGAGAGGTCTACGCGGCGGCGCACCCGCGCGCGCTCGGCTAGCCCCCGCACCGTGCCCCTGAGGTGGCGCTGACAGTGGGATGCCAGCGCCCTGTCAGCGGCGACCGGCACACTCGTCCCCGTCGCTCGGTGCTCCTCGACGGAGCGCTGGGCGCGCACACGGCTGCACCGGCGCAGCGTCCGCTCCTCCGAACCTGCCGAAAGGTCCTCCGTGGCTCCCCTGGCCCTCTGGTGCTACCGCCACCGCCTCGTCGTCGTGCTCGCCTGGGTCGTCGTGCTCGTCGGGCTCGGCGCGACGACCGCTGCAGTCGGCACCGCCTACAACGACGAGTTCACGCTCCCAGGCACCGAGTCGACGAAGGCTCTCGACCTGCTGACCGCCAACCTGCCGGCCCAGGCCGGCGAGGCCGACACGATCGTGCTGCACGTGCGCAGCGGCACGGTGACCGACGCCTCGGTGCGCGAGCGCGCCACCTCGATGCTGCGGGAGGTCGCGGCCTCGCCGCACGTCGCGGCAGTCACGAGCCCCTTCGACGACGCCGGCACGGCGCAGGTGAGCAAGGACGGCACGACGGCGTACGCGTCGGTGGCGTTCGACCAGCAGGTGCCCGACCTCTCCCTCGACGACGTGCGCAGGGTCGTCGACCTGGCGCAGGGCGCGCGCGGCGAGGGCCTGGAGGTCGAGGTCGGCGGCAACGCCGTCCAGCAGCTCAACCAGCAGCCGACCTCGAGCACTGAGCTCTTCGGCGTGCTCGCCGCCGCCGTCGTGCTGTTCTTCGCGTTCGGGTCGCTGTTCGCGATGGTGCTGCCGCTGCTCACGGCGATCGTGGCGCTGGGCGTCGGCATCCAGGTGGTCGGGCTCTCGACGCACCTGTTCACCATCGGCACGATCGCCCCGACGCTGGCGGCGCTGATCGGGCTCGGCGTGGGCATCGACTACGCGCTGTTCATCGTGACCCGCCACCGCAGCGGGCTCAAGGAGGGCATGGCGGTCGAGGACTCGGTGGTGCGCGCGCTCAACACCTCCGGACGGGCCGTGCTCTTCGCCGGCGCCACCGTCTGCATCGCGCTGCTCGGCCTGCTGGTGCTCGGCGTCAGCTTCCTCAACGGCATGGGCGTCGGTGCCGCCGTGGCCGTGCTGTTCACGGTGCTCGCCACCGTCACCCTGCTGCCCGCGCTGCTCGGCTTCTTCGGCACGAAGGTGCTCTCGCGGCGGGAGCGGCGCCGCCTCGCGGCCGAGGGCCCGCACCCCGAGGGCTCGACCGGCTTCTGGCGCCGCTGGGCCGAGCGCGTCCAGGCCCACCCGCTGCCGCTCGTCGCGGCCGCCCTCGTCGTGATCGCGCTGCTCGTCGCGCCGTTCTTCTCGCTGCGCCTGGGCAGCTCCGACGCGGGCAACGACCCCGCGAGCACCACCACCCGCAAGGCCTACGACCTGCTCGCCGACGGCTTCGGCCCCGGCTTCAACGGGCCGTTCCAGCTGGTGGCGACGGTGCAGGACGATGCGGACCGGACCGCGGTGGAGGAGCTCGCGACCCGGCTGACGAGCGAGCCCGGTGTGGCCGCCGCGACGCTGCTGCCCTCGGCGCCCACGGCGGAGGTGGAGGTCATCTCGCTGGTGCCCACCACCTCGCCGCAGGACGAGGCGACCAGCACGCTCATCAGCCACCTGCGTCACGACGTGGTGCCCGAGGCGGTGCAGGGCACGACCGCGCACGTCTACGTCGGTGGCCTGACCGCCATCTTCGACGACTTCGCCGACGTGCTCACCGGCAAGCTCCCCGCTTTCATCGGGCTCATCGTCGGGCTCGGGTTCCTGCTGCTGCTCGTGGCCTTCCGCAGCCTGCTCGTGCCGGCCACCGCGGCGGTGATGAACCTGCTCGGCGCAGCGGCCTCCTTCGGCGTGGTGGTCGCGGTCTTCCAGTGGGGGTGGGCGGCCGACACGCTGGGCCTGGGCGGCAAGGGCCCGGTCGAGGCCTTCCTGCCGGTGATCATGCTGTCGCTGCTGTTCGGCCTGTCGATGGACTACCAGGTCTTCCTCGTCAGCCGGATGCACGAGGAGTGGGTGCACACGCGCGACAACGCGCGTGCGGTGACCGTCGGGCAGGCGACCACCGGCCGGGTCATCACGGCCGCGGCGACGATCATGATCTGCGTGTTCGTCTCGTTCGTCTTCGGCGGCCAGCGGGTCATCGCCGAGTTCGGCATCGGGCTGGCGTCCGCGGTGCTCATCGACGCGTTCGTCATCCGCACCGTGCTCGTGCCGGCGGTGATGCACCTGTTCGGCAGGAGCAACTGGTACCTCCCCTCGTGGCTCGACACGCGCCTGCCCCACCTGTCGGTGGAGCCGGTCGACGAGTCGTTCGAGGGCGAGCGCGAGCCCGTCGGCGTGTGACGGCAGAGTGGGCCCCATGACAGAGCCCACCACCGTCCAGCTCCGCAACGGCGCAGCGATGCCGCGCCTCGGCCTCGGCACCTGGCCCCTGAAGGGTGCCGGGGCCGAGCGGGCCGTCGCCACCGCGCTGCAGCTCGGCTACCGCTCGATCGACACCGCCGAGGCCTACGGCAACGAGGACGGTGTCGGCGCGGGGCTCCGCGCCTCCGGCGTGGCGCGCGAGGACGTGTTCGTCACCACCAAGTTCGACAAGCACTTCCACGGCGTCGACCTCGTGCGCGAGGCCTTCGAGCAGAGCGCCGAGCGCCTCGGCGTCGACTACGTCGACCTGATGCTCATCCATTGGCCCAACCCCTCGCACGACAAGTACGTCGAGGCCTTCGAGGGTCTGCTCGGCCTGCTGCGCGACGGTCTCGTGCGCGCGGTGGGCACCTCGAACTTCAAGCCGGCTCACCTCGAGCGGCTGCGCGAGGCGACGGGCGAGGCGCCCGACGTCAACCAGATCCAGCTCAGCCCGCTGCTCACCCGGGACCCGTCACGGGCATACCACTCGGCCCACGGCATCGTCACCGAGTCGTGGTCGCCGCTGGGCGGGTCGGGCACCGAGGTCCTGCACGAGCAGCTCGTGCGCAGCCTGGCAGAGAAGTACGGTCGCACTCCGGCCCAGGTCGTGCTCCGGTGGCACCTCGAGCTCGGGCTCGTGACGGTGCCCAAGTCGGGCAACGAGCAGCGCATGCGCGAGAACCTCGAGGTGCTCGGCTTCTCGCTCGAGCCCGACGACGTCGCTGCGCTGTCGGCGCTCGACAAGGGCGAGGGTGCCGCTGTCGACTCGGACGCCTTCGGCCACTGACGGGTCCGCCACCCGCCGCGGTGCTACCAGGGCACCTTGCCGCCGTCGTCGAAGAAGCCGCCCGTCGGGCACTCCCGCCCCTGGGTGGCCAGCCGCACGACGATCTCGGCGCCGTCGTCGGCGGTCCGGGTCAGCTGGAACGGAAGCCCCTTGGCGAAGTCCGTGTCGCACGCGCCAGGCGCCACCGCGTTCACCAGGATCCCGTCGCGTGACAGGGCCTTCGCGTACTGCACGGTGAGCATGTTCAGCGCCGCCTTCGACACCGGGTAGCCGAGCGACGACGGCATCCGGCTGAGGTAGTGGGTGGCATCGGTCGTCCACGTCATGGACGAGGTGCCGCTGGAGACGTTGACGATCCGCGCCGCTGAGGAACGGCGCAGCAGCGGCAGCATCGCCTCGGTCACCGTGATGACACCGAACAGGTTCGTCTCGAACACCGCCCGCACCCCGTCGAGCCGCGTCGAGCCCGGCGCCTGGGCGCCGAGGTCGCCGGCGATCCCGGCGTTGTTGACCAGGACGTCCAGGCGGCCGAACCGGTCACCGACCTCCTCGGCCGCCGTGGTCACGCCGCTCGGGTCGGTCACGTCGAGGCCGATGGGGTACGCCGTGCCCCCCGCCGCACGGATCTCGGCCGCCGCCTCGGCGCCCTTGTCGACATCTCGGGCGCCGACCAGCACCGTCATGCCGAGTGCGGCGAGCCGTCGTGCGACGGCCCTCCCGATCCCCTTGTTCGCCCCGGTCACCAGTGCGGTCGTCGATCCGTCGCTCATGCGTCCAGAGGACCACTGCCGGGCTGTCCGGGCCAGGATCGGCCCGGTCCCGACCGATACCCTGGTGGTATGGATGTCGAGACCCGGGAGCTGCGCTACTTCGTCGCGGTCGCCGAGGAGCTCCACTTCGGGCGGGCCGCCCGCAGGCTCGGCATCGCCCAGCCGCCGCTGTCCAGGGCGATCCGCCTGCTCGAACGCCGGATGGGCGTCACCCTGCTGAACCGCACCAGCCGCGAGGTCCGCCTCACCGCGGCCGGCGAGATGCTCCTGGCGGAGGGGCGCAGTGCGCTGGCCGCCGTGGCTGGAGCGGTACGCCGTTCGCAGAAGGCGGCCGCAACCAGCCCGCGCCTGGTCCTGGCGCTCAAGCCCGGCGGTGACGCCGACCTGCTGCCGACCATCCTCGACCACTACGCCGCCACCGTTCCCGACGCCGTCCCGGTCGAGCTCGCCTTCAGCGTCGGCGAACGCGCCGCGATGGTCCGCGACGGCCGCGCCGACCTCGCACTGCTGCACCGGCCGCAGAACGACCTGACCGGCCTCGACAGCGAGGACCTGCACACCCAGGGACAGGTCGTCGTGCTGCCGGACGACCATCCCCTGGCCACCCGCACCACGGTGTCGATGGCCGACCTCCGGGGCGAGACGCAGCCCCGCTGGCCGGAGGCCCGGCCCGGCGTGACCGGTCACCCGGTCTCGGACACCGACCAGCTGCTGCAGCTCATCAGGCTCGGTCGCATGGTCGCGGTGCTCCCGGAATCGGTCCGCGATCGTCTGCCAGCAGGGACGGTCAGCCGTCCGGTCGTGGACGCCGACCCTGCCACCCTCGTGATCGCCTGGGCTCGGTCGTCCACCTCCCTGCGGGTCGCCGCGTTCGTCCGCGCCGCGATCTCGGCCGTCGGTGCGCCACTCCACCCGGCTGCGCGTGCCGTTCCCCTGCGGCGAGACGTCACTGTCCACATCTGACCACGGCACCAGAAGAGGCTCGCGGGTACGTCGAGCCTCGCGAGGGATGGCACGCACGCCAGCTCAGTCTTCGGCAGCGGGAACGTCCGGCCACGCGGCGCACAGCCCTGACACACGTACGCGGGTGGGCGGGTAGATGCTCTCCCGCGGGCCGCCCGTGACCGGGCGCACCGCCGCTCCCACCACCATGAGCGGCCAGGTCCCGATGACGGCCTGCGGAGCCTCGAGCACCTCGTAGCCGGGGTGACTCTGCTTCCACGTCGTCATCCAGGTCGCGTCGGGCGAGAAGGCCGCGCGCCTGGCCCAGGCCTCCGGCTCGAGGGGTTCACCTGCTGGTCCGCACCCGACCGGGACAGTGGCGACCAGATCGGAGCCGCCGAGAGGGTCGCGGACCCAGGTCACGTCGCCCACGTAGCTGACTGCCCGCAGAGGGCTCGTTGCATCCTTGCCGGCCGGACCCTGCGGCCCGGCCGCACCCGCTGGGCCCGGAGCCCCTGCGGGCCCCGCCTCACCGCGAGGCCCCGGCACGCCAGCCAGCCCCGCTGCGCCGGTCGCTCCCGGTGGCCCTTGCGGTCCTGGCTCACCGGCGACGACGCTGCTCGGCGCCCCGACCGCGGTCAAGGTGGCTCCCCTGGGGCACGTAGCCCGTACCGGAGCGGTGAGGACGTGCGACTTCACCTGCACGCAGACACTGGACAGCCGTGGCGTCCTCGTGGCGGCCGACGCGGTGAGGCCCACCGCTGTGCTGCCCACGACGAGGCCGGCCACGAGGAGGGGGCCCCTGAGGATTCGGCGCATGCGGTGAGTGGAACACGGCAGCAGTGGCGATCCGTGCGGTTCCACCGGACGTGGTGAGTGATGTGCCTGACACATCTCCGGCCGCAGTTCCGTCGGCCGGACGTTCCTCGGCTCGTGACCAGCGCTGCGCGCAGGAGGCGCTGCTGTACCGGGCAGACACCGGTCAGCCAGGCCTTGGTCCTGAGCACGCTCGGTCTGGCCGCGACATCGCGCCCGGGCGGCGGAAGGTGGAGCTGTGACTCCGACCGCCCGCACCCCCGTCGTGCTCATGTGCGGCATCGCTGGCTCCGGCAAGTCGACCTGTGCCCGACGCCTGGAGTCCCGTGGCTACGTGCGTCTCTCGATCGACGAGGAGGTGTGGCAGCGCTTCGGTCGCTACGGGCTCGACTACGAACCCGACGCGTACGAGGAGCTCAGTGAGGCAGCGCGACGCACCCTGGACCAACGCCTCTCCTCGCTGGTGGCCGAGGGTCGGCCCGTCGTCGTGGACTCCAGCCTCTGGCAGCGCGCGCGCAGGGACGAGGTCAAGCGCATCGTCGAGACGGCGGGCGGTACCTGGCGGCTGATCTACCTCCAGGCGGACGAGGAGCTGCTGCGAGAGCGGCTGCGCCGGCGAGCCGAGCGGTTCGACGCCGATGCCGCGTTCCCCATCACCGACGAGCTGCTCGCTCGGTTCCTCGCTGTGTTCGAGGTGCCCTCCGACGAAGGCGAGGAAGTGGTCGTCGTGCGTGACGACTGATGCATGGACCTGCAACCGCCGCCGTCAGCGGCACGATCGCGCGCCCGACCGCTCGGCGGCGACGTGCGACTCTCGCACGGGGTCGGCGCTCTGCCAGGTCGCTGCTCCGGCAGGCAGCAGTCAGGCTTCTGGGGTGACACTGGCGGCATGAGACGTGGCAGTGCTCGACCAGCCCTCGTCGCCGTGGCGCTGGCAGCCGCCCTGGCTGCCTGCTCCTCCTCCGGCGGCGCGGGCGACGACGGGGCAGCGGCGCCGGTACCCAGCGCGCCGGCCTCAGCGACGTCGGTGGCGCGGAGCGCAGCACCTGCTCCGTCGAGCCCGCGGGCCACCGCCGCCGCAGGACGCACCGCCGTCGCGGACTGGCCGACCTACCACGGCGATCCGCAGCGCACGGGCGTCGGGCCTGCCACGCCGCGCGCCGGCGCCCACCCGCGGGCGGTCCACGCCGTACGCCTCGACGGGCAGGTCTACGCCTCACCGATCGCTTTCGGAGCGACGATCGTCGTCGCCACGGAGGCGAACAGGGTCTACGCGCTCGACAGCGACGGACGGCAGCAGTGGCGCGCGAGGCTGGGACGTCCCGCGTCGCGCGGCGAGCTCCCCTGCGGCAACATCGACCCGCTCGGGATCACGGGCACGCCGGTCTACGACGCCGCGACCTCCGCGGTGCTCGTGGCGGTCGAGCTGGGCTCGCCCGTCCGCCACGAGCTCGTGTCGCTCGACGCGGCGACCGGTCGCGTGCGCTGGCGGCACACCCTCGACCTGCCCGGCGTCGAGACGCGCGCCATGCAGCAGCGCGGCGCGCTGACCTTGTCCGGCGGGCGGGTGTGGGTGCCGTTCGGCGGCCTCGCCGGGGACTGCGGCGGCTACAAGGGCCGGGTCGTCGGCATCCGGCTCGACGGCACGGGCGCCCCGGTCTCCTACACGGTGCCCACCGGGCGCGAGGGCGGCATCTGGACCCCGCCCGGACCGAGCGTGGACGCGGCCGGGCACCTCTACGTCGCGGTCGGCAACGGGGAGTCCGGCCGCGGTGACGCCTACGACTTCAGCGACTCGGTGCTCGAGCTGGACACCTCGGCCCGACTGCTGGACTCCTACTCGCCCAGCACGTGGGCGAGCGACAATGCGGCCGACCTCGACCTGGGGTCGCAGGGACCGGCCCTGGTCGGCACGCGGTGGGTCTTCAGCGCAGGCAAGTCGGGCACCGCGTACGTGCTGCGGCAGGGCCGGCTCGGCGGCATCGGTGGCGAGGTGAGCCACGCCTCTGTCTGCCGGTCGTTCGGCGGTACGGCCGTGGTCGGCTCCGTCGTCTACGTGCCGTGCACGGACGGCGTGCGCGCGGTGGCGATCTCCCCGACCGGGCGGATGGCCGTGCGCTGGCACGCCGAGGAGTCCGTCAGTGGATCTCCTGTCGTCGCGTACGGACGGGTCTGGTCGCTGGACACGGACGCCGGGCTGCTGCACGCCTTGGACCCCGCGACCGGGCGCACCACCGCGTCAGTACGCGTCGGTGACGTCACTCGCTTCGCGACACCCGCGGTGCACGCCGGGCTGCTGCTCGTGCCGACGACGACCGGTCTGACGGTCGTGAGCGCAACCGGCTGAAGGCCCTCGCGTACGCCCCGTTCCCGGTCCAGCGGCTACCGGACTCGTCGATCGTGGTCCGCTCGGTAGTGGCGCCCGGAGGCCCGAGCGCGTGAGTGCAGCCCGAGAGCCTTGCTCAGCGGGGTCCGAGGAAGCTGGGGCGCAGGGTCCTGAGGCCCGTGCGGATCTCGTCGGTCATGATCTGCGGCTGCTCGAGGGCGGCGAAGTGCCCACCTCTGGCTGCTTCGCCGTAGTGGATGAGGTCGGTGCAGGTGTCCTCGATCCAGGTCCGCGGGAGGCGGGGGACGTCTCGTGGGAACACCGTGACGGCGACGGGCAGGGTGAGGACGGGGCCCGTGAAGCTGCTGGACTTGTTCTCCCAGTAGATCCGCGCGGAGGACGCGGCCGTGTTGGTGAACCAGTAGAGCGAGATCATGTCCAGGATGGTGTCGGTGCTCACGACGTCCTCGGCAAGGCCCTGGTTGTCGGTCTTGGACTGGAGCTTGTCGTAGATCCAGGCCGCCTGTCCCACGGGGGAGTCGGCGAGTGCGAACCCCACGGTCTGCGGCTTGGTCGCCTGCAGGTGGTTGGCCCCGCCCATGTCCCCGGTGTAGACGGCGAGACTGTCCACGGCGTAGCGCTCCTCGTCCGACAGCGAGGTGGGGGTCGTGGCGGGGAAGGCGAACTGGCTGTTCAGGTGGACGCCGAGCAGCCCGTCGGGGCGCAGGGCTGCCAGCGCGGTGGTGACCGCCCCGCCCCAGTCACCGCCCTGCGCGGTCCACCGCTCGTAGCCGAGCCGGCGCATCAGCTCGACCCATGCGGACGCGATGCGAGCGACGCTCCACCCCGGCTCGTGAGGCTTGCCGGAGAAGCCGAAGCCGGGCAGCGAGGGGATGACGACGTCGAAGGAGTCCGCGGCGTCCCCGCCGTGGGCCTCCGGGTCGGTCAGCGGGCCGACCAGCTGGAGGAACTCGATGATCGACCCGGGCCACCCGTGAGTCAGGATGAGGGGCAGCGCTCCAGGGTTCTTCGACTTCACGTGGATGACGTGGATGTCGAGCCCGTCGATGGTGGTGAGGAACTGGGGCAGCCTGTTGAGCTCGGACTCGAACCGGCGCCAGTCGTAGTCGTTCGCCCATCGCTCGACCAGCGAGCGCAGGTGGCTCGAGCGGACGCCCTGCGACCAGTCGTCGACCGTCTCGTCGGACGGCCAGCGCGTGAGGGCCAGCCGCGTCGTGAGGTCGGCGAGGGCATCGTCCGGGACGGCGACGGCGAAGGGGCGGAGCTCTGTCGAGGGAGTGGCGGCGGGTCCGGTCACGGTGTGCCTCCTGAGATGTGCCGGCGAAGTTGCACAGCAGTGTGCAACCTACGCTCTTTGCACACTGGTGTGCAACACTGGCGGAATGAGCGCTACCAGCCCCTCCCGCAGGCCGGTATGAGCGGCAACCGGGAGCGCATCCTCGAGGTCGCGCTCGTCGTCCTGGGCCACGATCCCGATGCAGGCATGGGCGAGGTCGCCGCCGCCGCCGGGGTGGTCCGCCGCACGGTCTACGGGCACTTCCCCTCCCGGGCAGAGCTCGTGCAGGCCCTCACCAGGCGGGCGGTGACCGAGATCGCCGTCGTCCTCGACGAGGTCGATGCCCCTGATCGGCCGGCAGACGCCGTCTGGGCGCAGTTCATCGCTCGCCTGTGGCCGCTGGTCCACCGGTACCGCGTCCTGGTGGCGCTCCGGCGCGGCGAGCACGCCAAGGAGATCCACGCCCTGCTCGGACCCGTTGAAGACCTGCTGACAGCGTTGGTGGCCCGCGGCCAGTCCGACGGGAGGTTCGGCCGGCACCTGAGCGCGCCCATCCTCGCGCGGCTGGCCTGGGGAGCCGTGTTCGCGATGGCGGACGACCTCGCGGAGGACACCTCCGCCGTCGGTCCGGTGTCGATGGCCAGCCTGCTCCTCCTCGGTGTCCCCCACGACCGAGCCGAGGCCCTCGCCGAGAGCACGCGCTGAGGAGGGACGACGACGTGCGGATCGGCGGCGGAACGTGTCGTCTTCGGCTGCTACCCCAGCACCAGTCGAGCGGCGAGGACCAGCATCACGGCGGCGGACACCACCGCGGTCGCCACACGCGCCCGCACGCCGGTCACCGCCGCTCCCGCCGCGCAGCCGGCGCCGGCGAGGACCGCCTGCCAGCTCGCGGATGCCAGGCCGGTCGCGAGCACGAACGCCGCTGCGTCCGCGACACCGGCTCCGTCGCGGGTGCGCAGTCCCACTGCCACGGCCGCGAACGACACCATGGTGAGGGGGTTCGCCAGCGTGGCTGCGAGCAGCAGGACGTACGCCGTGCCCGCTGCCTCGACGCGCTCCGGTCGATGGTCGGTCGATGCCGCGGACCGCACCGCCGAGCGCAGGGCACCGAGCGCGAGCAGCAGCAGGACCGACACCGAGAGCCAGGTGAGCGGTGCAGCCACGGCAGCGAGCACCGTCGCGAGCGACGTGCCGCCGAGGACGGCCACCGCGGCGTACGCCGTGTCCGCCGTCGCCACGCCGAGCCCGGCGGCCAGTCCGACTCGCCAGGACGTGCGCGCGGACAGAGCGACGACGTACGCGCCGACCGGTCCGAGCGGCACGGCCACCGCGTAGCCGGCGAGGAGGCCGGCCAGTGCGGCGTCGGCGACACCGGCGCTCATGACCGGAGCGGATGGCACCTCCGGCGGGCGCCCGCCTGCTGCGTCGACGTGGACGCGTCGACGTGCAGCGGGGACGGCGTGCGGGTGGTCATGCGGTCCAGGGTGCTGGGACGGACCCGGCTGGACAAGTGGATTCCACCGGCGGAGCCCTAGGCGGGAGCCGGGCGTGAGGTGTCGGCGGCCAGTCGCACAGCGATCGCTCCGAGCAGGGTGCCGGTGACCCAGCGCTGCAGCCGGAGCCAGGCGGGCCGGCGGGCGAGGAACAGCGCGATGGTGCCGGCAGCGACGACGAGCACCGAGTTGACGGCCAGGCTGACGCAGATCTGCACTCCGCCGAGCACGAATCCCTGCAGCACCAGGTGTCCGGCGTCGACGTCGACGAACTGGGGGATCAGCGAGGCGTACATCAGCGCCGCCTTGGGGTTGAGCAGGTTCGTGGTGAGCCCCATGACGAACAGCCGGCGGGGGGAGTCGGGCGTCAGCTCGAGCGGGGCGAAGACCGAGACGCCGCCGGGCCGCACTGCCTTCCACGCCAGCCACGCGAGGTACGCGGCGCCCGCCAGCTTCACCGACACGTACAGCTCCGGCACGGCGGAGAACACGGCCGACAGGCCGAAGGACGCTGCCGCCAGGTAGGCGAGGAAGCCGACGGCGACGCCGCCGAGCGAGACGAACCCGGCCCGGCGGCCTTGGCTCACGCTGCGCGAGACGAGGTACATCATGTTCGGCCCCGGCGTCAGGACCATGCCCAGTGCCACCGCTGCGACTCCGAGGACGCTTCCCCGACCGACCATGCCCGCTCTCCCGCCGCTGCGTGTGAGTGCCCATCGCAGCGGAGCGCCTCGAGGTCCGCAACCGCATATCGCAGCGGGCGCCCCGGCCACGGCGACGGGAACCCAGTTGCGCGCACACCGGCGGTTCTGCGTCCATGGTCTGGATGGACGAGCTGAGGGGCGACGGGCGCGCCGGCATCACTTCGGCTCTGGTCCGGGAGCTCGTCGCCGAGCAGGCGCCGCAGTGGGCGGACCTCCCGGTCCGTCCCGTCGCAGCGGACGGATGGGACAACAGGACCTACCGGCTGGGCGACGAGCTGAGCGTCCGCCTACCCACGGCGCCTGGCTACGTCCCGGCGATCGCCAAGGAGGACCGCTGGCTGCCGGTGCTCGGGCCGCACCTCCCGGTGCCGGTGCCGCAACCGGTGTTCACGGGCGCGCCCGGCGCCGGGTTCCCCCATCCGTGGTCGGTGCGGCGCTGGCTGAGCGGAGAGCCCGCCTCCACCGCGGGGATCGCCGACCCGGTGCGCCTCGCGACGGAGGTCGGTGAGTTCCTGCTCGCGCTGCAGGACGTCGACGCGACCGGCGGCCCGGTCGCGGGGGAGCACAGCTTCTACCGCGGTGCTCCACCCTCCGCCTACGACGAGCAGACCAGGCAACACCTCCACGTCCTCGACAACCGCCGGGAGCGGGACCTCGCGCGGGCGGTGTGGGACGAGGCGGTCGCGGCGGCGCCGTCTGCTCCACCGGTGTGGTTCCACGGTGACGTCGCTGTCGGCAACCTGCTCGTGCGCGACGGCTCGCTCGTCGCCGTCATCGACTTCGGCACCTCGGGCGTCGGCGACCCTGCCTGCGACCTGGTGCTGGCGTGGACCTCGCTGGGAGGGCCCGGTCGCAGACGGTTCGCGGAGGTGGTCGGCGGCGACGAGCAGCTGTGGGCCCGCGCCCGCGGCTGGGCGCTGTGGAAGGAGCTCATCACCATCCCGGGCAGCCGGACACCGGAGGTGCACCGGCGCATCGTCCGGGACGTGCTCGCCGATCCCGTGGTGGGCCGTTCCTGAGCTACGTCTGCGGTGCCGTCGAGCGCCGCGCCCTTGACCCGAGCGCCACCCCAGGGCCAGGCTCGGCCCCGGAGAGGGGCAACGATGCGTCGGATCCGTAGGTGTGCCGTCCTGGCCGTGGTCTCGGTGCTGCTGGCGACGCTGACGGCGGCCGGCCCAGCCAGCCCGGGGGACGAGGGCGACGCCCAGCTGCGGCAGTACGCCGTCGACACCTGGGCGTCCTTCGTCGCGATGACCGACCCCGCGAGCGGCCTTCCCGCCGACAGCCTGTCACCGGACGGCTCGACCAGCGTCCAGACCTCGACGACCAACATCGGCGCCTACCTGTGGAGCGCCGTGGTCGCCCGGCGGCTGCGGATCATCAGCGAGCGCGAGCTCGAGACGCGCGTGGCCCGGACCCTCACCACGCTCGAGCACATGGAGCGCCACACGCCCAGCGGGCAGTTCTACAACTGGTACGACCAGCGCAGCGGCGCGAAGCTCACCGTCTGGCCGCCGACGGGGGAACCGCTGACCCCGATCCTGTCCTCCGTCGACAACGGCTGGCTGGCGGCCGGGCTGCGGGTCGTCAAGGGCTACGTGCGCCCGCTCGCCGCCCGGGCCGACGCGCTCTACCGCAGCATGGACTTCGGCTTCTACTACCAGCCCGACGTCAACCGGATCCTGTTCAACTACGCCCCGAGCGAGGGCACCGGACCCTGCTGCTACGACACGGTGGTCAGCGAGAGCCGGATCGCGAGCTACATCGGCATCGCCAACGGCCAGCTCCCGCAGAAGGAGTACTTCGGCACCTGGCGCACGTTCCCGGCGGGCTGCGACTACTCCTTCCAGGAGCAGCGGCCGGTCGGCGTCACGCGGACCTACCTCGGCGTACCGGTCTTCGAAGGCGCCTACACCTACGCCGGCCGAGGGATCGTCCCCAGCTGGGGCGGCAGCGCCTTCGAGGCGCTGATGCCCTCGCTGTTCGTGCCCGAGGAGAAGTGGGGCCGCCAGAGCTGGGCGCAGAACCTGCCCAACACCGTCGCCGCGCAGGAGCACCACGGCCTGGTCGAGGCCGGCTACGGCTACTGGGGCTTCTCGCCCTCGGACGACCCGGCCGGCGGCTACCAGGCCTACGGCGTCGACGGCGCCGGCATGCAGCCCGACGGCTACCCCTCGAACGACGACCACACGCTCGTCGACGGCGGGTACGCCGGCTGCCCCGGCCGCCCCGCACTGCCGGCACCAGCGCCCTCCGCCTACACCCACGGCGTCGTCACGCCGCACGCGTCGTTCCTCGGGCTGCGCTTCGACCGGGCCGGCGTGCTCGACAACCTGGCGAAGCTGCGCCGCGACTTCCCGGTCTACTCGCGCTGGGGGTTCGCGGACTCGGTCGACGTGCAGACGGGCACGGTGGCGGCCGGCTGGCTCTCCCTCGACCAGGGCATCGTGATGGCCGCCATCGGCAACGAGCTCGGCAACGACGTGCTCCGCCGCGCGTTCGGCGGGCCCGACATGACCTCGCGCGTGAAGCCGGTGCTCGCGATGGAGCAGTTCGGCATCCCGCGGCGGTGACGGTTGTGGTTGCACAGAGTGTGCTTGGGGTAACACAGCGGGGTGACCACGACCGACGAGGCCGCTCGGCTGAAGGCGCTCGCCGACTACGTCGACCTCGAGGCGCCCGCGGCCCCGGAGCTGGAGGCGGTGGTGCGCCTCGCGGCCGCGGTGTCCGGTGCCCCGATGGCGACCGTCAACCTCATCGACGAGCACCTCCAGCGCCAGCTGGTCACCCACGGCTTCCCCCGCGAGGACTGCTCCCGCGAGGACTCGATGTGCTTCACGACCCTGCGCATCGGCCGCTTCGTCAACACCGCCGACGCCTCGCAGGACGCGCGCTTCGCCAGCGGCCCGTTCGTCGACGGCCGCCTCGGGCAGGTGCGTGGCTACGCGGCGGCGCCGCTCGAGACCCCCGAGGGCCACCTGCTCGGGACCTTGTGCGCGTTCGGCCCCGAACCGCGTGAGCTGGACCAGGCGCAGGCCGCCGCGCTGCAGGACCTCGCCCAGGTCGTCGTCGCGCTGTTCGACCGCGAGCGCCAGGCGCGGGCAGCGGCCCAGCTCACCGCACGGGTCGAGCAGGCGCGCTACACCGCTGAGGCGTCGCGCGCGCTGCAGGAGACGTTGCTGCCCCAGCAGGTCAGCGGCACCGACCGGGTCGTCGTCGCGACCCGCTACATGCCGGGCACCGACGGCGCGGAGGTCGGCGGCGACTGGTACGACGTGGTGCGTACCCCCGACTCCGTCGTCCTGGTCATCGGCGACGTCCAGGGGCACAGCTCGCGCGCCGCGGCGCTCATGGGCCAGGTGCGCACCGCGGTGCGCGCCTACGTCAGCGAGGGCCACTCGCCCGACGCCGCGCTCGAGCGCACGAACGCGCTGATGGTCGCCCTCGGCACCGAGCTGTTCGCGACCTGCGCACTCGTCGCGCTCGACGAGGCGACCGGCTGGGTGACGGCCGCGAGCGCGGGCCACCCCGAGCCCCTGGCGCTGCGCAGCGACGGCCGCGTCGGCGCGCTGGAGGTCGAGCCGGGGCCGCCGCTCGGCGTCGCGCCCGACGCCGCGTTCCCGGCCAGTCGGCACCGCTTCACCACGCGTACGCGCCTGGTCCTCTACACCGACGGCGTCGTGGAGTCGCGCCGCTCCGACGCCGACGGGGCGGCGCTGCTCGAGGCGCGGCTGCGCCGCTCGGGGGCGGCGGGCCCTGAGGAGGTCGCCGACGCGCTCGTCGGACCCGTCGCCGCAGGGCTCAGCGACGACGCGGCGCTGCTGGTCGTCGACTACGCGGGCGTCCCCTCGCAGGTCAAGGAGGCGCACCTCGAGCTGGCGCCCGACATGCGCTCGGTGGGTGAGGCGCGCGACTACCTCCGCACCACCCTCGACGCGTGGGAGATCCCGCAGGACGTGGAGGACTCCGCTGAGCTCATCGTCAGCGAGCTGGTGACCAACGCGCTGCTCCATACAGGAGCGCCGGCGGTGCTGGTGCTGCGCTACGACACCGGCGGAGAGCTGCTCGCCCTCGGGGTGGAGGACACCTCCACCCGGCACCCGCAGCCGCGCGAGCTCAGCGACGACTCGCTGACCGGGCGCGGGATGTTCATCGTCGAAGCCCTCGCCGAGCGCTGGTGGGTCGCGCCCGCCGGCGACGGCAAGACCGTCTGGGCCGACCTCGCGGTCGTGTGACCGCCAGGTGACGGGCGGGTGGCGGGCGGCGTTGCCGGGCGTCGGACCGACCGCGTAGGGTCCGCAGGACACTCGGTGGCGACACTGCGTCTTGCGCAGGGAGGTGGGGCGTCGTGGCACGGCTCCGGCACGAGCAGCCCTCGCTGCTGCCCGGCGGCGACGAGGCCCTGCTCGACCTGCGCACCGCGCGCCCCGGCTCGACCGGCCCGCGACCCCGCAAGGAGCGGGCGGCGATCCCGACGTTCCCGGACCCGCCGCCGCTGGCCTCCCACGGCCCGGCGAAGGTGATCTCGATGTGCAACCAGAAGGGCGGGGTCGGCAAGACGACCTCGACCATCAACCTGGGCGCCGCACTGGCCGAGCTCGGGCGCAAGGTGCTGCTCGTCGACTTCGACCCGCAGGGCGCGCTGACCGTCGGGCTCGGCGTCGACGCCTACGACCTCGACCGCTCGGTCAACGACGTGCTGCTCGACCGCTCGGTGACCATCGAGGACGTCCTGGTCAAGACCAACGTGCCGCTGCTGCACCTCGTGCCGGCCAACATCGACCTGTCCGGTGCCGAGGTGGCCCTGGTGACCGAGGTCGGCCGCGAGCAGGTCCTCGCCAACGCGATCGACGAGGTCGTCGACGACTACGACGTCGTGCTCATCGACTGCCAGCCCTCGCTCGGCCTGCTCACCGTCAACGCGCTGACCGCCAGCGACAGCGTGATGATCCCGCTCGAGTGCGAGTACTTCGCGCTGCGCGGCGTGGCGCTGCTCGTCGAGACCGTGACCAAGGTGCGCGACCGGCTCAACCCCGACCTCGAGATCGAGGGCATCCTCGCGACGATGTACGACGCGCGCACCACCCACAGCCGCGAGGTGCTGGCGCGGCTGGTCGAGGCGTTCGGCGAGAAGGTGTTCCAGACGGTCATCACCCGCACCGTCCGCTTCCCCGAGACCACCGTCGCGGGCGAGCCCATCACCTCCTACGCGTCGACCTCGGCCGGCGCCGAGGCCTACCGCCAGCTCGCCCGCGAGATGATCAGCCGGTGGCCGACCGGGTGACGGCCGAGGCACCTGCGCCCCCCGGCCCGTTCTCCGTCCGCCTGGAGAACTTCGAGGGGCCCTTCGACCTGCTGCTGCAGCTGATCAGCAAGCACCAGCTCGACGTCACCGAGGTCGCGATCTCGAAGGTCACCGACGACTTCATCGCCCACATCCGCGCGCTCGGTCCCGGCTGGGACCTCGACCAGGCCTCGGAGTTCCTCCTCGTCGCAGCGACGCTGCTCGACCTCAAGGCCGCCCGGCTGCTGCCCAGCGCAGAGGTCGAGGACGAGGAGGACCTCGCGCTGCTCGAGGCGCGCGACCTGCTCTTCGCCCGGCTGCTGCAGTACCGCGCCTACAAGGAGGTCGCCGGCGAGCTCGCACGGCGCATGGCGGCCGAGTCGCTGATGCACCCCCGCAGCGTCTCGCTCGAGCCGGCGTTCGCCGGGCTGCTGCCCGAGGTGGTGCTCGGGCTCGGGCCCGAGGCGTTCGCCGCGCTGGCCGCCCGCGCCCTCGCGCCCAAGCCGGTGCCGACGGTCGGCGTCGCCCACGTGCACGCGCCGATGGTCAGCGTGCGCGAGCAGGCCGAGATCATCGTCGAGCGCGTGCGCGCCGCCGGGTCGCTGACCTTCCGCGCGCTGGTCGGCGACACCGACGAGACCCTGGTCGTCGTCGGCCGCTTCCTCGCCCTGCTCGAGCTCTTCCGCGACGGCAGCGTCGCCTTCGAGCAGGTCAGCGCGCTCGGCGAGCTGCACGTGCGCTGGACCGGGGGAGCGGCGCCCGTCGCGGTCGCCGGGTCCGACTTCGACGAACCGCCCGCACCGGAGGACCCCGCATGACCGAGACGCACACCGAGCCTGCGGCCGAGGCTCAGGCTGGACTCGAGGTCGAGACCCAGCTGGCCGCGCTGCCCGCCGTGCCGCTGCGCCCGGCGCTCGAGGCGGTGCTCCTCGTCGCCGACGAGCCGGTGGCGGCGACCGTGCTGGCCCAGCTGGTCGAGGCGCCCACCGCCGAGGTCGAGGCGGCGCTCCACGAGCTCGCAGCCGACTACGTCGAGCAGGGCCGCGGCTTCGAGCTGCGCGACGTCGCCGGCGGCTGGCGGTTCTACACCTCGCCGGCCTGCGCCGCCGTGGTCGAGCGCTACGTGCTCGACGGCCAGCAGGCCCGCCTCACGCAGGCAGCGATGGAGACGCTCTCGGTCGTCGCCTACCGCCAGCCGGTCACCCGCGGGCGGGTGTCCGCGGTCCGCGGCGTGAACTGCGACGGCGTGATGCGTACCCTCGTAGCGCGCGGGCTGGTCGAGGAGGCCGGCTCGGAGGACTCCGGAGCGACGCTCTACCGGACCACAACGTACTTCCTCGAGCGGCTGGGCCTCCAGTCGCTCGACGACCTGCCGCCGCTCGCGCCCTACTTGCCTGAGCTCGACGCGTTCGACGAAGGCTGACCCTGAAGCAGAGGTTGAGACACGTGGTGGACAGACGACGCACGAGCCCGGCGAGCGCCGAGGGCGAGCGCCTGCAGAAGGTCCTGGCAGCCGCCGGGCTGGGCTCGCGGCGTGCCTGCGAGGTGCTGATCGAGCAGGGCCGCGTCGAGGTCGACGGCGCGCGGGTGCGCGAGCAGGGGATGCGGGTCGACCCGGAGACCGCGGTCATCCTCGTCGACGGCCGGCGCATCAACGCCGCCCCCGGCAAGGAGTACCTCGCGCTGCACAAGCCCGAGGGCTTCGTCAGCGCCATGTCCGACCCTGAGGGCCGCCCCACGCTGCTCGACCTCGTCGGCGAGCAGAAGCGGCTCTTCCACGTCGGCCGGCTCGACATCGGCACCGAGGGCCTGCTGATCATGACCAACGACGGCGACCTCGCCCACATGCTCGCCCACCCGTCGTTCGGCGTGCAGAAGACCTACCTCGCCGAGGTCCCCGGCCCGGTGCCGCGCGGCATCGGAAAGCGGCTCAAGGAGGGTGTGCAGCTCGACGACGGCGTCGTCAAGGTCGACAGCTTCCGCCTGGTGACCGCGAGCACGAACCGCGCGATGGTGGAGGTCGTCGTGCACGAGGGCCGCAAGCACGTCGTGCGACGCCTGCTCGAGGCCGTCGACCTGCCCGTGCAGCGGCTGATCCGCACGAAGTTCGGGCCGATCTCGCTCGGCGACCAGCGACCCGGCAAGGTGCGCCCGCTCAACCAGAAGGAGATCGGCGAGCTGTTCGCCGCCGTCGGTGCCGAGCGGAAGCCCGACCCGGACCAAGCGCAGCAGTGGACTGACGAGCCGGCGCTGACCACGACCGTGACGGCTGCCGACCTCGGCTACTCGGACTCGCCCGACGACTCCGAGGACTGAGCTCGCACGACCGCTCGGTAGGGTCGTCGTCGTGGCAGTCCGTGCGATCCGTGGTGCCGTGCAGCTCGACGCCGACGAGAGCGAGCACCTGCTCACGTCGGTCGAGGAGCTGCTCGCCGCGATCCTCGAGCAGAACGAGCTCTCCCTCGACGACCTGATCAGCGTCATCTTCACCAGCACCCCCGACCTGGTCAGCGAGTTCCCGGCCGTCGCTGCCCGGCGGCTCGGCATGGGCGACGTGCCGCTGATGTGCGCGCAGGAGCTCGACATCGCCGGCTCCCTGCCTCGGGTCGTGCGGGTCATGGCGCACGTCGAGACGCCGCTGACGCGTCAGCAGGTGCGCCACGTCTACCTGAGGGGTGCGGTCGCGCTGCGCCGCGACATCGCGCAGTGAGCGACCCGCACCTGTCCACGGTCCACGTCGCCGGTGCCGGGCTGATCGGCGCCTCCGTCGGCCTGGCCCTGCGCCGGGCCGGCGTGCACGTCACGCTGAGCGACCGCGACCCGGAGGTCGCGCGGCGGGCCGGGGAGCTCGGAGCGGGGGAGCCGCGTACGCCTGCCGCCCCCGTCGACGTCTTCGTCGCCGCAGCCCCTCCGCACGCCGTCGCCGACGTGCTCGACGCCGCCGTCCGCGACGGCCTGGCGACCAGCTACACCGACGTGGCGGGCGTCAAGGCCGGTCCGCTCGGTGAGCTCGCGCGCCGCCACCCGGGCCTCGACGCGCTGGTCGGCGGGCACCCGATGGCCGGTCGCGAGCGCAGCGGCCCGGGTGCCGCCCGGATCGACCTGTTCGAGGGCCGGCCGTGGATCCTCACCCCGCTGCCCGCCACGGCGCCCGAGCACCTGGCCCGCGTCGAGGCGCTCGCGCGGCTGTGCGGCGCCACACCCGTGCGCATGGCGCCCGACGAGCACGACCGCGCGGTGGCGCTGGTGTCCCACGCCCCCCACGTGGTGGCCGCGCTGGTCGCCGGGCGGCTCGCGGCGGCGGAGCCGGCGGCGGTCGAGGTCGCAGGCACCGGCGTCCGCGACATCACCCGCGTCGCGGAGTCCGACCCCGCGCCGTGGGTCAGCCTGCTGCGCGAGAACTCCCGCTCGGTCGCCGAGGTGCTGCGCGCGCTTCGCGCCGACCTCGACGCGGCGCTCGACGCCCTCGCCGCACTGGCCGCCGACCCCGACGACGTGCACGCGGCCGACGACGTGCGCCGCCTGCTCGCCGCCGGCAACGCCGGGCGCGCCCGCCTGCCCGGCCGCCACGGCGGGCGCCCGGAGCACCTGGCCGTCGTCCCGGTCGTCGTGCCGGACCGCCCCGGCGAGCTCGCGCGGCTGCTCGCCGCGATCGACACCGCGGGCGTCAACGTCGAGGACCTCGCGATCGAGCACTCGCTGGGCCAGCCCGCCGGTCTCGCCGAGCTGCTCGTGCGCCCGGAGTCGGCCGACCTGCTGGCCGCGGCGCTGACGGCCGACGGGTGGTCCGTGCACCGCTGAGCGCTCGGCCGCGGACGCCGGTGCCCGCCAGCGGCTAGTCTTGTGCAGGCGGGGACCGCTCCAGCGCGCACGCGTCGAGCCCTCCCGCCGCCGGCCCGGCGCACTCGCGCCTGCCGGCCCGCGCTACCCCGCCGAGGAGAGCTGTGACTCCCGAACCCGTACGCCTCGCGTCGCTGGTCGTCGCCATCGACGGGTCCTCCGGCTCCGGCAAGTCCTCGGTCTCGCGCCGCGTCGCCGGCGTGCTCGGGCTGGCCTGCCTCGACACCGGGGCGATGTACCGCGCCGTCGCCGCCGCCGCGCTCGACCGCGGCATCGACCCGGGCGACGGCGCGGCGGTCGCCGCCCTGGCCCGGGCGGCGCACCTCGAGCAGTCCACCGACCCGGCCCACGAGTCGGTCGTCATCGACGGGCTCGACGTCACCGCCGCCATCCGCGAGCCGCGCGTCTCGGCGGTCGTGAGCGAGGTCGCGCGCAACCCCGAGGTGCGGGCCGAGCTGGTCGCCCGCCAGCGCGCCGTCGCCGAGGCCGGTGCCGTCGTCATCGAGGGCCGCGACATCACGACGGTGGTCGCGCCCGACGCGCCGGTGCGCCTGCTGCTCACGGCCGACGCCGAGGCGCGCGTCGCCCGGCGGGCGCAGGAGCTGCACGGCGCGTCCGACGCCGCGGCGCTGGCCGCGACCCGCGACTCCATCGTCGAGCGCGACGCGCGCGACGCGCAGGTCAACGACTTCTTCACCGCCGCCGACGGTGTCGTCGAGATCGACACCTCTCGCCTCGGCTTCGACGAGGTCGTCGACGCGGTGCTGCAGGTCGTCGTCGCCCGCGTGCCCGAGGCCGCGGCGGCGCTGGAGGCGGTCCGATGACCAGCGGTCCGATGGGCCCCACGGGCACCGACCCGGCAGCGCTCGACGCGTCGGACACGACCTCGCTCGACGAGCACCCGCTGGCCGACAGCGACGACGACTACGACGACGAGTTCGCCGACGACGAGAACTTCGTCATCGACGACGACGACCTCGAAGAGCCCTCCGACGACGAGTTCGAGCTCGGCGACGACCCGCTCGACGGGCTCATCCTGCCGGTGCTCGCCGTGGTCGGCCGGCCCAACGTCGGCAAGTCGACGCTGGTCAACCGCATCCTCGGCCGTCGTGAGGCGGTCGTCGAGGACGTGCCGGGCGTGACGCGCGACCGCGTCGCCTACGACGCGTCGTGGTCGGGCCGGCAGTTCACCCTGGTCGACACCGGCGGGTGGGAGCGCGACGTCACCGGGCTCGCCGCCCGCGTGGCCGAGCAGGCCGAGCTCGCCGTGGCCGCGGCCGACGCCGTGCTGCTCGTCGTCGACGCGACCGTCGGCGCCACCGACACCGAGGACGCGGTGGTGCGCGTGCTGCGCCGGGCCGGCAAGCCGGTCGTCCTCGCCGCCAACAAGGTCGACGACCAGAAGGCCGAGTCCGACGCCCTGGCGCTGTGGAACCTCGGGCTGGGCGAGCCCTACCCCGTCTCGGCCCTGCACGGCCGGGGGAGCGGTGACCTGCTCGACGCGATCATCGCCGTGCTGCCCCAGCCGCGTCCGGCGGAGGCCGTGCCCCAGGGCCCGCGGCGGGTGGCGCTCGTGGGGCGTCCCAACGTCGGCAAGTCGAGCCTGCTCAACGCGCTCGCGGGCGAGGACCGCGTGGTCGTCGACCCGACCGCGGGAACGACCCGCGACCCGGTCGACGAGCTCGTCGAGCTCGGCGGCCGCGACTGGCGCTTCGTCGACACCGCCGGCATCCGGCGCCGCGTGCACCTGCAGCAGGGCGCCGACTACTACGCCTCGCTGCGCACCAAGACCGCCGTCGACAAGGCCGAGGTGGCCGTGCTGCTGCTCGACGCCAGCGAGCCGCTGGCCGAGCAGGACATCCGCATCGCCTCGATGGTCTCGGAGTCCGGTCGGGCGCTGGTCCTCGCCTTCAACAAGTGGGACCTGCTCGACGAGGAGCGCCACGAGATCCTCGAGCGCGAGATCGACCGCGACCTCGCGATGGTGCGCTGGGCGCCGCGGGTCAACATCTCGGCGATGACCAAGCGCCACCTCGACAAGCTGGTGCCGGCGCTCGACACCGCCCTCGAGGGGTGGGAGACGCGCGTGCCGACCGCGCGGCTCAACTCCTTCCTCGGCCAGCTCGTGTCGGCGACGCCGCCGCCGGTCCGCGGGGGCAAGCAGCCGAAGATCCTGTTCGCCACGCAGGCCGGTGCGGCCCCGCCGCGCTTCGTGCTCTTCACGTCGGGCTTCCTCGAGGCCGGCTACCGCCGCTTCATCGAGCGGCGGCTGCGCGAGGAGTTCGGCTTCGCCGGCAGCCCGATCTCGATCTCGGTGCGCGTCCGCGAGAAGAAGAAGCGCTGAGCCTGCCGGGTGTCAGGCGGCTCCCGCTGCTGCGGTAAGGTCTACGGGTCCGCCCGGCACGACCGGGCGCTCGTTCGGGCTGTGGCGCAGCTTGGTAGCGCACTTGACTGGGGGTCAAGGGGTCGCAGGTTCAAATCCTGTCAGCCCGACATCGTGACGCCCCCGACCAGAGCTCCTGGTCGGGGGCGTTCGTCGTTCCCGATGGTTGTCCGGTCACAGACGGTGGAGACCGGCGGCCCCTCACGGGTAGTGTCGCGGCACAGAGACGTACGAGGCAGCCCGTACGCCCCGTCCCCGAGCGCCAGCAGCTGCGCCGTCGCAGCGCTCGCCGCCCAGCCGCACCGGAGCGGGACAGCCCCCACACCCGCCCCGTCTGGAGGACGACAGCATGGACGGACCGCCTCCGCCCGAGCTCGTGCCGACCGACCGCGTGCTCACCGTGCCCAACGCGCTGTCGGCGCTGCGCCTGGTGGGCGTGCCCTTCTTCCTCTGGCTCGTGCTCGACCACCACGACGGGTGGGCGCTGGCGCTGCTCGTGGTGAGCGGGCTGACCGACTGGCTCGACGGCAAGATCGCCCGGGCCACGGGCACGACGAGCCGGCTCGGCGCGCTGCTCGACCCGGCCGCCGACCGGCTCTACATCGTCGCGACGCTGGTCGGGCTGACCATCCGAGGCGTGCTGCCGCTGTGGGTGCCGGTCGTGCTGGTGGCGCGCGAGCTGGTCCTGGGCGTCGCACTGCTCGTGCTGCGGCGCCACGGGTACGGCCCGCTGCCGGTGCACTTCCTCGGCAAGGCGGCGACCGCGAACCTGCTCTACGCCTTCCCGCTGCTGCTGCTCGGCGACGGCCGCGGGACGCTCGAGTCCACGGCCGACGCCTTCGGCTGGGCCTTCGCGGTCTGGGGCACGGTCCTCTACTGGTACGCAGGGGTGCTCTACCTCGCGCAGGCGCGCGAGCTGCTCCGGCGCGTACCCCGCCTGCGAGTGGGAAAGGCACTCTCGTGAAAGCCGTCGTGATGGCGGGCGGTGAGGGCACCCGGCTGCGGCCGATGACGGCCAGCATGCCCAAGCCGCTGCTGCCCGTGGTCAACCGGCCGATCATGGAGCACGTCCTGCGCCTGCTGCGCTCCCACGGCTTCGACGAGACCGTCGTGACCGTCCAGTTCCTCGCCGCGCTGGTGCGCAACTACTTCGGCGACGGCGAGGACCTCGGGATGTCGCTGCAGTACGCGACCGAGGAGACCCCGCTCGGCACGGCGGGCAGCGTGCGCAACGCCGCCCACCTGCTCAAGGACGACACCTTCGTGGTGATCAGCGGCGACGCCCTCACCGACATCGACCTGACCTCGCTGGTCAAGGCCCACCGCCAGCGCGGCGCGCTGGTCACGGTGTGCCTCAAGCGCGTCGAGAACCCCCTCGACTTCGGCATCACGATCCTCGACGAGGACGAGCGCATCCAGCGGTTCCTCGAGAAGCCCACCTGGGGGCAGGTCTTCTCGGACACCGTCAACACCGGCATCTACGTGATGGAGCCCGAGGTCCTCGAGCTCGTCACCGCGGGGGAGACGGTCGACTGGTCGGGCGACGTGTTCCCGAAGCTCCTCGAGCGCGGCGCCCCGGTCTACGGCTACGTCGCCGACGGCTACTGGGAGGACGTCGGCACCCAGGAGTCCTACCTGCGCGCGCAGGCCGACGTCCTCAACGGCAACGTCGACGTGCAGATCGACGGGTTCGAGGTCTCGCCCGGTGTCTGGATTGCCGAGGGCGCCGACGTCGACCCCGACGCCAAGCTCGTCGGCCCGCTCTACGTCGGCGACTACGCCAAGGTCGAGGGCGGCGCGACGCTGCGCGAGCACACCGTGCTGGGCAGCAACGTCGTCGTGAAGAGCGGCGCCTTCCTCGAGCGCGCCGTCGTGCACGACAACGTCTTCATCGGCCCGCACGCCAGCCTGCGCGCCTGCGTCATCGGCAAGAACACCGACGTCATGCGCAGCGCGCGCGTCGAGGAGAACGCCGTCATCGGTGACGAGTGCGTCATCGAGGAGGAGGCGATCGTCCAGTCGGGGGTCAAGGTCTACCCCTTCAAGACGGTCGAGGCCGGCGCGGTCGTCAACCAGAGCGTCATCTTCGAGTCGCGCGGCCAGCGCAGCCTGTTCGGCCCGCGCGGCGTCAGCGGCATCGTCAACGTCGAGATCACCCCCGAGCTCGCCGTGCGCCTCGCCAGCGCCTGGGCGACGACGCTGCCCAAGGGCTCGACGGTCATCACGGCCTGCGACCACAGCCGCGGCGCCCGCACCATCAAGCGCGCGGTCATCGCCGCCCTCAACAGCTCGGCGCTCAACGTCGAGGACCTCGAGGCCGTGCCGCTGCCCGTCGCGCGCCTGCAGACCGCCGACGGCGGCGTCGGCGGCGTCTACATCCGCACCACCCGCGGGCTGCCCGAGAGCATCGACATCGTCCTGCTCGACGGCGCCGGCGCCGACCTCAGCCAGAGCGGGCAGCGCAAGGTCGAGCGCGTCCTCTCCCGCCAGGAGTACCGCCGCGCCTTCCCCGGCGAGATCGGCGACCTGCAGTGGCCCAGCCGGGTCGGCGAGGGCTACGTCACCGCCCTGCTGCACCGGCTCGACACCCGCGGCGTCGCCGAGGCCGAGCTCAAGGTCGTCGTCGACACCGGCGGCGGCCCGGCCGCGCTGATCCTGCCGCCCCTGCTCGGCCGGCTCAGCATCGACGTGCTCACCATCGGCAACCGGCTCGACGAGACCTACCCCACCGAGACCCGCGAGGGCCGGCAGGTCGCGCTCGAGCGGCTCGGCGAGCTCGTCGCCTCCTCGGGCGCGGCCTTCGGGGTGCGCTTCGACCCCGTGGGCGAGCGCATCTCCCTCGCCGACGAGACGGGTCGGCCGGTGCCTGACGAGCGCGCCCTGCTCGTGGTGCTCGACCTGGTCGCAGCGGAGAAGAACCGCGGCGTCGTGGCCCTGCCGGTCACCACGACGCGGGTCAGCGAGGCGGTCGCGAGGTTCCACGGCGTACGCATCGCCTGGACCGGTACGTCGTCGGCCCAGCTCGCGGCGGCCGCGCACGACCCCGACCTCGTCCTCGGCGCCGACGGCCGCGGCGGGTTCGTGGTGCCGGAGTCCAGCGGCATCGTCGACGGCATCGCGGCCTTCGTCCACCTGGTCGGCCTGGTCGCCCGCACCCAGCTCCAGCTCTCGGAGATCAACGCCCGCATCCCCACCTCGCACATCGTGCGCCGCTCGATCCCGACGCCGTGGGCGGCGAAGGGATCGGTCATGCGCGCGGTGGTCGAGGCGGCCGGCGACCGGCAGGTCGACACGACCGACGGCGTACGCGTCGTCGAGCGCGACGGCAGCTGGACCCTCGTGCTCCCGGACCCCTCCGAACCGGTCACGCACCTGTGGGCCGAGGGGTCGAACGACGCCGCTGCGGAGGCGATGCTCGACGAGTGGGCGCTCGTCGTCGAACGCGCCAACCGCTAGTCCGTCCGACCCGCGTGGCACGATGCGGGGGTGACGACCGGCGCGGCTCCGCAGGCGCGCCCGGACGCGACCATGGCGCTGGTCGACGAGCTGCTGCTGCACCGCGGCGAGAGCGCCTACGCCGTCGCCGCCCGCAACCCGCACCCCGGCGCGGCCCGCGTGGCGCTGGTCGGGCTGGTGGTGGCCGGGCTGGTGCTCGGCGTCGCGGCCGCGGAGCACCGGGCGACCCGGCCGGCCGCCTCGGCCGACCGGGCGGGGCTCGTCGAGGCGGTGCAGGCCCGCTCCCGCTCCGTCGACACCGAGCGCGCGGAGCTCGCCCGCCTGCGCGCGGGGATCGCGGCGCTGCGCGCGTCGCCGGCCCCGTCGGCGGTGCCGTCGCCCGACCCGGCGGCCGCTGCCGCCGCCGGCCTCGCCGCGCTCCGCGGGCCAGGGGTCGCGGTGACGGTCGACGACCCGGCCGACCGGTCGGCGCCGCGCGTCGAGGACCGCGACCTCCAGCTCGTGGTCGACGGGCTGTGGGCGGCCGGCGCGACCGGCGTCGCTGTCGACGGCAACCGCCTGACCTCGCTCACCGCGATCCGCACTGCGGGCAGCGCCGTGCTCGTCGGCTACCGCGCGGTCTCCCCGCCCTACACGGTGCTGGCGACCGGGCCCGCAGCCCTGCGCTCGCGCTTCGTCGCCGGCGCCGGCGGAGCGCTGCTCTCCGAGCTGGCCGACGCCTACGGCGTGCGGTGGAGCGCGCGCTCGCGCAGCAGCGTCGCGCTGCCCGCCGCCACCGCCTCCCTGCGCGTCGCGAGCCCGGGACCGACCCGGTGATCCCCGTCCTCGGGCTCGTCGTCGGCGTCGTCGCCGGCCTCGTGCTGCACCCCACGGTCCCGCTCTGGCTGCAGCCCTACCTGCCCATCGCGGTCGTCGCGGCGCTCGACGCGGTGTTCGGCGCGTGCCGCGCGGCGCTCGACGGCGTCTTCGACGAGCGGGTGTTCGTCGTGTCGTTCCTGTCCAACACGGTGGTCGCTGCGCTGATCGTCTACCTCGGCGACCAGCTGGGCGTCGGCGGGCAGCTCTCCACCGGGGTCGTGATCGTGCTCGGCGTGCGCATCTTCGCCAACGTCGCGGCCATCCGGCGCCGGCTGTTCGGGGCCTAGCCGTGCGACCGCTGCCCCCGCTGCGCGCCCGGCCGCGGGCGCAGGTCGCCGTCGGGGTCGTGCTCGCCCTGGTCGGCTTCGCCGCCGTCGTGCAGGCCCGCTCGTCGGGCACCAGCTCGCTGTCGGGGCTGCGCCAGACCGAGCTGGTGCGCATCCTCGACGACTCCGAGGCGCGCTCCGAGCAGCTGGCCGAGGAGCTGCGGACCCTGCAGCAGGACTACGACTCGCTCTCCCGCGGCCGGGCGGCCGACGCCGCGGCCGCGGCCGACGCGCGCCGCCGTGCCGACGAGCTCGGCATCCTCGCCGGCACGTTGCGGGCCACCGGTCCGGGGGTCGAGGTGCGCATCCCCGACCCGCAGGGCCGGGTCCGCGCCGTCGCGCTGCTCGACCTGGTGCAGGAGCTGCGCGACGCGGGCGCCGAGGCGATCCAGATCGGGTCGGTGCGCGTCGTCGTGAGCACCGCGCTCGAGGAGTCGGCGCAAGGGGTCCGCGTCGACGGGACCGTCGTGCCGCAGCCGTACGTCGTGCTCGCCGTCGGCCCCGCGGCCGACCTCGCGTCGGCGCTCGGCATCCCCGGCGGGGTCGTCGAGTCGCTGCAGGCGGCCGGCGTCTCGCCGCAGGTCTCCCAGCGCGCGAGCGTGCTGGTCAGCGCGTTGCATCCCGGTTGAGCCCGTGGCTAGGGTCGCGGGCTAGGGTCGGGCTCCCGGCCCGCGAGCCCACGCACCGCCACAGACACGGAGGACCGAGTGCTCCCGCAGGACCTGCGCTACACCGCCCAGCACGAGTGGCTCCGCGAGAGCGACGGCGTCGTGCGCGTCGGCATCACCGACTTCGCGCAGGACGCGCTGGGCGACGTCGTCTTCGTCCAGCTGCCCGCGGTCGGCGACACGGTCACGGCGGGTGAGTCGTGCGGAGAGGTCGAGTCGACCAAGAGCGTCAGCGACGTCTACTCCCCGGTCACCGGCGAGGTCGTGGCCCGCAACGAGGCCCTCGAGCAGACGCCCGAGCTGGTCAACTCCGACCCCTACGGCGAGGGCTGGATGTTCGAGGTGCGCGGCGGCGCGCAGGGCGGTCAGGAGCTGCTCGACGCCGACGCCTACGCCGCCCTCACCCAGCAGTAGACCGATCAGCGGCCGACCGTCCTCGCGCGGTAGCCTCGACCTCGAGTCAAGGTTCAGCGACCCCGCTGCGCACACCCGGCGACCGCGCCGGGCGTCGCGCCCCCGTCGACGAAAGGCCGCACATGTCGTTCTGCACCAACTGCGGGCACGCCAACGACGAGTCGGCCCGCTTCTGCAGCAGCTGCGGCACCGCCCTGCGCACCGGCGACATGACCAGCGCGCTCTCGATCCAGGGGCTCGCGGGCGAGCCGGCCACCGAGCCCGAGGCCGACGCCGGCTCGTTCTCGCAGGCCGACCTCGCAGCGGTCAGCGCCCTGCCGCCGGGCTCGGCGCTGCTCGTCGTGCGCCGCGGGCCCAACGCCGGCAGCCGGTTCCTGCTCGACGAGGACGTCACCACCGCCGGGCGCCACCCGGAGAGCGACATCTTCCTCGACGACGTCACGGTCTCGCGCCGGCACGCGGAGTTCGTGCGCACGCCTGACGGCTTCCTCGTCCGCGACGTCGGCAGCCTCAACGGCACCTACGTCAACCGCCAGCGCATCGACTCGGTGCTGCTCTCCGGCGGCGACGAGGTCCAGGTCGGCAAGTACCGCCTGGCCTACCTGCTGAGCGGGGGCGGGGGAGCCAAGGGGTGAGCGCGCTCCCGGCGTCCCGTGCCACCGACCCCATGACGCGCTCGACCGGCTCGACCAGGAGCATCGGGGAGGTCCTCTCGACCCTGCGTACCGAGTTCCCCGACGTCAGCATCTCGAAGATCCGCTTCCTCGAGGCTGAAGGTCTGGTCGAGCCTGAGCGCACCGCGTCGGGCTACCGCAAGTTCTCCGCTGCCGACGTCGAGCGGCTGAGGTACGTGCTGCGCGCCCAGCGCGACGCCTACCTCCCGCTGCGGGTGATCAAGGAGCACCTGGAGGCGATCGACCGCGGCCTCGAGCCGCCGGCGCTCTCCGCCGCTGCGCCGCGCGTGCCGCAGGCGAGCCTCGAGCCGGCCGACGACCCCGACGTGCTGGCGCGCGAGGCCTTCGGCCCCGACGCCGCCGCGACCCTGCGCCTCTCCCGGCGCGAGCTGTGCGAGGCCGCCGGCATCGCCGAGGCCCAGCTGCGCGAGGTCGAGTCCTTCGGCCTCATCGGCGAGCCGTCGGCGACCGGCCACTACGACCGCGACGCGCTGCTCGTGGCCAGGGTGGTCGGAGAGCTCGCCCGCTTCGGCGTCGAGCCGCGCCACCTGCGTCCCTTCCGCACCGCGGCCGAGCGCCAGGCCGGGCTCGTCGAGCAGGCCAGCGCACCCCTGCTGCGCCAGCGCGGCGCCGACGCCCAGGCCCGCGCCGAGGAGGCCACCCGCGAGCTGACGGCCCTGACCGTGCGGCTGCACGCGCTGCTCGTGAAGGCGGCGCTCGACCGCTCCGCCGGGCGCTGAGGGCCCGCCCGCTCCGCCGCTGACGAGAGCGCCGACGGCGCGAGACCTCCTGCGGGTAGGGTGAAACCGTGCGCCAACTCGACGTCGTCGGGGTTCGGGTGGAGATGCCCTCGAACCAGCCGATCGTGCTCCTCAAGGAGTCTGACGGGGAGCGCTACCTGCCCATCTGGATCGGTGCGGTCGAGGCCACCGCCATCGCCTTCGCGCAGCAGGGCGTGGTGCCGGCGCGGCCGCTCACCCACGACCTCATGCGCGACATCCTCGACACCGTCGGGCGCCAGCTCGAGCAGGTGCGCATCACCGCCCTGAGCGACGGGGTGTTCTACGCCGAGCTCCAGCTCACCGGCGGCCTGCAGGTGAGCAGCCGGCCCTCCGACGCCATCGCCCTGGCGCTGCGCACCGAGAGCCCGATCTTCTGCGACGACGGCGTGCTCGACGAGGCCGCCATCGCGATACCCGACGAGCAGGAGGACGAGGTCGAGAAGTTCCGCGAGTTCCTCGACTCGATCTCGCCCGAGGACTTCGAGGCCGGCGGCGGCCAGGGGCGGCAGTAGCTCCGCCGCCCGCGCGGGTGGCGCTGCCCGCCAGCCGGGAACGACACGCCGGGCTGCGTCGTTGACCGCGGCCCGCCGCAGCCGTAGCGTCTGTCGAACGCCGTCGGTGTAGTTCCACCGGTGGCAGCAGGCTCCAACGCGCTGACCGGCGCAGCACAGCACGGGCGTCATACCGGAAGGCACTGCCATGAGCGGCTCTCGCGGGTCCGACAGCTCGGCGCGCCCTGCGCAGGTCCCGCTGCCCGCCGGGCTGCAGGGCACCCAGCAGGAGCTCTTCCCCGACGAGGCGGCCGCCGAGCTCGAGGGCGTCGGCTTCCGCGGCCCCACCGCGTGCGCCGCAGCCGGCATCACCTACCGCCAGCTCGACTACTGGGCCCGCACCGGCCTCGTCGAGCCCACCGTGCGGCCCGCGTCCGGCTCCGGCACCCAGCGGCTCTACTCCTTCACCGACATCCTGCTGCTCAAGATCGTCAAGCGGCTGCTCGACACCGGCGTCTCGCTCCAGAACATCCGCACCGCGGTGACGCACCTGCGCGAGCGCGGCGCGGGCGACCTCGCCAGCATCACGCTGATGAGCGACGGCGCCAGCGTCTACGAGTGCACCTCGGCCGACGAGGTCATCGACCTGGTCCAGGGCGGCCAGGGCGTGTTCGGCATCGCCGTCGGCCGGGTGTGGCGCGAGGTCGAGGGCACCCTCGCCGAGCTGCCCGGCGTCCGCGCCGACGGCCAGGAGCACGCCGCGCCGCAGGGCACCGACGAGCTGGCCTCTCGCCGCTCGGCCCGCAAGACCGGCTGACGCGCAGCTCCTCCCGCGGCTCGGGAGCGGGCCCTGCCCGGCCGCGCTGGGCTAGGCTGGGTCCGTCGACGATCCCGCGCGGGAGAGTCACCGCGCAGCCAGCGCGGCGCGCCGAAGGAGCAACCTCCCCGGAACCTCTCAGGCACCCAGGACCGCGCGGTGGAGACACCTCTGGAAAGCAGGGTCCCCGGCGCAGCCGCACCCTCGCCGACGGTGAAAGCCGGGCCCGCGCACGTCGCCCGGTGAAGCTCTCAGGCTCCATGACAGAGGGGGAGCGCCCGACCCGACCGCGCCCGGAGGCTCCCCTTGCTCGCAGAGTTCGTCGCCCGCCACATCGGACCCGGCCCCGCCGAGCAGCAGCAGATGCTCTCGGCCCTCGGCTACGACAGCCTCGACGCCCTGCTCGACGCGGCGGTCCCCGCCTCGATCCGCAGCACCGAGCCCCTCGACCTGCCGGCGCCCGGCAGCGAGGCGGAGGTGACTGCAGCGCTGCGTGCGCTGGCGCAGCGCAACCGCGTCGGCACCCCGATGATCGGGCTCGGCTGGTCGCGCACGCACACCCCCGGCGTGATCCGGCGCAACGTGCTGGAGAGCCCCAGCTGGTACACCGCCTACACGCCCTACCAGCCCGAGATCTCGCAGGGCCGGCTCGAGGCGCTCTTCAGCTTCCAGACCCTGGTCAGCGACCTCACGGCCCTGCCGATCGCCGGCGCCTCGCTGCTCGACGAGTCGACCGCGGCCGCCGAGGCGATGACGATGGCCGCCCGCGTCGCCGGGCCTGCGGCCAAGGGCGGCGTCTTCGTCGTCGACGCCGACACCCACCCGCAGACCCTCGCGCTGCTCGCCGCGCGCGCCGAGCCGCTGGGCATCCCGCTGCAGGTCCTCGACCTCGCCGACGGCGGCGCGGCCCTCCCCGAGGGCCCCCTGCTCGGCGTGCTGGTGTCCTGCCCGAGCTCGACCGGCGGCGTGCGCGACCTGCGCGCGCTGGCCGAGGCCGTCCACGCGCGCGGCGGCCTGGTCGCCGCCGCCACCGACCTGCTCGCGCTGACCCTGCTGACGCCACCCGGCGAGTGGGGCGCCGACGTGGCCGTCGGCAGCGCCCAGCGCCTCGGCGTACCCCTCTTCTTCGGCGGCCCGCACGCCGGCTTCATGTCGGTGCGCGAGGGCCTCGCGCGTCAGCTGCCAGGCCGGCTCGTCGGCCTGAGCCGCGACGCCGACGGCCGACCGGCCTACCGCCTCGCGCTGCAGACCCGCGAGCAGCACATCCGCCGCGACAAGGCGACCAGCAACATCTGCACCGCGCAGGTGCTGCTCGCCGTGGTGTCGGCGATGTACGCGTCCTACCACGGCCCCGAGGGGCTGCGGGCGATCGCGACGCGTACGCACCGGCACGCCGTCGAGCTCGCGACGGCCCTGCGAGCCGCCGGCGTCGAGCTCGCGCACGAGCACTTCTTCGACACCGTCACGGCGGTCGTGCCGGGCCGCGCGGACGAGGTCGTGGGCAAGGCTCGCGCGCTCGGCGTCGACCTGCGCCGTGTCGACGCCGACCGCGTCGGCGTCAGCACCGACGAGACGACGACCGCGGAGCACGTCGAGCTGGTCCGCCAGGCGTTCGGCGTGCAGGCCGCCGAGGCGCGGGAGGAGGCCGCCGCGTACCCCGCTGGTCTCGCGCGCACCTCGAGCTTCCTCACCGCACCGGTCTTCACCGACCTGCGCAGCGAGACCGACCTGCTGCGCTACCTGCGCCGCCTCTCGGACAAGGACTACGCGCTCGACCGCGGCATGATCCCGCTCGGCTCGTGCACCATGAAGCTCAACGCGACCACCGAGCTCGAGCCGATCTCCTGGCCCGAGTTCGCCGACATCCACCCGTTCCAGCCGAGCGAGGACTCGGCCGGCTACGCCGAGCTGACCGCCGACCTCGAGCGCTGGCTCGCCGAGATCACGGGCTACGACTCGGTGTCGCTCCAGCCCAACGCCGGCGCGCAGGGCGAGCTGGCCGGGCTGCTGGCGATCCGCGCGTTCCACCGGGCCGAGGGCCACGGCGAGCGCGACGTCTGCCTGGTGCCGGCGAGCGCCCACGGGACCAACGCCGCCAGCGCGGTGCTGGCGGGCCTGCGGGTCTCGGTCGTCGCGACCACCGAGCAGGGCGAGATCGACCTCGACGACCTGCGCGCGAAGCTCGCCACCCACGAGGGCCGGGTCGCGGCGATCATGCTCACCTACCCCTCGACGCACGGCGTCTACGAGGAGACGGTGGGCGAGGTCTGCTCGCTCGTGCACGAGGCGGGCGGCCAGGTCTACGTCGACGGCGCCAACCTCAACGCCCTGGTCGGCGTCGCGCGCCCGGGTGCCTTCGGCGCCGACGTCTCGCACCTCAACCTGCACAAGACCTTCTGCATCCCGCACGGCGGCGGCGGCCCGGGCGTCGGCCCGGTGGCCGTGCGCGCCCACCTGGCGCCCTACCTCCCGAACCACCCGCTCGCCGCGCAGGCGGGGCCGGAGACCGGCACCGGCCCGATCAGCGCCGCGCCGTGGGGGAGCGCCGGCATCCTGCCGATCCCGTGGGCCTACATCCGGCTGATGGGCGCCGAGGGCCTGCGCCGGGCGACGTCGGTCGCGGTGCTGTCGGCCAACTACGTGGCGGCGCGCCTGCGCGAGCACTACCCGGTGCTCTACACCGGCCGCGACGGCCTCGTCGCCCACGAGTGCATCCTCGACCTGCGCCCGCTGACCAAGGCGACCGGGGTGACCGTCGACGACGTGGCCAAGCGCCTGATCGACTACGGCTTCCACGCGCCGACCATGAGCTTCCCGGTCGCCGGCACCCTGATGGTCGAGCCGACCGAGAGCGAGGACCTGCGCGAGATCGACCGCTTCTGCGACGCGATGGTCGCGATCCGGCAGGAGGCCGACGCGGTGGCCGAGGGTCGCTGGCCGGCGGGCGACAACCCGCTCGCGCGGGCGCCGCACCCTGCCGAGTCCCTGGTCGACGACTGGGACCGCGCCTACACCCGGCGCGAGGCGGTCTACCCGGGCGGCGCGTCGCCCGAGGGGAAGTACTGGCCGCCCGTCTCGCGCATCGACTCGGCGTGGGGCGACCGCAACCTGGTGTGCGCCTGCCCGCCGGCGTCTGCGTTCGAGGAGTAGGCGGCTCGCTCGGCCGCGCGGGCGTGCGCCCGCTCGGCTGTGCGCTCCCGCGGCTGGCTCAGGCCGCGTGCGCCGGCACGGGGCGGCGGGGAGCCGCGACCTGGCCGTCGGGGAACAGCTCGCCGTTGTCCTCGAAGAGGACCACGCCGTTGCAGAGCAGGGCCCAGCCCTGCTCCCAGTGGCGGGAGACGACGGCCGCGGCCTCGTGGTCGGGCGCGTGCGAGGTGGGACAGGTCGGATGGTGCGAGCAGGTGGTCATGTGTCTCTTCCCCTCCAGGGGACGCTTCTCGTGGTCTCTCTCACAGTGCTCTTCGGTCGGCTCGGCTTCCACCTTCACCTCCCGCGTGTCGGCGATCGCTGGTTCACCCGTCGAGCCCCGTCATCTCGGGTGAGTCGCTGGACCCTGCGATCGGTTCAGTGGCGCCGGCGAGTCACGAGGCACTCGTCGACCTGAGCGCACAGAGGCGCGCCAGATACGCCGCGGAGGTCGGCCACGGGCTCGGTCGGCTGGCGCGCCCGCCGGCGCCGCGTAGCGTGAGAGCCGTGGCGCGCATCGCAGCGGTCGCGGGAGCACTTCCCGAGCACCGGTACCCCCAGCAGCAGATCACCGAAGCCTTCACCGGCCTGATGCGCCCGGAGGACGACCGGCGGGCGCTGCTCGAGCGGTTCCACCGCTCGACCGGCGTGGAGCACCGCCACCTCGCGCTGCCCATCGAGGCCTACGCCGAGCTGCGCGACTTCACAGGAGCGAACACCGCGTACGTGTCGGCCGCCACCGCCCTCGGCGCCCGCGCCGTCGCGGCGGCGCTCGAGCGCAGCGGGCTCGCGGGGAGCGACGTCGACCTCGTCATCTCGACGACCGTCACCGGGGTGGGAGTGCCCTCCCTCGACGCCAGGCTGGTCAACCTGGTCGGACTGCGTCCCGACGTCAAGCGGCTGCCGCTGTTCGGGCTCGGCTGCGTCGCCGGTGCGGCAGGGGTGGCCCGCGCGGCCGACCACCTCGTCGGGCACCCGGACGACGTCGTGGTGCTGGTCGCGGTCGAGCTGTGCTCGTTGACGTTCCAGCTGGGCGACTCGTCGGTGGCGAACCTGATCGCCACCGGACTGTTCGGCGACGGCGCCTCGGCCGTGGTCCTGGTCGGCGACCGGCGCGCGCAGGCGATGGGGCTCGACGAAGGCACCGGTACGCCGCGGGTCGTGGCCTCGCGCAGCAGCTTCTACCCCGGCACCGAGGACGTGATGGGCTGGGACGTCGGCACCACCGGCTTCCGCGTCGTGCTCTCGGCCTCGGTGCCCGACGTCGTCGAGGAGCACCTCGCGGGCGATGTGAAGGGCTTTCTCGCCGACGCCGGCCTCGACATCGGTGACATCGGCTCGTGGATCGGGCACCCCGGCGGTCCCAAGGTCCTCGACACCGTGACGCGCGTGCTCGGGCTGCCCGACGACGCGCTGGAGCTGTCGTGGCGCAGCATGCGCGAGACCGGCAACCTGTCCTCGGTCTCGGTGCTCAACGTGCTCGAGCGCACCGCCGCCGAGCGCCGCCCGGCCGCGGGCGAGCCCAGCGTGATGTTCGCGATGGGGCCGGGGTTCTGCAGCGAGCTCGTGCTGCTGGAGTGGTGAGGTGAGCTGGTACGTCGCGCTCGTCCTCGCCGTCGGCGCCGAGCGCCTCGCTGAGCTCGTCGTCGCGACCCGCAACGCCCGCTGGAGCCTGGCGCGCGGTGGAGTGGAGTCCGGGCAGGGCCACTGGCCGTTCATGGTGGTGCTGCACACCGGGCTGCTCGTCGCCTGCGTCGCGGAGGCCGGCGCGCTCGACCGGCCCTTCCTGCCGGCTCTCGGCTGGACGTGCACGGCGCTCGTCGCGTCGTCGCAAGCCCTGCGGTGGTGGTGCATCGCCACGCTCGGGCGGCAGTGGAACACCCGCGTCATCGTGGTGCCGGGCCTCGAGCGCGTCGAGCGCGGCCCCTACCGGCTGCTGCGCCACCCCAACTACGTCGCCGTCGTCGTCGAGGGGGTCGCACTGCCGCTCGTGCACTCGGCCTGGCTGACCGCCACCGTCTTCACCGTGCTCAACGCCGGGCTGCTGAGGGTGCGCCTCGCCTCGGAGGAGCGGGCGCTGCAGAGCCTGGCCTGAGCCCGCTCAGCTCTCCGCCCGCTCCTTGGCGACCCGCTCCTTGCTGCGCACCAGCCGCAGCAGGGTGATGAGCCCGAGGCCGCCCACGACGTTGGCGACGACGGTGTAGGCGAACCACTGCAGCCAGTCCAGGTAGCCGTAGGGCGCCGACCCGCCCGTCAGGGCGACGAACACGAGCAGCGAGTCGAGCACCGAGTGGAACACCCCGGTCCCGGCGAGCACGAAGCCGAAGGCGAGGGCGGCCATCGCCTTGGCCGGGTCGGAGTCGGTGCCGTGCTGCATGCGGGTCATGAGCGTGATCGCCGCGCCGGCGAGCACGCCGAGGCAGACGGTGCGCACCGACAGGTGCGCCTGCGCGTAGGTCGCGGCGGTCTCGACGGCCAGGTGGTGCAGGCGGGGGAAGCCGTGGGCGATCACCCACGCCATGCACCAGCCGCCGACCAGGTTGGCCACCAGGGTGAGGACCCACAGGCGTAGGAGCTGCACGGGCCGCGCGCGCTTCGCGGCAACGGCCGTCACCGGCACCAGGAAGCCCTCGGTGAACAGCTCGCTGTCGGCGAGCAGCAGCGCGAGGAAGCCCACGGAGAACGCGACCCCCGCGAGCAGCGGGCTCCCGGTCGCGTCGAGCACGACCAGCAGGGCGAGCAGGCCGAGAGCGACGTCGACGCCGCCCATCAGCCCGGTGCTGACCAGCGCTCCCCAGGTGCGCTCGAGGCGCTGCTCGCCCTCGTCGGCGAGCCGGTCGAAGGCGTTCTCGACGCGCTCCTCGAGCACCGGCTCGTCGCGCTCGTCGGTGTCGGGCGCACCGGCGTCCTGCTCGCGCTCGTCGTCGTCGCGCTGGTCGTCAGCGCTCTCTCGGCCCTGGGCGGCGTGGGCAGGCGTCGCTGGCATGGGTTCCTCCGGGTTCGCCGCCCGCAGCCGGGAGGTCGGACGCAGCGCGGGCGCGCGACGCACCGGGATGGTTCCGCGCGGGCGGGCGGTCCATGCCCCGGCGCACGGGTCAGGTGCGTCCCTCGTCCTGCTGCGCCTGCTGGAGGGTCAGCTGCTCGTCGGCGTCGCGGCCCATCCAGTCGGCGTGCATGACGGCGAAGCCCGCAGCGCGGGCGGCGGCGACGACCGCTGCGTCGTCGTCGACGAGCACGTCGACCGGTCGCTCAGCCGCCAGCCGGCGCAGCAGCTCGACCTTCGTCTGCCGGGCCGGCCGCCGGTCGCCGCCGCGCCGCATCAGCAGGCGGCCCTCGGGCAGGCCGTGCTCGCGCAACCAGCGCTCGGTGTCGGCGCGGCAGCGCTCGGGCCGGCCGGTCACCCACACCAGCTCGTGGTCGGCCGCCAGCTGGTGGGCCACCGCCTCGCCCTCGACGAGCAGGGGGTCGTCGGGTGCCGCGGCGAAGAAGGCGTCCCAGGCCTTGGGCCGGGACTCCACGTGGTGGAGGCGGTGCCGCACGTCGGCGACCACGCCGTCGAGGTCGACGGCGGCGTAGGGGCGCAGCTCGCTCATGCCGCCGAGGATGCCCCCTGCACGGAGCTCGTGGTCGCCCGGCCCGCCGAGGTCGACGGTGCGCAGCCGGTCAGCGACACCCGGGAACCGTCGCGGCCCTTGGCGACGCGGACCTGCGCCGGCACGCGGGCCCGGAGCTCGGACACGTGGCTCACCAGCCCGACGACCCGACCGCCCTCGCGAAGCCCGTCGAGCACGTCGAGCACCTCGTCGAGGGTCTCGTCGTCGAGGGAGCCGAACCCCTCGTCGATGAACAGCGTCTCGAGGACCGCCCCGCCCGCCTCTGCCGCGACCACGTCGGCCAGGCCGAGCGCGAGGGCCAGCGACGCGGAGAACGCCTCGCCGCCGGACAGGGTGGCCGGGTCGCGCTCGACGCCGGTCCAGGCGTCGAGCACCGTGAGTCCGAGCCCGGCCCGGCCCCGGCCGCTGGTGGCCGCCGCGGTGTGGGCCAGGGAGTAGCGCCCGCTGGTCATGCGCAGCAGCCGCTCGCCGGCGGCCAGCGCCACCTGCTCGAGCCGGGCGGCGAGCACGTAGGCGGACAGCCGCATGCGCAGGGTGTTGTCGCCGCCGCTGCCCTCGGCGAGCGCCGAGAGCGACGCGAGCACGGCGTGGCGCTCGCGCTCGGGCGCGAGCCCGCGGAGCGCCTCGTCGGTGGTCACGAAGAGCTGCTCGAGCGCCGCGGACCGCCTGCGGGCCAGCGCGGCGTCCTCTCCCGCCTGCGCCAGTGCTCGCGACGCGGCGGCGAGCTCGAGCTCGGCGCCCGGCAGGTCGGGCGGCGCGGCGGCGAGCAGCCGCTCGAGCCCGCCGTCGGCGTAGGGCTGCTCGGCGAGGCGGTCGGCGAGCGCCGCAGCCTCCTGCTCGAGCCCGCGCAGCTCGGCCTCCAGCTCCGCGGTGGCCGCAGAGGTGCGGCACGCGGCTCGCGCGGCACCCAGGTCGTCGAAGGCCGCCTCGGCGACGGCGGCCACCGCCTGCTCGCGCGTCGCGGAGCAGGCGGCCCGCTGGCGCTCGTGGGCCTCCGCCGCCTCGGCGGTCGCGACGAGCAGCGCGGCCACGCGGCGCAGGCGCTCGGCGCGCCGGGCGACGCTCGGGTCGTCGCCCCGGGCGGCGTCGAGGCGCTCGCGCGCGGCCGCCAGCTGATCGGCGCGCGCCTGCGCGGAGGCGGCCGCCTGCGCCGCGCGCGCCGTGGTGGCCGAGAGCCGCTCGCCGAGCGTGCGGTCCTGCTCGTCGAGCTGCAGCAGGCGCTCGTGGGCCGCGGGTTGCCCGGCGGCCGCCTCGGTGGCCAGCTCCAGCTCGGCCACGAGCTGCCGCCAGGCCGACTGCAGCTCCGCCAGTCCGGCGCTGCCCGCGAGGGCTGCAACGGCGGCGTGCCGGGCCGTGACCACCGACACGGTCTCCGCCGCCTGGGCCCGCCGCGCCTCGGCCAGCTCGAAGGCCTGGCGGGCGCGGTCCTCGTCGGCAGCTGCGTCGCCCTGCGCCCGAGCAGGGGCCGGGTGCTCGCTCGCGCCGCACACCGGGCAGGCGTCGCCGTCGACGAGGCCCTGCGCGAGCTCGGCCGCCATGGCGTCGAGGCGGGCGCTGCGGGCGTCGAGCCAGCGCTCGCGCTCGTCCTGGGCCGAGTCGGTCAGCAGCAGCAGCCCGGCGCGGGCCTCCGCGAGGGCCGCCTCGAGCGCGTCGCGCTCGCGACCGGCGGCGACCCGCGCCTCGGCCTCCTGCACGAGCGGGGAGAGCCGGCGCGCCTCCGACGCCGCCGCCACGGCGGCCTCCAGCGCCGCGCGCGCGTGCGCCCGCAGACCGGGGAGGGCGTCGCGCAGCACCACGAGCCGCTGGTGCTCGGCGAGCGCGTCGGCGGCCACCGCCCGCTCGGCCTGCTCCGACGCCACGAGCTGAGGGAGGTGGGCCTCCTCCTCGGCGAGCCCGCCCAGCCGGCTGGCCTCGGCCAGCCGGTCCTGGGCGGCCGACCGCAGCGACGGCCCGCCGGCGCCGGGCGGGGCGTCCTGACCCTCCAGGCCCGCCGCACCGGCACGGGCGGCCAGCTCGGCGGCCGCGCGGTCGAGGTCGCGCTCAGCGCGGGCGAGGGCGTCGAGCAGCGGGCGCACCGGCAGCGCGCGGCGGGCTCGCGCCAGCTCGTCGGCGAGCTGCCCGTGCCGCGCGCGCGAGGCCGCGGCCCGCTGGGCGCGCCCGTGGAGCGCCCGCGCCGCGTCCTGCAGGGCCGCTTCGCCGCGGGCCGCGTCGAGCCGCGCCCGCGCTCCCTCGACCGCCTGCTCGGCGGCCGGCAGCGCCGCCCCCGCGGCGTCGGCGCGCCCGCGCGCGTCGAGCACCAGCGCACGGAGCCAGCCGGCGGGGTCGTCGGCGGCCTCGGGCGCCGGCGCCCCGGCCTCCTGCGCGGCGCGGGCGAGCAGGACGCGGAGGTCCTCCTCGCGGTCGGCCAGGCTGCGGGCCGACTCGCGGCGGCGCTCGGCCAGCCACGCCTCGACGGCCGCGAAGCGCTCGGTCGCGAACAGCGTCTGGAGTATCGCGCGCCGGGTCTCGGCGTCGGCGCGCAGGAAGCGGGCGAACTCGCCCTGCGGGAGCAGCACGACCTGGCAGAACTGCTCCGCCGTCATGCCGAGCACCTCGCCCAGCAGGTGGCCCGCCTCGTCGAGCCGCGTGGCCCGCACGACGGGCTCGTCGCAGACGACCTCCTCGACCAGCACCCCGGCCTGCTCGCGCACCGTGCCCGTGCCGCGCTTCTTCGGCCGGTCCCAGGCGGGGCGCCGCGTCACGCGGAAGCGGCGGCCCCGGCAGGTCAGCTCGAGGCGCACCTCGGTCGTGACGGCGGGCGAGGCGTGGTCGCTGCGCAGCCGTCCCGCGCCCTGGCGGGCGCCGGGGACCACGCCGTAGAGGGCGAACACGACGGCGTCGAGGATGCTGGTCTTGCCCGCGCCGGTGGGGCCGGAGAGCAGGAAGAGCCCGGCGTCGTGCAGCGCGTCGAAGTCGACCTCCTCCGTGCCGGCGAAGGGCCCGAACGCCGTCATGCGCAGCGTGTGCAGGCGCATCAGGCGACCGCCTCGCGCAGGCGCACGGCCTCGAACGCCTCGCGCAGCAGGGCGGTCTCGGCGTCGGTGGGCGCCGCCCCGGCGCGCACGTGCTCGACGAAGCCCGCGGCCAGGCCGAGGTCGTCGAGCCCGCGCACCAGCTCGGAGTAGCCCTGGGCCCGCTGCGGGCCGCCGACCGGGTCGAACCCGAGCACCAGCACGTGGGGGAACCGGGCGCGCAGCCGCTCCATCGGCTCGCGCGGGCGCACGGCGTCGGTGAGCGTCACCTGCAGCCAGGAGTCCTCGAGGTGGGCGTGCTGGGCGCCCGTCAGCAGGTCGTCGAGGCTGCCGCGCAGGGTGGCGAGGGGGCGGGGGACCGGGCAGGGGACCACCTCGACCGACCCGAGCCCCGACGCCCCGAGCTCGACCAGGGCCACCGACTTGGTGTGGCGCGCCTCGGAGAAGGAGTAGGCCAGCGGCGATCCGCTGTAGCGGACGGCCGGCCCCAGCTGCTGCGGGCCGTGCAGGTGGCCGAGGGCGGCGTAGTCGACGCCGTCGAACACCGAGGCCGTCACCGCGCCGATGCCGCCGACCGAGATGTCGCGCTCGCTGTCGCTGGGCAGCCCGCCGCTGACGAAGGCGTGGGCGGCGACCACCGAGCGGGTGCCGCGCCGGCGGGAGAGGTCGGCGCGCACGAGCCGCATCGCCGCGCCGAGCACGGCGGCGTGCCCGCGCTCGTCGCAGGCGAGCAGCGGCCCTGCGGCGTCGGGCTCGAGGTAGGGCAGGGGGTAGAGCGCGACCGGGCCGTGGTCGTCCTGCAGCAGCACCGGGGTGCCCACCGCGCGCGGGTCGGTGCGCAGGTGGACCCCGGCCGCGTCGAGCAGCCGCGAGCCGAAGCCCAGCCGTGACGCCGAGTCGTGGTTGCCGCTGAGCAGCACCACCCGGGCGCCCGCGGCCACCAGGCGGGAGAGCGCGTCGTCGAACAGCGCGACCGCGTCGACGGCGGGCAGCGCCCGGTCGTAGACGTCGCCGGCGACCAGCACCACGTCGACCCGCTCGCGGACGACGACCTCGACCAGGAAGTCGACGAAGGCGGCCTGCGCCCCGAGCATGCCCTCCCGGTGGAAGGAGCGGCCCAGGTGCCAGTCGGAGGTGTGGAGGATGCGCACGCAGGAGACCGTAGGCGGGGGCACTGACAGAGTCGGGGAGCCGCGCCGCCCGCAGCCCGCCGGAGCAGCGGCGCGGACCGGCTCCGGGGGTTGAAGATCACCCACCGGGGGACCGTGCAGTCGTGGGAAAGCCCGTCGAGCAGCGCGAGTTCACCCGGGACGACCGTCGCAGGTACCGCGAGAAGGTCCACCGCGACCTCGACGCGCTCGCCCGCATGCTCGCCGAGGACCGCTTCGCCGACGAGTCGCCGATGACCGGCCTGGAGGTCGAGCTCAACCTCGTCGACGCGCAGGGCGACCCGGCGATGCGCAACGCGCAGGTCCTCGAGAGCATCGCCGACCCCGCGTTCCAGACCGAGCTCGGCCGCTTCACGATCGAGGTCAACGTCCCGCCCCAGGTGCTCGGCGGCCGCAGCGCCGAGCAGCTGGAGGGCGCACTGCGTACGACCCTCGACTCCGCCGACTCGCGCGCGGAGGCGGTGCAGGCCCGCATCCTGATGGTGGGCGTCCTGCCGACGCTGCGCGAGCAGGACGTCAGCTCGGCCTCGATCTCCGACGACTCGCGCTACGCGCTGCTCGACGAGCAGATCCTCACCGCCCGCGGCGAGGACATCTCGCTGGCGATCTCCGGGCGCGAGCAGGTGTCGACCCTCGCCGACTCCATCGCCCCCGAGGCAGCCTGCACCAGCACCCAGCTGCACCAGCAGCTGCGGCCGGAGCACTTCGCGGCCGCGTGGAACGCCTCGCAGGCGGTGTCGGGGGTGCAGCTGGCCGTCGGGGCGAACTCGCCGTACCTCTTCGGGCGCCAGCTGTGGCAGGAGACCCGCATCGCGCTGTTCCAGCAGGCGACCGACACCCGCAGCGAGGAGCTCAAGGCGCAGGGCGTGCGCCCGCGGGTGTGGTTCGGCGAGCGGTGGGTCACCTCGATCTTCGACCTGTTCGAGGAGAACGTGCGCTACTTCCCGGCGCTGCTGCCGGTGTGCTCCGACGAGGACCCGCTCGCGGTGCTCGAGGCGGGCGGCGCCCCCGAGCTCTCGGAGCTCGCGCTGCTCAACGGCACGATCTACCGCTGGAACCGCCCGATCTACGACGTCACCGACGGCTCGCCGCACCTGCGCGTCGAGAACCGCGTCCTGCCGGCCGGGCCCACCGTCCTCGACACGCTCGCCAACGCGCTCTTCTACTACGGCGTGACCCGCGTGCTCGCCGAGGAGGAGCGCCCGGTGTGGTCGCGGCTGCCCTTCGGCGTGGCAGAGGACAACTTCCTGCGCGGCGCACGCGACGGCATCGAGGCCAGCGTGACCTGGCCCGGCATGGGCCGGCTGCGCGCGACCGACCTCGTGCTGCGGCACCTGCTGCCACTGGCCCATGAAGGACTGGCGAGGTACGGCGTGGACCCGGATCTGCGCGACCGCTACCTCGGCGTGGTGGAGGGCCGCTGCGCCGCCCGACGCAACGCCGCGTCGTGGCAGGTGGCGCAGACGACGCTGCTCGAGTCGCGGCACGGCATGGACCGGGCGTCGGCGCTGCGGGCGATGACGGGCACCTACCGCGAGCTCATGCACACCAACGACCCGGTCCACACCTGGCCGGTCGGCTGAGGCTCAGCCGGCGGTGACCGTCGACGACAGGGGTACGCGCGGGCCGGGAACCGTCGCGCCGTAGCCCTTCTGCGTCAGCAGGAAGTGCTCGACGTGCGCGGCGATGTCGGCCCGGGTGAACGCCACGTCGGAGGACCCCTCGCCGCACACCGCGTCGGCGTGAGTGCGGTCGAACTCCTTGGTGGTGCGCATGTAGCTCGAGTAGAACGTGATCGCCTCGTCGAAGGCCACGTCCATCGCGTTGAGGCCGTCGCGCGAGCGGGCCCAGGTCGCCCGCGGCATGCCGAGCAGCTCGTGGATGACGGCCACGACCAGCGCGACGCTGGGAGCCTGGGCGTTGGTCAGGTGGAAGTAGCGCTCAGCGCTCTGCGACAGCCCGATGGTGACGGCGTTGCGCGCGACGGTGTCGACCGGCACCAGGTTGAGCTGCGCGAGCGGCTCGGCGACGACGGTCAGCGGCGTGCGTCGCGGGTCGACGCCGTAGCGGCGACCCGCCGTCTGGCGCAGGAACAGCGCGAGGCGGGCGAAGCCGTACATCCCCGAGAAGCTCGTCGCGTGCAGCGTGGCGGAGTGGCCGACCACGATGCTCGGGCGCATCACGCGCACGTGCATGCCGGTCTCGGCGGTGACCAGCCGCTCGCCGAGGATCTTGCTCTCCTCGTAGCAGTTGTTGGCGGCCTCGAGACCCGGCGCCTCGCCCTCCAGCACCCGCCCGCTCGCGCGACCGGCGACGTAGGCGGTGCTGACGTGGTTGAACACCGCCGCGCCTGAGGCGCGGGCCAGGTCGAGCACGTGCCGGGTGCCCTCGACGTTCTGCTGGAGGATCTCGTCGCGGTAGTGCTCCTCGTAGCGCAGCGACGCGGCGCAGTGCCAGACCTGCTCGACCTGGGGGAGCGCGGAGACGACGCCGCACCCCTCCTCGCTGATGTCGCCCCACACCGGGACGACCCGGTCGGCGAGGGCGGGCAGCAGGTCGGCGCGGCCGTAGCCCACCGCGCTCTCGGACAGCGAGGCGAGCAGGCGCTGCCGGGCGGAGGTGGCGTCCGCGCCGCGCACGAGGCAGTAGAGCTCGTCGTCCGTGCGCTCGAGCAGCTCGAGCGCGACGGCACCGCCGACGAGGCCCGTCGTCCCGGTGAGCAGGTGGCGTGGCATGGGTCTCCCTCAGTAGCGGTGCGTAGGGGGCGGTGCGGCGGTGCACCTGCGTCGTCGTCGCCACATGCGCAGCGAGTGGTCAGAACGTAACGCCGAGGTGAGCGTTGCGTAGCGGAGCGGCCCGAAGATCCCCCGTGCACACCCCGGAAATGACCCAGAGTGACTAGGTACGACCACGCCGCCACGGCGGACCTCGCGTGGGAGACTGAGCGGCGTGACGGCGTCCCTGGTCTCGTTCTCCCTCGCCGCGGCGCTGATCGTCCTGCTGCCCGGCCCCGACACCCTCGTGGTCCTGCGCAACCTCGTACGCGGTGGCCGCCGTACCGCGACCCTGACCGTGCTCGGGGTGCTGAGCGGGCTCGTCGTGTGGGTCGGCGCCGCCGCCCTCGGCCTGGCTGCGGTGCTGCACGCGAGCGAGGCCGCCTACACCGTGCTGCGGATCGTCGGCGCGATCTACCTCGTCTGGATCGGGGTGCAGTCGCTGCGCTCGCGCGGCAGCGTCCCCGACGTCGAGGACGCCCTGCCCGAGCGGCGCGGCCTGCTCGGCCGGGGCTACGGCGCGGGGCTGGCCACCGACCTGCTCAACCCGAAGGTCGGCGTCTTCTTCGTGACGTTCCTGCCGGGCTTCGTGCCCGACGGCCGGCCGGTCGGCCCGGTGTCGCTGCTGCTCGGCGCGGTCTTCGTGCTCGAGACGGCGTTCTACTTCGCCCTGCTCCTGCTGCTCGCCGGCCGCATCACCGGCTGGCTCGCCGACTCGCGCACCAGGCGGCGCATGGACCGCCTCACCGGGCTGGTGCTGGTGGGGTTCGGAGCGCGCCTGGCGGCCGAGGGCTGAGCCGCGTCAGTCCAGCGCTGCGGCCGAGCCGAGGACCAGGAGCGCCAGCGCGGTCAGCGCGGCGCAGGCGACGAACACGAAGCTGTAGCCGAGGCTGGTCGCCGAGCCGAGGGCCAGGACGGGCCCGGAGCCGATCGCGCCGAGCCGCCGGGTGTTGGCGTAGAGGCCTGAGGCGACCCCCGGCCGGGGGATGACGCGCTGGAACAGCGAGAGCCCCACGCCGGCGACCGCGGCGACGAACCAGGCGTTCAGGGCCTGGCCGGACACCAGCAGCCACGGTCCGTGGACGGCCGCCATGAGCGAGTAGTAGGCGGCGCCCGCCACGCACCCGCTGGCGATGAGCGCGATGTCGCTGAACCGCGTACCGAGCCGGCCGATCAGGAGCAGCGCGGGGATCTCGAGGGCTGCTGCGACCGACAGCGCCACCCCGGCCCACACCACGTCGAGGTCGAGCCGACGGGTGACGAACAGCGTCATGACCGACACGGCCGCGCTGTTCGTCGCCTGGAGCACGACGAAGGCGCTGACGACCAGTGCCACTGCAGACCTGCGCATCGCCCGGCCCTCGTCGAGCGGCGCCGGCGGGTCGTCACCCCGGCGCGCGGCGCGGGCGCGCCGCGACATCATCGCGGCGGTGGTCGCGACGTTGAGCACGCTGACCGCGGCGATCACGAGCAGCAGCGCCCGGGCACCGAACCCGCTGATGACCAGGCTGGCGAGCGGTGGCCCCGCCACCCAGGCGAAGGAGAAGATCGCCCGCGTGTCGACGATGTCGACCCGGCTGGCTCCCGAGTGCCGCAGGTGCGCGTAGAGCAGCGACACCCCGACACCAGCGGGACCACCGAGGACCACCAGGGCCACGACGGCCACGCCGAGAGACGACGAGAGCGCCAGCAGCAGCGCGAGCAGCAGGGTCAGCAGTCCGGCCACGAGCATGGGCCCGAGGTAGTCACGGCGCCGGTCGGCCAGGGCGGGGACGACCAGCGAGGCGACGAAGCCGCTGGCGTTGTAGACCGCGAGGACGCCGCCGACGCCCGCGGCCGACAGGTCGTAGAGCGAGACGAGCAGCAGCGCGAGGGCGGGGCTCAGCAGCGCCGACTGCAACCCCCACACGAGGGCGGCGGCCGGGACCAGTGCCCGCCCGCCCTGCGACGACAGTGCCGCCAGCGGGCTCAGTCCTGGGCCGTGCGGCGGTTGAGGTCGCGGGCGCTGGCCTGGTCGCGCGGCTGCAGGGTGATCGAGGCGACGGTGACGTGCGAGGGCCGGGTGACGGCCCAGGCGACCGCCTCGGCGATGTCGTCCGCGGTGAGGGGGGTGACGCCCTGGTAGACCGCCGACGCGCGCTCCTCGTCGCCACTGAAGCGCACCTTGGAGAAGTCCGTCTCGACCATGCCGGGCGCGACCTCGATCACCCGCACGGGCTCGCCGAGCAGCTCGACCCGCAGCGTGTCGGTGACCGCGACGGCGGCGTGCTTCACGGCGGTGTAGCCGCCACCGCCCGGGTAGGTCTGGTGGCCGGCGATGCTGGTCACGACGACGACGCGCCCGTCACCGGAGCTGCGCAGCGCGGGCAGGAAGGCGCGCACGGTGCGGGCGACGCCGAGCACGTTGGCGTCGTACATCCAGCGCCACTGCTCCTCGTCGAACTCCGCCACCGGGTCGAGCCCGAGCGCGCCGCCCGCGTTGGCGACCACGACGTCGACGGTGTCGAGCCCCGCGGCGAACTCCTCGACCGAGGCGGTGTCGGTGACGTCGAGGCGGCGGGCCTGCGTCGAGACGCCGTGCGCCTCGGCGACCGCGGCGGCCACCTCGTCGAGCTGCTCGACCCGGCGGGCGCCCAGGACCAGGTCGAAGCCGGCCGCTCCGAGCGCGTGGGCGGTGGCCGCCCCGATGCCGCTGCTTGCTCCGGTCACGACGGCGAGGGGGGTGCGGGTCACGGTCCGGGAGCCTACCGAGGGCAGTGGCGCACCTCATGGCCCGGGAGCGGAGTGCGCAGGCCTCGCCGGTGGTTGACCAACCCATGACCCACGACTCGCTCGCGCCGGTCCGTCGCCGCACGGTCACGTGGACGCCCAAGCGGGCCTACGTGACCGCGTCGGCCTACGACGAGCCGCACGGCCGCGCGATCCTCGCGCGGCTGGAGGCCGCAGGCGTACCCGACATCGAGGTGCTGCGCGGCGACCGCCTGCCGAGCCTGCGCGGCGCGACCGAGCGCGAGACGTACGCGCGCGCCAAGTCGACGCTCGCCGTGGTCACCAGCGCGGCGACGGTCCGCAAGCCCGTCCCCATCCCGCCGAGCGCCGACTGGTCGTTCCCGCTCGCCCAGGGCTGCCCCGGCCACTGCCAGTACTGCTACCTCGCCGGCTCGCTGACCGGCCCGCCGGTGACCCGCGTCTACGCCGACCTGCCGCGCATCCTCGCGGGGCTCGACGAGGTCGTCGGCCACGGCGAGGTCACCAGCGGCACCGCCGAGCGCGGCCACGAGGGCACGACCTTCGAGGCCTCCTGCTACACCGACCCGCTCGCGATCGAGCACCTCACCGGCTCGCTCGCCGCGACGGTCGAGCACTTCGGCACCCACCAGTGGGCCGGCCCGGTGCAGCTGCGCCTGACCACGAAGTACGACGCGGTCGAGGGCCTGCTGGGCCTGGACCACCGCGGGCGCACGCGCATCCGCGCGTCGGTCAACGTCGCGGACGTCGAGCGCTTCGAGGGCGGCACCGCGCGGGTGGTGTCGAGGTACGCGGCGCTGCGCTCGCTCGCGCTCGCGGGCTACCCGGTCGGGCTGACGATCGCGCCGATCATGCCGGTCGAGGACTGGCGAGCGGCCTACGCGGGGCTGCTCGCGCAGGCGGCGGACGCGCTCGGCGACGTCCCGGGCCTCGACCTCACGGTCGAGTGCATCACCCACCGGTTCACGCCCAGGAGCCGCGAGGTCCAGCTGGAGTGGTACCCCCGCACGGCCCTCGACCTCGACCCCGCCGGACGCACGACCAAGCGGGGCAAGTTCGGCGCGGTCAAGCACGTCTACGACAAGGCCGTCATGTCCGAGCTGCGCGGCTGGTTCACCGGTGCAGTGGCCGAGCAGCTGCCCGCCGCGCGTCTGCTCTACTGGACGTGAGTCACGACGCGGTGGCGGCCCTGCCCGACTGCACCGAGGACCTTCCCGTGACGCTCGACGCCCTGCCCTCGACCCGACCGGCCGCCGCACCGACGAGCGGGCGTCGTCCCCGCGTCGGGCTCAGCCTCGCCGCGCTGGCGCTCGGCGGCTTCGGCATCGGCACCACCGAGTTCGCGACGATGGGCGTGCTGCCCGACATCGCATCCGGCACGGGGCAGTCGATCCCCACGGCCGGGCACCTCATCTCGGCCTACGCGCTCGGCGTGGTCGTCGGCGCCCCGCTCCTCGCGGTCGCCGGGGCGCGGCTGCCCCGCAAGGCGCTGCTCCTGCTGCTGATGACGGCGTTCGCCGCCGCCAACCTCGCATCCGCGCTCGCGCCCGGCTTCGGCACGCTGCTCGCGGCCCGCTTCCTCAGCGGCCTGCCCCACGGCGCCTACTTCGGCATCGCCTCGGTGGTGGCCGCCTCCCTGGTGGCGCCGCAGCGCCGCGGCTGGGCGGTCTCGATGATGATGCTCGGGCTGACCGTGGCCAACGTGCTCGGCGTTCCGGTGAGCACGCTGCTCGGACAGGGCCTCGGCTGGCGCTCGACCTTCGCCGTCGTCGCGGTCATCGGCGCACTGACCGTGGCGGCCGTCGCGCTGCTCGTGCCTCCGACGCCGCTCGAGCACGGTGCGAGCGCGGCGCGCGAGCTCGGCGCCCTCGGCCGGCTGCAGGTGTGGCTGACCCTGCTGGTCGGAGCCGTCGGCTTCGGCGGGTTCTTCGCGGTCTACAGCTACATCACCCCGACGCTGACCGACGTCACCGGCTACCGCGAGTCGGCGGTGCCCGTCGTGCTCGCCGTGTTCGGCATCGGCATGACGCTGGGCAACCTGCTCGGCGGCCGGCTGGCCGACTGGTCGGTCGACCGCTCGATCGCGGGCGGCCTGGTCGCCGTCGTCGTCGTGCTGGCGACCTTCCCCCTGACGGCGCGGTCGGTGGTCCCTGCAGCCGTGTCGGTGCTGCTGCTGGGCGCCACGGGCTCGGCGATGATCCCCGCGCTTCAGACGCGGCTGATGGACGTGGCCGGCGACGCCCAGTCGCTCGCCGCTGCGGCCAACCACTCGGCCCTCAACATCGCCAACGCGCTGGGCGCCTGGCTCGGCGGGGTGGTCATCGCCGCAGGGCACGGCTACACCTCGCCCGCCCTGGTGGGCGTCGGGCTGGCCCTCGGCGGCCTGCTCGTGCTCGGCGCTGCCGTCGCGCAGGCGGGACTAACCCGGCGGCCCGGCCGGTTGGCCCAGGCATGACGATCGCCATCCTCGGATCAGGCAAGATCGGCGGCACCCTCACGCGCCGCCTCCGCGCGCTCGGCCACGAGGTGGTCGTCGCCAACTCGCGCGGGCCGGCGAGCCTCGCCCAGCTCGCCGCGGAGACCGGAGCGGAGACGGCCACCGTCGCCGACGCCGTCTCGCGCGCCGACACCGTCGTGCTCGCGGTCCCGCTGAAGAACGTGCCCGACATCGCGTCGGGCGCCTACAGCGGTCGCGTCGTCATCGACGCCGACAACTACTACCCGGCTCGCGACGGCCAGATCGCCGAGCTCGACGCCGGCGACCTGACCTCGAGCGAGTGGACCGCGCGCCTGCTGCCCGGCGCCCGGGTCGTCAAGGCCTTCAACACCATCCGCTTCGACCACCTCGGCGAGCGCGGCCTGCCCGCCGGCGCCGAGGGCCGCATGGGCATCCCGGTCGCCGGAGACGACGCCGAGGCCAAGCAGCAGGTGCTCGACCTGGTCGAGCAGCTGGGATTCGACGCGGTCGACGCCGGCCCGCTCGCGGAGAGCTGGCGCCAGGAGGTCGGCGCCCCTGCCTACGGCGCCGTCGCCGGCCGCGACGAGCTGGCCCGCCTGCTCGCCTCCGCCACCCGCTGACCCGCCCGCTCACAGCAGTGGGAGCTGCTGCGCGGGCGGGGTACGCGGGAGCGCCGCCCGCTCGTGCCGTGCCGCCCGCTCGTGGCCGGTGCGCCAGGTCGTCGTGACCCGGCGGCCGACCCCGTGGCGGGCGGCCAGCTCACGGACCTGGGCGTTGATGCGGGCGGTGTAGTCCCTCGGCGCGTAGGAGCCGGCGGCGTACATCTCGCGGTAGCGCGGCACGAGGTCGGGGTGCGCCTCGGCCAGCCAGCGGAGGTACCACTCGCGCGCACCCGGCCGCAGGTGCAGCGCGAGCGGGGTGACGTAGTCGGCACCGGCCTCCGCGACGGCGGCGACGGTGGCCCCGAGCTGGGCGGGGGAGTCGCTGAGCCACGGAAGCACCGGAGCCATCAGCACGCCGCACGGGATGCCGGCCTCGCGCAGGGCGGCGACCGCCTCGAGCCGCCGGCTGGGCGGCGGCGTGCCGGGCTCGACGGTGCGCCACAGCTCGCGGTCGACGAAGCCGACCGACAGGGCGACCGAGACGTCGGTGACCTCGGCCGCCGAGCGCAGCACGTCGAGGTCGCGCAGCACCAGCGCGCTCTTGGTGAGGATCGAGAACGGGTTCCGCGCGTCGCGCAGCCGCTCGAGGACCTGGCGCGTGAGGCCGTAGCGGCCCTCGACCCGCTGGTAGGGGTCGGTGTTGGTGCCCAGCGCGACGTGCTCGCCGCGCCAGCTCGGCCTGCGCAGCTCGCGGGCGAGCACGTCGGCGACGTTGACCTTGACGACGACCTTGGAGTCGAAGTCGGCGCCCGAGTCGAGCTCGAGGTACTCGTGGGTCTTGCGGGCGAAGCAGTAGCGGCAGGCGTGGGAGCACCCGCGGTAGGGGTTGACGGTCCAGCGGAACGGCACCGCCGAGGCGGCCGGCACGGAGTTGAGCGCCGAGCGGGCGTGCACCTCGAAGAAGGTCATGCCGCGGAACTCAGGGGTGTCGAAGGTGCGCGTCACGGCTCCGACCGGCAGCAGGGCACCGTCGCCCGCTGCGTCCTCCACTGCTCCGGCGTCGACCCGCTGCGCGTCCCATCGCATGCGGTCCAGTAGAACACGTGTTCGAACGGTGCGCCAGCACCGCCACGGCAGGATGGGGACCATGAGACGCTCCCGCGCCCTGCACCACCTCGACGACCTCGTCGCCGCCGCCGGCCGGCTCGCCGCTCCCGGCAGCATCGTCAGCCTGCCGGTGCGCTCGCTCTGGGTCTCCGGCGCCCTGGCCGACGGTGCGGCCGAGCTCGAGGTCGTGCAGGTCGCCGTGGCGCTCGACATGCCCGCGGACGACCTGCCGCTGCACCTGGAGCCGGCAGGCGCTCAGCACTGGGCCAACGCGGCCGGGGTCGCCACGAAGCCGGTGACCCTGCTCTGGCGCTCGACCCGGGCGCCGCTCCGCACCGCTGGCTTGGAGCGACCCCTGCAGGTGTGGGACTCGGCCACCGGTCGCGTCGACGCTGCGCTCGACGCGCTCGCCGAAGGTGCGGCCGACGTGCTGCGCGAGGTGGAGCCGCCGGCCGAGCAGCTGCTCGCCGGCCTCGAGGCCGACCGCGACGTCAGCTGCGCGCGCTGCGGCGGGCCACCACCGCGTACTCCGAGCGCCGGTGGGCGCCGGGCCGCCTCGACCGCATCGCCGACCCGTTGTGGCAGGTGTCGCGCGGCTACCTCGAGCTGCTCGACGCCCTCGAAGGAGTTCGCGCACAGCGCTAAAGGGACCGGCCGGAACGCCCGAAGAGCAGGCTGAGGCACGGAAGGGCCCGGGGGAGCAGCGCAGCACCCCGACGCCGCGCCGGACCTCCTCGCGCTGCGCTACACCGTGACCGCCGGCCCCGGCTGCTCCCACGCGTCGGGGCCGGCGTGGTCCACGTCTGTGCGAGCCGGCAACCGAGCAGACCACGCCAAACCACATCCGTCGAGGAGATCCCGTGCGACGCCTGACCGCCGGCGTCGCGTGCGCCGCCCTCGCCCTGGTGCCCGGCACCTCCTCCGCCGCGCCCGTTCCTGCCGCCTCGGCCGTCTCGCGCGCCGCGCTCGTCCCGGTGACCACGGGCGGCTACGTGCCCTTGTTCCCCTACCCCGTGCCGCGCCTGACGCCGCCGCGCATCGGGTTCTCCTTCGGCTACGGCTACCGCCACCCCGAGCTGCCGCCCCGCGACTGCGACCCGCGCCTGCGTGGCGTGCCGCGCACGATCAAGCTGTCGGCGACGGCGACCAAGGGCGCGCTGAAGGTCTCGTTCTACTCGACGAACGACCCCGACATCACGAAGTTCCGCGTGACCGCGCGCAGCCAGACCCTGGTGGCCGGCAAGAACCCCTCGTCGACCTGGAAGACCGTCACGCCGCCCAAGGCGTGCCGCGTCATCACCGCGACGGTCAGCGGGCTCAAGAAGGGCACCTACTACGTGGTCTTCGTCGACGCCGTGATGGTCCGCCACCTCGGGCCGACCGCGACGATCGACCGGACGGTGGGCCGTACGGGTCTGCTCTCCTCGCTCTGACGAAGGTCCGGCCGCTGCCTGCCGATCAGGCTGGCATGGATGGAATCAGCTCGGTCGACGCCGCCCCCGGAGCCGCGCAGGTCGCGATGCTGCGCAAGGTCCTCGACGCCGGCAGCCAGAACATGGCCAATCTGCTCGAGGCGCTGCCGCAGCCGGTGCCGCCCACCGCTCGCCCTGGCGAGTACCTCGCCTGACCAGCACGGACGACCCACAACCACCCGGCACGACACACCAGGCACGATGAGGGACGAGCGATGAAGCACTCCGCACCGCGCTGGGGACGGCTGGTCGACGACCGGCCCGTCCGCACGAAGATCCTCGCCCCGGCGGTCATGGCGCTGCTCGCCATGGCGCTGGTCATGGGGGGCGCGATGACCGCCCTGTCGTCGGCGAACGCCAGCAGCGCGTCGCTCTACGACCGCTCCGCGCGGCCGCTCGGAGACCTCATCCGCGTGCGCGACGCTCTCGGCGACTCCCGGGTCGCGGTGGAGGGCTTCCTGCTCACCGACCAGGGCGCCAAGGCGCAGGCGCAGAAGGACGTGCAGGACGCGGACGCCGCACTGGACTCGGCGCTGGCCGACTACACCGCCCACGCGTCGCTGCAGGGCAAGCGCGCGACCCTGCTGGCGCAGACGAAGCAGGGCATCGCGGCCTGGCGCCAGGTGCGCGACACCCGCGTCCTCGCCGCCTCGGCGCGCGGTGACGAGGGCGTCGCGACGACCGCGCTGCACGGCCCGCTGGCAGAGGCGAACAAGGCCTTCGCCGGCCCGCTCGACGAGCTCGCCGCCTCCGAGCAGCAGGTCGCCGCAGCGCGTGCCGCCTCGGCGCACCGGAGCGCCGGCCACGCCCGGCTCATGGTCCTGCTCATCGGCGGGCTCGGCGCGCTCCTCGCGCTCGCCGCCGCGCTCTACGTCGCCCGTCGGGTCCTGCTGCCGCTGCGTCGGGTCGTCGACGTCCTCGCCGCCACTGCCGACGGTGACCTCACCCGCCTGGCCGACGTGACCTCGCGCGACGAGATCGGCCAGATGGCCGCCTCGCTCGACCGGTCCACACGAGCCACCGCTGCCACGGTGGAGGCGATGCACCAGAGCGCTGCCCGGCTCGCCGCCACGAGCGCCCAGCTGGGCGGGGTCGCCACGCGCATCGCGGACGCGGCCACGAGCACGACCGCGCAGAGCCAGGCCGCCACCGCAGCCGTCGAGGAGGTGTCGGGCAGCGTCTCGGCCGTCGCCGCCGGCGCCGGCGAGATGGCCAGCGCCATCGACTCGATCGCGCAGAACGCCGGCCGCGCCATGCAGGTCGCCGCCTCGGCGGTCGACGCCGCCGCGCGCACGTCCGAGACGGTCCACCGGCTCGGGCAGAGCTCGGCGCAGATCGGCGACGTCATCAAGGTCATCACCTCGATCGCCGGGCAGACGAACCTGCTGGCCCTCAATGCGACCATCGAGGCGGCCCGGGCCGGCGAGGCCGGCCGCGGGTTCGCCATCGTGGCCGGCGAGGTCAAGGACCTGGCGCTGGAGACGGCGCGGGCCACCGAGGACATCGCCCGGCGCGTGCAGGCGATCCAGGAGGACACCTCCAGCGCCGTCGAGGCCATCTCCGAGATCAACGCGGTCATCGGCGAGATCAACGGCTACCAGGCCACCATCGCGGCCGCGGTGCAGGAGCAGGCGGCCACCACCGAGGCCATGGACGGCTCGGCCGGCCGCGCCGCGAGCAGCACCACCCGCATCGGCGAGACCATCGCCGCCGTGGAGCAGGGCGCCGACGCCACGAGCGCCGCCGCGACCGAGAGCCAGGCCGCGGCCTCCGCCCTCACCGAGGTCAGCGACGAGCTCACCGGCCTGGTGGCGCGCTTCCGCACCTGAGCCGGGCCCGGGCGGCCCTCGGCAGTAGGGTCGCCCGATGCAGATCCTGGTGCTGGGCGGCACGTCCTTCGTCGGCCGCGCCCTCGTCGAGGCCGCCCTGTCGGCGGGCCACTCGGTCACCTTGTTCAACCGGGGCCGCACCGAGCCGGGTCTCTTCCCCGGCGTGCCGCGCCTGGTGGGCGACCGCGAGACCGGCGACTACGCCGCGCTGGCCGACGGCTCGTGCTGGGACGCGGTGGTGGACGTGTCGGCCTACGTGCCCAGGCACGTCGCGCAGGCCCTCGACGCGCTCGAGGGCCGCACCGGCCGCTACCTGTTCGTGTCGACCGGCTCCACCTACGACCGTCGCCGGGCGAAGCCCGGCCTCGACGAGACCTCGCCCCGGCTGGCGCCCGAGCGCAGCACCGAGGTCGTGGACGACACGACGTACGGTCCGCTCAAGGTCGCGTGCGAGGACGACGTCCTCGCCCGGCTCGGCGACCGGGCGACGATCGTGCGACCGGGCGTCGTCGCCGGCCCTGGCGACCCGACCGACCGCTTCACCTGGTGGGTGCGCCGCGCCGCCCGCGGCGGCGCCGTGGCCCTGCCGGGCCGCCCCGACCAGCCTGTGCAGGTCGTCGACTCGCGCGACCTGGCGGCGCTGATGCTCCGGCTGCTCGAGGACGACCGCCCAGGCACGTTCAACGCCGTCGGTCCCGCCCAGCCGGTAGACCTGCGCGGGCTGGTCGAGGCCTGCGCGCGGGCGGCGGGCACGCAGGTCGAGGTCGTCCCGGTGCCGCAGGACGCCGTCCACCCCGGCCTGCCGCTGGTGCACGTCGACCCGTCCTACGACGTGATGTCGACGCGCAGCGCCGCCCGGGCGCGCGCGGTCGGGCTGCCCTCGACGCCGCTCGAGCGGACCGCTGCCGACGTCCTCGCCTGGGACCGCGAGCGCGGCGAGCCGCCGCTCGCCGTGGAGCTCGACCCGGCGCGCGAGGCCGAGCTGGTGGCCGCCGCCCGCGACTGAACCCCTGCCGCTACCGTGCCGGGCGTGGACTTCCCGAGCTTCGACCTGACCGGACGCACCGCCCTCGTCACCGCCGCCGGCCGCGGCCTGGGGCGCGCGTGCGCCCTGGCCCTGGCCCACGCGGGCGCCGACGTCGCCCTGGGGCTGCGCGACGCCACGACCGGCGGCGACCTCGTCGCCGAGATCGAGGCGCTCGGGCGCCAGGCCCACGCGGTGCAGATGGACATGACCGACCTCGACCAGGTGCGCGCCGGTGTCGACGAGGCCGCCCGTCGCCTGGGACGCCTCGACATCCTCGTCAACAACGCCGGCATCGCCCCGGTCAACCTCGCCGAGGCGGTCACCGAGGCCGACTTCGACCGGACCCTGCAGGTCAACCTCAAGGGCACGTTCTTCGCCAGCCAGGCCGCGTTCGCCCACATGCGCGAGGCGGGCTACGGCCGCATCGTCATGATGGGCTCGCAGGCCGGCACCGTCGCCCTGCCCACCGAGTCGGTCTACTGCATGACCAAGGCGGCCGTCTCCCACCTGGCGTCGTGCCTCGCGGTGGAGTGGGGCGCGCACGGTGTCACCGTCAACTGCGTCGCGCCGACCTTCATCCGCACGCCCGGCACCGAGCCCGCGCTCTCGGACCCGGAGTTCGAGGCCGACGTGGTCGAGCGCATCGCGGCCCTGCACCGGATCGGCGAGCCGATGGAGGTGGCCGGGGCGGTCGTCTACCTCGCCTCGCCGGCCGCGTCGCTCGTGACCGGCCACACCCTGTTCGTCGACGGCGGCTGGACGGTGCGCTGACCGCTCGGTCGCTCAGCCGGTGGGGCGGTCGATGCTCTCGAAGGCCGTCCCGAAGCGCCGCTGCACCGCCAACGGCTCCCGGCCGGTGCCGTTGCGCGGGTCGCGCCAGTGCGCGACCGAGATGCCGGTGAGGCGCTCGAAGAGCGCGATGTCGTCCTCGAACCACGGGATCAGCCGCTCGCGCTCCTCGGGGGTCAGCGGCGTACGCCGTTGCTGCTCGCGCTGCAGCAGCCGGGCGAGCCGACCGGTCGCCGCAGCGGCCGCGCCGGCCAGCGGCCCGGGCAGGTGCGGGGCGGCGGTGGAGGCACGGCGTACGGCTGCAGCCAGCGCGCGGTTCACGGACGACGAGCTGACCTGCGCGGTCACGTTGGCGCTGGGCAGTGCGGTGACGACGCCGGTCTCGACGCCGAGGAAGGCCGTGACCCTGTCGAGCGTCTCGGCGGGCCGCTCGCGCAGGTCGCGGTAGACGAGCACCAGGACCTGCTCGCGCGGGAAGACCGACCAGAGGTGCTCGAGGTGCGAGCCGTAGAGACCCAGCTCGAGGTAGCGCCAGAAGAGCCCCCAGCCCTCGGCCTTGCGGCGCGGCTCCTCGGCGCAGGCGTCGAGGAAGCTGGGGACGGGCTCGAGGCCGGCGGTGCGCAGGTGCGTCCAGTTGGAGTGTGCCCGGTCGACCGGGTCGCGCACGACCGCGACGAGCTTGGCGTGCGGCACGAGCGCCGCCATCCGGTCGTGCGCCTCGTGGTCGCCGAGGTAGAGCGTCGTCGACTCGCCGCGCAGGGTGCCGGACGGGGCCTCGTCGAACAGCGCCTCGTAGTCCGAGCGCCGCCAGACGTAGCCCGCGTAGGTGGCCGCGTCGCCCGGTCCGCCGCGCTGCTGCGGCGGGGAGCCGTCGGCGTTGAAGAACTTGGGCTCCTTGTTGCGCGACAGGAAGAGCTGCGGGTGCGTGTCGAGCGCGACGTGCAGCGCGGTGGTGCCGCACTTCGGCGCACCGACGATGACGAAGTCGGGCAGGGCCACGGCGCCTCCTCCGCTCGAGCCGGTGAAGTGGACCGTAGCGGTAGACAAGGCGGCGGACAACTCGGGCACGGCTTCTGACAGGATCGCGGCCATGCTCCGCCTGCCCACGCTGACCGACGCCGTGACCGTCGTGCGCCCGCCCTCGCCAGGCCCCGGGTCGTGGGCGGGCGGTCCCAGCGCGGTGGTGCACGAGGGGGAGGTGCACCTGGCCTACCGGCTGCGCCGCCCGGTCGGCGAGGGCCGCGGCTACCGCAACGTCGTCGCCCGCTCGCGCGACGGCGTGCAGCTCGAGACGGTCGCCGTCCTCGAGCGCGACGCGTTCGGCGGCGAGTCGCTCGAGCGGCCCTGCCTCGTGCGCACCCCGGACGGGCGCTGGCGGCTCTACGTCAGCGTCGCGACCCCCGGCACCAAGCACTGGCGGGTCGACCTGTTGGAGGCCGGCACGGTCGAGGAGCTGGCGACGGCACCGCACCGCACGGTCCTGCCCGGCAGCGACGAGGTCGCGGTCAAGGACCCGGTCGTGCTGCACCACGCCGGGCGCTGGCACCTCTGGGCCTCGGTGCACCCGCTCGAGAGCTGGGACGACGCCGACCGGATGACCACCGACTACGCCACCAGCGACGACGGCGTCGACTGGACGTGGCACGGCACGGTGCTCGCCGGCCGGGCGGGGGAGTGGGACGCGCGCGGCGTACGCGTCAGCTCGGTCGCCCTCGACGGCGACCGGCTCGTGGCGACCTACGACGGCCGGGCGACGGCCGCGCAGAACTGGGAGGAGGTCACCGGCACCGCCACCGGGGAGCTCGGCAGTGACGGGACCTTCGGCAGGCTGCACGCGAGCACGGAGCCACCGCTGCGGTCGGACTCGCCGACCGGCGGCCTGCGCTACCTCGCCCGCGTCGAGGTGCCCGAGGGTCTTCGGTGGTACTACGAGGTCACCACAGCCACCGGCTCGCACGAGCTGCGCACGGAACTCGTCGGCCCGTCGAGCTGACCCCGGTGGTCAGCGCTGGTCTGCGGGCACAGGGGTGACCAGGCCGCGCCGCTGCGCGATGACGACCGCCTCGGTGCGGCCGGCCGCGTGCAGCTTGGCCAGCACGTTGGAGACGTGCACGCTCACCGTCTTGGGGCTGATGAACAGCAGCGTGCTGATGTCGCGGTTGCTCCGGCCCTGCGCCAACAGCTGGAGCACCTCGAGCTCGCGGGGCGTCAGCTGCTGCTCGCCGCCCGCGGGCGGTGCAGGAGCGCCCAGCTCGGCCAGTTCGGCGAGCAGCGGCGCAGCTCCCAGGGCGGAGGCGACCCGCCGAGAGAGGACCAGCTCGTGCTCGGCCTCCGCGGTCCGGCCGGCGGCGCGCAGGGCGGCAGCGAGACGCGTACGGCTGCGGGCCGTCTCGTAGACGTGCCCGGAGCGCTCGAAGCCGGCGACCGCAGCCGTCCACGCGTCCACCAGCTGCTCGCGTTCGACGCCCTCGTCGCCGGCCAGCCGGCGCAGCCGCAGGTGCTCGGCGCGCACCCGCGCCTGCCACGCGAGGAGCTCCGGACCGTGGCGCGAGGCCCGCTCCGCAGCGCGCTCGGCAGCCTCCACCAGCGGGGCGGCCTTCTCGAGCAGGTCGCCGCGCTCGGCGGCGTCGGAGCGGGCGGCGGCCGACGCGTACTGGCCGAGCAGGAGACCGCCGAAGCGGACGCGTGCGCCGAACTCCTCGCCGCCCCACAGCACCGCGATGCGGTGGACGGCGTCGCGGTGGACAGCCTCGGCGACGTCGAGCCGCCCGGCACCGCCGTAGAGGTCGATCCCCGCGCTCGCGCAGTTGACCGCGAGCAGGCCGTCGCGCTCCCACCAGGTCTGGAGAGCGGGGAGCCGGTCGAACGGCTGCTCGCCCCGACCGACCTGCACCAGCAGCGCGGCGCCCTCCAGCTCGGCCCGCGGCATCGGCGGTGCGTCGGTGCCCTCGGTCTCCAGCGCGACCAGCGCGGCGTCCCACTGGCCCAAGGCGTAGCGCACGAGGCCGGACATCAGCCGGACCTCCAGCGCGTAGGCCGCCCAAGGCCGTCGCACGGCGACCGCCCTCGCCACACCCCGGTCGTAGACCACCCGCGCCTCCTCCATGCGCCCGGCCTCGTAGAGCACCGTGCCCAGGTTGAAGGTGCTGCGCATCTCGGCCAGCAGGTCGCCGGCCGCTGCTGCGTCGGACACGCTGAGCCTGAGCGCGTCCTCGGTGGCGTCGGCCGTCGCGTAGGAGCCCAGCCTCGCCAGTGTCGTCGTGGCGTCGGCGAGCACGGCGGGCAGGTCGAGCCGGCGTGCGAGCTCGGCGGCCTCCTGGGCGATGAGCACCGCCGCCGCGTCCTCGTCGGCCGCCGCGGTGGCACGGGCCTGCACCGCCAGCAGCTTGGCCCGCAGCTCGCCGGGCACCTGTGCCGGCTCCAGCGCCAGGGCGTCGGTGACCTCGCGCAGGCGGGGAGCGCCATCGTCGACCAGCAGCGCGGTCGCAGCCACCGCGTGCAGCAGCTCGGCGCGCAAGCGGGGGTCCACGTCGTCGGGCAGCGAGGCGAGCTGCTCCTCGACGAGGGCGAGGCCCCGGTGCAGGAGCCCGGCCGCGACCGCCGCCTCGGAGGCGCGCACCACCAGCGGCACCACCTCGTCGACCGGTGCGCTGCCCGGCCCGCCCTGGGCCAGCAGCTCGAGCACGTTCTCGAAGTGGCGGGCCGCCTCGGCGGGGCCACCGGCGGCGAGGGCCTCCTCGCCCGCGGCCTTGCTGGCCGCGATGGCGACGGGTACGTCTGACGCCGCGCGGGCGTGCCGGGCGAGCTCGGCCGCCGTCCGGTCCACGGCTCCGCTGGACAAGACCTCGACGTACCTCCGGTGCCAGCGCACTCTCTCGCCGGGCAGCAGGTCGTCGTAGACCGCCTCCGCGAGCAGCGCGTGCCGGAACGCGTAGCCGTCGTGCCCCACCGGCACGAGCACGTTGCGGTCGACCGCGGCACGCACCGCCTCGTCGAACTCCGGACCCTCCGGCCCGGCCACCGCCGCCAGGAGCGGGTGGCTCACCTGTCGGCCCGCGACCGACATGGCGCGCAGCAGCGTGCGCGCGGAGTCCGGCAGCGAGTCGAGGTGCAGCAGCAGCAGGTCGGCGAGGTCGGCCGAGAGCACCTGCTCGCCCCGGCGGGCGGCGGCGACCAGCTCCTCGGTGTAGAACGCGTTGCCCTCGGCGCGCTCGACGATGCCCGACACGACGTCGTCGGGGAGGCGGTCGGGCTCGAGCTCGAGGACCAGCCGGCGCACGTCGGTGCTGGGCAGCGGGCGCAGCGGCAGCCGGGTGACGCCGGGCAGCCGGGCCCAGCCGGCCGCGTCCGCCCGCAGCGGGTGGCGCCGGTGCAGGTCGTCGGTGCGGTAGGTCACCAGCAGGGCGGCGCGCGGGCCGGGTGAGCGGCTCAGCAGGTAGCCGAGCAGCTCGCGGGTGGAGGCGTCGGCCCAGTGCACGTCCTCGACGACCACGAGGAGGGGGCGGTCGCGGGCTGCCCGCTCCAGGGCGGCGGCGATCGCCTCGAAGACGGCGCCGCGCGAGTCGGGTCCGGCGGCCCGCCGACCGGGCAGCACGCGCGCGAGCGCCGGGTGCTCCTCCTGCACCGCGTCGAGCAGCCCCGGCAGCTCGGCAGCCAGCCGGCCCAGCGCCTCGGTGAAGGGCAGGTAGGGCAGCGCGTCGCCGCCGGAGTCGAGGCAGTGCCCCGCGACCACGAGCCAGCCGGCCGCCCTGGCCCGCGCCGCGGCCTCCGTGCAGAGCCGGGTCTTGCCGACGCCGGCGTCGCCCGCCAGCAGCACGGCGCGTCCCGGCACGGCCGGGTCGCCCACGCCCAGCGCGCCCAGCAGGGCGGTCAGCTCGTCGGCGCGCCCGACCAGCGCGGTCGTCGGCGCGACGGCAGGCTGCATGCGCCCATCTTGCCGGGTCGGGCCTCCGCCTCGCTCGGGTCAGCCGGCGACGACCTGCCCGTCGACCACGTGGACCGCTACCTCGGCGAGCGGACGCGGCGCCGGACCGCTGAGGTTCTTGCCCGTGGCGGCGTCGTAGACCGAGCCGTGGCAGGGGCAGTTGAAGGTCTTGCCGCCCGGGGCGACCGTGCAGCCCATGTGCGTGCAGATCGCCGAGAAGGCGACCACGGTGCCCGCCGTCGGCTGCGAGAGCAGGATCGGCTTGCCGTCGGGGCCCTTCGCCGACACCGAGCCGCCCACCGGGATGTCGCTGACGTTGCCCAGGGCCGCAGCCGAGCCGCTGGCGGCCGGACCGCCCGTCGCCGACGCGTCGGCCGAGCCGGCCGGGCTGCTGGGCACTGCGGACGCCGCGTCGGCGGGCGCCGCGGCCGCACCCCGGTCGCCGCTGCTGCTGCCGCCGCAAGCCGCCAGGGCCAGCAGCCCTGCACCGCCGCCGGCGACCGCGAGGAAGGTGCGGCGGTCAGGGACGGGCGCGCTCTCGCGCGGCTGCGGTCGCTCGCTGGTCATCGGGTTCTCCCTGCGTCGGCGGGTCTCTCTGACCCACCGGCATACGGCCCGCCGGCCCGTCGCGTTCAGCGCGACGCGTAGGCCTCCAGCTCGTCGCGCACGGCGGAGGAGAACGCGTCGATGTCGGCCTCGGTCGTGTCGAAGGTCGTCATCCAGCGGACCTCGCCGGTCGCCTCGTCCCAGACGTAGAAGCGGAAGCGCTCCTGCAGCCGCTGGGTCACCTCGGCGGGCAGCACGGCGAAGACCGCGTTGGCCTGCACCGGCCGCACCACCTGCAGGCCGGGGAGGCCGGACACCGCCTCGGCGAGCCGGGTGGCCATCGCGTTGGCGTGCGAGGCGTTGCGCAGCCACAGGTCGCCGCTGAGCAGCGCGTCGAACTGCGCGGAGATGAAGCGCATCTTGGAGGCCAGCTGCATGGCGGACTTGCGCACCCACAGCATGCCCGGGACGGCCGCCGGGTCGAGGACGACGACGACCTCGCCCATCATCAGCCCGTTCTTGGTGCCCCCGAACGACACGATGTCGACCCCGACCTCGGAGGTGAAGGCCGCGAAGTCGACGCCCAGACCGGCGGCCGCGTTGGAGATGCGGGCGCCGTCGAGGTGGACGCGCATGCCCTTGGAGTGGGCGTGCGCGCAGATCGCGGCGATCTCGTCGACGGTGTAGCGGGTGCCGAGCTCGGTGGTCTGCGTGATGGAGACGACCTGCGGCTGGGCGCGGTGCTCGTCGTCGAAGCCGCGCGCCTCGATGTCGATGAGCTCGGGGGTCAGCTTGCCGTCGGGCGTCGGCACGGTCAGCAGCTTGAGCCCGCCGACCTTCTCGGGCGCGCCGGACTCGTCGACGTGGATGTGGGCGCTGGCCGCGCAGACGACCGAGGCCCACCGGTCGGTGAGCGCCTGCAGCGAGACGACGTTGGCCCCGGTGCCGTTGAACACCGGGAACACCTCGGCGCGCGGGCCGAAGTGCCCGCGGAAGACGTCCTGCAGGTGGGCGGTGTAGACGTCGCCGCCGTAGGAGGTCTGGTGCCCGCCGTTGGCCGCCGCGATCGCCTCGAGCACCTCCGGGTGCACGCCGGAGTAGTTGTCGCTGGCGAACCCCCGCGACCCGGGGTCGTGGCGCCGCACGGGCGAGGAGGCGGGCGAGCTGGTGGCGAGCAGGTCGGTGGTCACCGGGCCAAGATAATGCGCGAGCCGTTGAGCTCGGCGGCGTCGGTGTCCCAGAGCCTGGCGACGGAGTCGGCCAGCTCGTCGACGTCGGTGGACCCGGCGTAGGAGGCGTCGGGCCGCTCCTGCCGCATCGCCTCGGTGACCAGGGCCTTCACGACCAGCACCGCCGCAGCAGCCCGCTGCGGGGTGGGATCGGCCTTGCGGCCGGACTGGCTGCGCCGGAAGGAGTCGGCGAGCGCGAACGTCCAGGCCTCGGCGGCCGCCTTCGCCGACGCGTACGCTGCGCCGCCCGCCGTCGGCGACGTCACGGCCGTCGCCGACACGATCGCGAACCGGGCGGCCGGGCTCGCGACGAGCGCGTCGTGGAACGCGAGGCTGACGTGCTGCAGCGTGCGGACGAGCTGGCCGTGGAGCCACTCGGCGTCGGCGGTGCTCGCGTCGGTGAAGGTCTTCGCGCCGCGCCACCCGCCGACCAGGTGGACGACTCCGTCGACCCGGCCGTGCTCCCGCTCGACCCAGCGGGCCCACTCCCGGGTCGCGGCCTCGTCGAGGAGGTCGACCGTGCGGCGGTCAGCTGCGACGACGTTGGCACCACTGCGTACCAGTCGTCGGACGACGGCCTGGCCGGCGCCGCCGCCGGCGCCGGTCACCACGACGACCGAGTCGGACAGGCTCACGCGCGGATGCCGGCGGTCGACTCGATCACGGGCCCGATCTTCTTCGACAGCGCCTCGAAGAACATGCTGAGCGGGAACTCGTCGGCCATCACCGCGTTGGTGAGCTCCTTGGGCGGCCCGTCGAGCGGCAGGGCGGCGCGGCCCTGCGCCCAGCGGGACGCGGGGTGCGGCTCGACGTAGGTCGTGACGAGGTCGTAGGCGGCCAGCCAGTGCGAGACCTTGGGCCGGTCGATGCTGCGCCAGTAGAGGTCCTCGATCTGCTCGAGCAGCGCGATCACCACCTCCGGCAGCGCCTCCCAGTCGATGCTGAGCCGGCTGTCGGTCCAGTTGAGGACGCGGCGCCGGTGCAGGAACGCGAACAGGAGCTGGCCGCCGAGCCCGTCGTAGTTGCGCACCCGCGACCCGGCGAGCGGGAAGCGCAGGCCGCGGTCGAGGACGATGGCGTACTGCGCGAGCCGGGCTCCCGCGACGCCCTCGCGCTCGAGCTCGACGGCCGCGCGGAACGCGGTGAGGTCGCAGCGCAGCTCCTCGAGCGCGTAGAGCCAGAAGGGCATGCGCTGCTTGATCATGAACGGGTCGAACGGCAGGTCGCCGCGCATGTGGGTGCGGTCGTGGATGACGTCCCAGAGCACGAAGGTCTCCTGGGCGAGCTGCTGGTCGGCGAGCAGCGCGGCGGCGTCGTCGGGCAGCTCGAGCCGGGTCGTCTCGACCGCGGCGGAGATGACCCGCCGGAAGCGGGCGGCCTCGCGGTCGCAGAAGATCGCGCCCCACGTGAAGCGGGGGATCTCGCGCACGCTCACGGTCTCGGGGAAGAGCACGGCGGAGTTGGTGTCGTAGCCCGCGGTGAAGTCGACGAACGTGACGGGCACGAACATCGGGTTGCCGTAGCGGGTGGTCTCGAGCTCGGCGACCCAGCTGGGCCAGAACACCCGCACCAGCAGCGCCTCGAGGTGGCGGTCGGGGTTGCCGTTCTGGGTGTACATGGGGAAGACGACGAGGTGCTCGACGCCGTCGTCGCGGGCGCTCTCGGGGTGGAAGGCCAGCAGCGAGTCGAGGAAGTCGGGCTTGCCCAGGCCCTCGTCGGACCACCGGCGCAGGTCCGCCACCAGCGCCGTGAGGTAGTCGGCGTCGTGCGGGTAGGCCGGCGCCAGCTCCTCGACCGACGCGACCACGCGCGCGACCAGCGCCTGCGCCGCGGCGAGGTCGTGGGCGGCGGCGTCGACCGAGCCGTCGGGGGACAGCGACGGGCGCAGCTGCTCCACCGCGTCCTTGAGCGCCAGCCACGCCGGCGTTCCTGCCGTCGCGCGCTCGGCGCCTGCCACCAACCCGGGCATCTCGGACAGCGTCATGGGCTGTCTCCTCCTCGTGACACGGGCGCAGGATCTCTGCGCGCTGGACGAGGCCGACTCTAGTGCCGGAGGACGCCCCGGGCGATCAACGTCTAGGACCGCGCAGCGGCGCCCCAGCCGTGGAAGCGGTCGACCTCGATCCAGGCGCTGACGCGTCCGCGGTCGCGGTTGGGGTAGTCGCCGCCGCCGTAGTGGCGCGAGAGGCGGTCGATGTCGGAGAGGTCGGTGTCGTCGCGGAGCTCGACGACCCGGCCCTGCAGGCTGACGTGGGTGTACCAGTCGTCCTTCGCCAGCGCGGTCAGGCTCACCCGCGGGTCGGCCCGCAGGTAGTCCAGGCGCTTGCGGCCCTCGTCCATGTTGACGAGGATGCGGTCGCCGTCGAGGAGGTACCAGGTCGCCACCGACACCGGGGCGCCGTCGGGACGCAGCGTCGTGATGACGGCGGGGTTCGGCTGCGCCAGCAGCGCTCGCAGGTCGTCGGGCAGGGCGGTGCTCACGGGTGCTCCTCGGGCGCGGGGTCTTCGTACGCGGCACACCGTACGCCGGTCGTCCTGCCGCTGTGCCGCGGCAGGACGACCGGCTGCGCGACTAGTCGCCGACCTCGGGGCGGACCGTCGGCTCCGCGCCGTCGTGCTTGGCGCGACGGGCGTCGTAGACGAAGCTGAGGGCGGGCACGACGAACATCGCGCACACGATGGCGAGCATCCCGAGGACGCCCCACCAGTCCATCTGTGAGCTCATGGGCTCTGTCTCCTCGCGCAGTGCGGGCAGGGGGAGCCCCGGTGCAGGCGGGAGTGCCCCACGCAGGGCTAGGCGCAGAGCGGGAGCAGCGGAGGCCCGCGGGCCGGCGCGGTGTCCGACCGCGGGGCGAGCGGCGCGGCGCAGGCACCGAGGAACCGGCGCCGCCGGGCGGCGAGCACCACGGTCCACGCGAGCGGCAGCAGCGCGGCCGCGGCGGGGCCGGTGGGCAGCTCGTGGCGGGCGACGGCACGGCCGGCGCGGGCAGGCAGCTGGGGAAGGACCGAGAGCACCGCGCCGAGCGCATCAGGTGCGGCCCGGACCTCCGTCAGCGCGGCGGTCGCGGACCCGGCGGGAGCGGTCGGGCCGACCTGCGGCGCTGCCGCGGCGCCGGAGAGCACCAGGCCCAGCAGGAGGAGCAGCGTACGCAGCCGGCGCGCCACCTGCGCGCCACGGACCGTGCTCCCCATCGCTCCAGGGTATCCGGGGCGACGAGGGCGCAGGGCCCGCGAGCAGTGCCGTCGGGGGAATCGAACCTCCCGCTGCACCCATGCTCGACTGCCACGCTCAGGGAACGTCGTCTTTCGGCGGTCTCCCACCAGCGCATCCAGGGACGGCGCTTCATTCAACCCCTGATGGGTCGCGGGCATTCCGCCGGTCAGGGCCTCGGGTAGCCGTCGCCGAGCCGGGTCGGCGGCCGGAAGCCCACCTGGGCGCTGACGGGCAGCGTCGTCGGCGGCTGCACGACGGAGGCGGTCGGGCCCGGCCGCGGCCCCTCGCCACCTCTCTGCACGACCGGGTCAGCGGGCGAGACCGCGACCAGCCCCGCCGCCACGACGACGGCCGCCACCAGCTGGGTCGGCCGGGGGAGCGCCAGCCGGGGCAGCGTCGGCAGGACGGTCAGCGCGGAGGGGGACAGGTGCAGCGGCGTGGCGTTCATGGCGGCTTCCTCGGGCGGTCTCGGTGTCTCGTGCCGACCCTGCTCCGTCCTGCTTGCGAACCACCTGTAGCCGGATTGGGGACCACTTGGAACGGCCCGCAAGACACTCGCGCCGAGGCCCTGCCCTGCACCATGCTGGGTCCATGAGCACCGCGAGCGGCGGCTCCCGCCACCTCACCGTCCGGGTCGAGCGCAGCGCGGCGGAGGTCTACGCGTACGCGTGCGACCCCGCGCACCTGCCCGAGTGGGCGGCGGGCCTCGCCACCACCCTCGAGCGCCACGGGGACCAGTGGGTCGTCCGGATGCCCGACGGCGAGGCGGTGCTCGAGATGGGGCCGCCCAACGAGCTGGGGGTCCTCGACCACTGGGTGACTACGCCCGACGGGCACCGGCACTACAACCCGATGCGGGTGCTCGCCCTCGACGACGGCTGCGAGGTCGTCTTCTCCCTGCGGCCCACGCCCGGCATGACCGACGCCGAGCTCGAGCGCGACGCCGCCACGGTGCAGGCCGACCTCGAGCGCCTCCGCGACCGGGTGCAAGCGCCCGCCGGGTGACGCATCACGGCGTGCCGAGCGGAGCAGCCGGGGCGGTGCCGGTGAGCCGGTCGGCCGCGGCCCGCGCGAGCGAGTCGAACCACGCGGCCGGCAGGTGCGCGTCGTACATCGCCACGTCCTTTCCCCACGCGTTGAGCGAGAGCCGTGTGACCAGGTCTCCCGAGCGGGCGACGACGATCCACTCGACCGCCGTGCCGCCGTCGTCGCTCACCGCCGTCTCCGTCTTGGCCCCGACCCACTGCGGGTCCGTCGTCGGCGACGCCGTCATGACCTCGACCACGTGGTCCGGCGTCGTGCACGTGAGCAGGGCGGCAGCCGTCGCGTACGCGGCCTCCGCCTTGCCCGGCGCCATGCGGGCGACCTCCTGGGTCAGGTTCCAGGACACGCCCCCTGCGGAGTCGACAGACGAGTCCGCCCAGTCCGCAGCGGTGTAGGCGCTGGCGTCGGCCGTGCCGGGCAGTCCCCTCCCGCTGTCGGCCTTCGTGCCCGCCGGCCAGCCGAGGTCGGCGGGGCTGAGCAGGTGGCCCGCCATCGCCGGGTCGGCGGCGGGCAGGTCGGCCCGCGGGATGGCGTCGGCAGTGGTGCTGTAGACGTGCTGGTCGGGGCAGGGTGCGGCGACCGGAGTCGACGCGGCCGAGGGGGCGTCGCCGACCACGACGGGCACGCCGTCGCGTCCGGACCCGCGGGTCTCGTGCACCACGGCGCCACCGGCGATCACGGCGCAGACGGCGACCACGGCCCCCGAGGCGGTGGCGCGGCGGCGCCGGACGAGCGCGGCCCTGGTCCACGGCGCAGTGTCGCCGCGGTGCGGGCGGGTGCGCCGCAGCTCGTCGTCGAGCACGGTGAAGGCGGAGCTCAGGCGGTCATCGGACATCGGTCGTCTCCTCGACGGGGTCGGTCAGCAGGTGCTCGAGGCTGGCGCGCGCGCGGAACAGGCGCGACTTCACCGAGCTGGGGGTGGTGGAGGTCTCGGCGGCGATCCGCTCGAGGGGCAGGTCGTAGAAGTAGTGCAGGACGACGGCGACGCGCTGCGCCTCCGGCAGGGCCCGCAGCGCCCGCACGAGGGCGACGCTGTCGGGTGAGAGCTCGGGCACCGGGTCGGGCGGACCGTGCCGGCGCCAGGCGAGCGCCCCGGTGCGGGCCCGGCGCCACCGGCTCACCGCCAGGCGCATGGCGACGGTCCGCAGCCATGCCTCGGGCGAGTCGACCTCGCCGAAGCTGCGCCGGCGGCTCCAGGCGCAGGCGAAGGCCTCGTTGACGACGTCCTGGGAGTCGCCCAGGTCACCGGTGACCGCGTAGACCGCGCGCACGAGCCGCGGCGCGCACGCCGCGTACAGCTCCTCGAAGTCCTTCTCCTGCACGGCGACTCCCGCTCCCCGCTCGGCGACTGCCTACGACCAGGGTGACGCGCGGGGGAGGCTCGCGGTTGCGGTCGGCCTGCCAGACGCACGACGGCCGCCGCGCCCCAGGCGCTCCTCGTGGCGAGGTAGCGCGGGCGCGGCGGCCGTCACCGGCAGTGCTCAGATGGTCGGCAGTGCTCAGATGGTCGAGGCGTCGATCACGAAGCGGTAGCGCACGTCGCTCGCCACCACGCGCTCCCACGCCTCGTTGACCTGGTCGGCGGAGATCGTCTCGATCTCGGCGCCCAGGCCGTGCTCGGCGCAGAAGTCGAGCATCTCCTGGGTCTCCGGGATGCCGCCGATGCCCGAGCCGGCCAGCGACCTGCGCCCGCCCATCAGCGAGCCGAGCGTCACCGACACCGGCTCCGGCGGCGCACCGACCTGCACCATCGTGCCGTCGGTCTTGAGCAGCGCGAGGTAGTCGTCCATCGGCAGCGGGGCCGAGACCGTGTTGACGATGAGGTCGAAGCGGCCGGCGAGCTCGCTGAAGGTGTCGGGGTCGCTGGTCGCGTAGTAGGCCGAGGCGCCCAGGCGCAGGCCGTCCTCCATCTTCTTCAGCGACTGGCTCAGCACGGTGACGTTCGCGCCCTTGGCGGCGGCGATCTTCACGCCCATGTGCCCGAGGCCGCCGAGCCCGACGATCGCGACCTCCTTGCCAGGCCCCGCGCCCCAGTGGGTGAGCGGGGAGTAGAGCGTGATGCCGGCGCACAGCAGCGGGGCGGCGACGTCGAGCCCGACGCCCTCGGGGATGCGCAGCACGAAGTCCTCGGTCACCACGATGTGGGTCGAGTAGCCGCCGGCGGTGGGCTTGCCGTCGCGGCCGACCGAGCCGTAGGTGCCGATGTTGCCGTTCAGGCAGTACTGCTCGAGGCCCTTCTGGCAGTTCTCGCACTCGCGGCACGAGTCGACCAGGCAGCCGACTCCGACGCGGTCGCCGACGGCGTGCTTGGTGACCTCCGCGCCGACCTCGCTGACGACGCCGGCGATCTCGTGGCCGACGACGATGGGCCAGCCGACCTGGCCCCACTCGCCGCGTGCGGTGTGGATGTCGGAGTGGCAGATGCCGGCGTACTTGATCTCGATCAGCACGTCGTGGGGGCCGAGGTCGCGGCGCTCGATGGTGGTCGGCACGAGCGGTGCGGCCTCGCTGGGGGCGGCGTAGGCCCGGACGGTCGTCGGCATGGGGGTGCTCCTCGCGGTGTACGTCTGCGGCCGCCTCACGCGGCGCGCGAACGGCCCGCCGTCGCGGGCCGCCCTGCCAGTCTGCCCGCCGCCCGGGGGGCGCAACCGCCATGACGTGCTCACCCGTTCGGCGGACGGAGGCGCAGGTGCCGTCCTAGGCTCGGAGCGCAACGAAGACCACGGGGGTCGGAGGGGCCGCAACGGCGTCGGCACAGAGCTTCGCCGCGGGCTTCCTCCTCGCACGACCATCAAGAGGCGCTCATGCGCGCAGCACGCAGCCTGGCGACGCTGGCCGTCGCCGCACTCCTCGCGGCCGGGGCAGCCGCGCTCCCCGCCGGCCCGGCCGCGGCCCTCGAGAACGGCACGGTGCCCGCCGCCGCCGCCAGCTCGTGGCAGACCAACGGCGTCGTCCGGGCCATCACCGTCGCCAACGGCATCGTCTACCTCGGCGGCGACTTCACGTCCGTGCGCCCTCCGGGGGCGGCGGCGGGCAGCGGTGAGGTGTCGCGCAGGTACCTCGCCGCCTTCAGCGCCTCTACGGGCGCGCTCGTGAGCTCGATCAACCACACCGTCTCCGCGCCGGTCTACGGGCTCTCGACCAGCTCGGACGGCTCGCGGGTCTACCTCAGCGGCGACTTCACCAGCATCGACGGCGCCTCGCACGGCCGCGTGGCTGCGCTGTCCGCCGCCGGCGGCGGGCTGCTGCCCTGGGCGCCGAGCGTCAACGGGCGGGTCAACAGCGTCGTCGCGACGGCCACCACCGCGTACGTCGGCGGCTCGTTCTCGCAGGCCGGGGGCGGGGCGGCGACCCGGGTCGCCGCGCTGAGCGCGTCGACCGGAGCACGGGTGGCCGGCTTCTCGGCGAGCGCCGACAACGTCGTCTACTCGATGGCGCTGTCCGCGGCGGGCGACGTGCTCTACCTGGCGGGCGGCTTCCTCAGCGTCAACGGCAACACCGGCTACCACGCCGCAGCGCCGGTCAGCGCGGCCACCGGTGCCCTGCTGCCCTTCTCCGCCGGGTCGGTGATCCCGCCCAAGAGCGCCACCTGCACCAGCGAGATGAAGACCGTCAAGACCGACGCAGGGGCCGTCTACTTCGGCGCCGAGGGCACCGGAGGCGGCTGCTTCGACGGGACCTTCTCGGCGCGGGTGTCCGACGGCACGCTGCGCTGGGTGAGCCGCTGCCTCGGCGCGACGCAGGGCATCGAGATCCTCAACGGCCTGCTCTACGAGGGCTCGCACGCCCACGACTGCAGCGCCGACAAGTCGGACCCCGACGCCTTCCCCGAGGTCGGCTGGTCGAGGGGGCTCTCGCGCCACCTGCTGGCGCGCAGCGCGAGCGACGGGCACGTCTCGTCGTGGTACCCCAACACCAACGGCGGCCCCGGCGGCGCCGGCCTCGGCCCGCGCGTGCTCGCGACCGACGGCACGCAGCTGTTCGTCGGCGGCGAGTTCACCAGCGTCAACGGGCGCAACCAGCAGGGCTTCGTACGCTTCTCGCCCTCCACCGGCGACACCACCTCGCCCGCCCAGCCGGCGGCGCCGAGCGTCACGGCGAGGCCAGGAGGAGCGCTGGCGGTCTACGTGCAGTCACCGCTCGACACCGACGACACGGACCTGACCGTGCGCATCTACCGCGACGGCGGCTCCACGCCCATCGCCTCCGTGCCCGTGCACGCGCTGTTCTGGCGCGACCCTGTGGTGGGCGTCGAGGACGCCGGCCTGGCCGTCGGCAGCAGCCACACCTACACCGCCGACGCCGTCGAGACCTTCGGCACCCGGGTGTCGCCACGCTCGGCGGCCTCGCCCGCGGTGCAGGCGGTGGCGACTCTGCCGGCCTACTCGACCGCGGTCCTCGACGACTCGCCGAGGCTCTTCTGGCGGCTGGGCGACGTGCGCGCACCGGCTGCTGCCGACAGCTCGCCCAACCTGACCGGCGGGGTCTTCTCGCCGACGGGCGTGAGCTACGGCGTCGCCGGCAAGGGGCCGGGCGAGCTGGCGATCACCACCGACGGGGTCAGCGGGCTGCTCTCCAGCTCCGCGGCCGTGCCCGCCCCGACCGCCTTCAGCATCGAGGCGTGGTTCCGCACCACGACCACCTCGGGCGGCAAGATCCTCGGGTTCGGCAACCGGCAGGGAGGGCTCGACTTCAACGGGAACGCCGCGGTGAGCGGCTCCTACGACAAGCACGTCTACATGACCAACAACGGTCGGCTGGTCTTCGGGGTCTACACCGGGTCGCCGCAGACCATCACCTCGGCGAGCTCGTACAACGACGGCCAGTGGCATCACGTGGTCGGTACGCAAGGTGCGGCGGGGATGGCGCTCTACGTCGACGACGTACGCGTCGGCACCAACCCGACCACGACGAACCAGTCGTTCTCCGGCTACTGGCGCGTGGGCGGGGACAACCTCGCCAGCTGGCCGAACGTGCCGACCAGTGCGTTCTTCGCCGGCACGATCGACGACCCCGCGGTCTACCCGACAGCGCTCACCGCCGCGCAGGTCGACGCGCACTGGCGGGCGTCGGGACGCGGACCCGCCGACACGACGCCGCCCAAGACGGCCATCACCTCGCCGGCGCCGGGCGCCAGCGTGCAGGGCCTGACGACCGTCTCCGCGACGGCGAGCGACGACACCGCCGTCGCGTCGGTGACCCTGCGGGTCGACGGGTCGGTGGTCGGCACGGACACCTCGGCGCCCTACGAGTTCGCGTGGGCAGCCAGCGGTGCCGGCAGCCACACGCTGGTCACCACGGCGCAGGACGCCGCAGGCAACACGGGCTCGTCCAGCCCGGTCGTCGTCACGGTGACCAGCACGGGCGACACGACGCCCCCCGGACCGCCCGGTGCGACGACCGTCACGGGCAGGGGCACCGACCACGTCGACCTCGCCTGGACGGCCGCGTCCGACGACCAGGGCGTCGCGGGCTACCGGCTGGTGCGTGACGGGACGGTGCTGCCGACGGTCATCACGGGCCTCAGCACCACCGACACCGGGCTGGCGCCGGGCAGCCGGCACACGTGGACCGTGCGGGCCGTCGACACGTCGGGCAACGTCGGCCCGGACAGCGCGGCGGTCAGCGCGCGAACCCTGCTGTTCACCGACAGCTGGGCAGGTGCCGACGGCACGCCGTGGAGCAGCGCGTGGACGACCGGCACCTCCAACGGGACGGTCAGCACGCAGGCCGGCGGCGGCTCGCTGCTCGTGGGCAACGTCTCCGGTGCCTTCGCCCGCGCCCAGCTGACCGGCGCCGCGCCGCGCGCCGACACCGACACGGTGCTCTCCTACCGCTGGAGCTCGACCGGCGCGACGGGCTACCTGGACGTCTACGTCCGCGGCTCGGGCGGCTGGCAGAACGCCTACCGGCCGCTGACCGGCTACGGCATCGAGGTGGCGTCGAACTCCACGACCGTGAGCCTGTCGCGCAACGTCAACGGCGTGCGGACGACTCTGAGCACCGTCAACGCCCAGAGCGTCACGACAGCCCGGCAGTGGCTGCGCATCCGGGTCACCGGCTCGACCGTGCAGTACCGCATCTGGCCCGACGGCTCGCCCGAGCCGGCCGCCTGGAGCTCCACCGTCACCGACACCGCGGTGACGGCACCGGGTCAGCTGTTCGTCTCGGCCGACCGCGGCTCGCAGAGCACGACCTCGCGCTCGGTCACCCTCGACGACCTGGTGGTGGCCGACCTCGCGCCCTGACCGGGTGCGACACTCGGCCGGGTGTCCGCCGCCCACCTCGCGCTGCTCGTGGCGGCGGGGGTGGGCGCCGGGCTCGCCGGCAGCGTGACCGGCCTCGCCTCGCTGGTGAGCTACCCCGCCCTGCTCGCGACCGGCCTCTCACCGGTCAGCGCCAACGTCACCAACACCGCGGCGCTCGTCTTCAGCGGCGTGGGCGCGACCCTCGGGTCGCGCCCGGAGCTGGCCGGGCAGCGTACGCGCGTGCTGCGGCTCTGCGCGGCGTCCGCGACCGGCGGCGTGCTGGGCGGGGCCCTGCTGCTGCTCACCCCGGAGGGCGGCTTCGAGCGCACCGTCCCGTGGCTCATCGGGCTGGCCTCGGTCTCGATCCTGCTGCGGCCGGTGCGGCTCGCTCGTGCGGTGGCGCATCCGGGTCACACCGACGGACGAGCCGTGCAGGCCGCTGTGCTCGCGGTGGCCATCTACGGCGGCTACTTCGGTGCCGGTGCAGGCGTCGTGCTGCTTGCCCTCCTGCTCGCGGTGACCGGTGAGCCGCTGCCGCGCTCGAACGCGGTCAAGAACGTCGTGCTGGGCGTGTCGAACGCGGTCGCGGCCGTCGCCTTCGCCGTCTTCGGTCCCGTCGACTGGTCTGCAGTGGTGCCCCTGGCTCTCGGCTTCCTCGCGGGCGGCCGGCTGGGGCCGGTGGTCGTACGCCGTGCGCCGGCGGGCGCGCTGCGTACGGTCATTGGCCTGGCCGGGATCGCGCTCGCCGTACGGCTCGGAGTGCAGGCGTACGGCTGAGGTCCCTCACGCTGCCGGGGGCAGCGTGAGCACCTCCGCGCCGTCGCGCGTGATGGCGACCGTGTGCTCGCTGTGGGCGGTGCGGGCACCGGTCGCGCTGCGCAGCGTCCAGCCGTCGGCGTCGGTCACCAGCGTGGCCGTGTCCGCCATGACCCAGGGCTCCAGCGCGAGCAGCAGTCCCGGGCGGAGCTTGAAGCCCCGGCCGGGCCGGCCGTCGTTGGGCACGTGCGGGTCCTGGTGCATCGTCGAGCCCACGCCGTGGCCGCCGAACTCGGTGTTGACGGGGTAGCCGGCGGCGCGGAGCACCGTGCCGATGGCGTGCGAGAGGTCGCCGACGCGGGCGCCCGGCCGTGCTGCGGCGATGCCTGCGGCCAGCGCTTCCCGGGTGGCCGTGATCATCGCGGTGTCCTCCGGTCGTCCCTGGCCCACGACGAAGCTGACGGCCGAGTCGGCCACGACGCCGTCGAGCGAGACCGCGAGGTCGAGGGTCACCAGGTCGCCGTCGACGACCGCGTAGTCGTGGGGCAGGCCGTGGAGGACGGCGTCGTTGACCGAGGTGCAGATGTAGTGGCCGAACGGTCCGCGACCGAACGACGGCGCGTAGTCGACGTAGCAGGACTCCGCGCCGGCGTCCTCGATCATCGAGCGCGTCCACGCGTCGATGTCGAGCAGGTTGGTGCCGACCTGGCAGCGAGCCTTCGCCGTCTGGAGGATGGTGGCGACGAGCGCGCCGACCGCCCGGGCGCGCGGCAGCTGGGCCGGGTCGAGGATCTCGATCACGTGGCGCCTCTCGCAGTCCAATAACTATCCCGGACAGCGTAGCCCGTCCGCTAGCATCGCGGCCATGGTGCGACTCCCGCTCACCCCCGCGGAGGTCGAGCGCGGGCGGCGTCTCGGCGCCCTGCTGCGCGGCGCCCGGGGGGACCGGCCGCTGGTGGCGACGGCGCTGGATGCGGGCGTCTCGCCCGAGACGCTGCGCAAGATCGAGTCAGGCCGCGTGGCGACCCCCGCGTTCTCCACCGTCGCCGCCGTCGCCCGGGTGCTGGGCCTGTCGCTCGACGCGCTCTGGACCGAGCTGCACACCCCGGCGGCACCGTCGGACGTGCGGCAGCCGGTCGAGGGTGCGAGCGACCGCCTGGTGTCCTGACCCCTGCACCGCCTCGTTCTGCGGGCGCAACCGGTGGTTGCGCTTGTTGGTCGACAAGGCGTACGTTTCTCGCAACCGATGGTTGCGAGAGAGGGGACAGCAGTGGGGCTGGGATCGATCGAGCGGCGCGTGCACGTCGACGCATCACCCGACGTGGTGTTCGAGGTGGTCAGCGACCCCGTCCACGTGCAGCAGTGGTGGCCCGACGAGGCCCACTACGACAGCACGCCGGGCAGCCCCGGCGACATCGTGTTCGGCAAGGCGGGGGAGCGGGTGGTGGTCGGCTTCGAGGTCGTGGAAGTGCTGCCACCACGCCGGTTCTCCTTCCGGTGGACTCAGCCGGCAGGGGAGCCGGCCGCCATCGGCAACTCGTTCCTCGTCACCTTCGAGCTCGAGCCCGCCGGCGACGGGACCCTGCTGCACATGACCGAGACCGGGTTCCGCGAGCGCGGCTGGGAGGCCGCAGTGCTCGAGGAGACCTACCGCGACCACGAGCACGGGTGGGACCACCACCTCGCACGGCTGGCGCCCTACGTCGCCGCCCGACTCGCGGGTGCGCGGTGACGGTCGCCGTCGACGACCGGTTGTGGTCTGCAGTGGGCGACCCGACCCGACGCCGGATGCTCGACCTGCTGCTGGCAGCAGGAGGCGGCACCGCGACCACCCTGAGCGCCCAGCTCCCGGTGACGCGGCAGGCGGTGGCCAAGCACCTGGTGGTGCTCGACCGCGCCGGTCTCGTCCACGCCACGACGGCAGGTCGGGAGAAGCACTACCACGTCGACTCAGCGCAGCTCGAGCGCGCCGTCGCTCAGCTGGCCGAGGTCGGCGCCACGTGGGACCGGCGACTGCGCCGGATCCAGCAGATCGCCGAGGCGGTCGCGACGAGCACGAGGAAGGACGCGCACGATGGCTGACATCCTGCACCGCATCGGAGTCGAAGGGTCGACACCGCAGGCGGTCTACGAGGCGATCACCACGATGGACGGGCTGTCCGGCTGGTGGGCGGAGAAGACGACCGGGTCGACCGAGGTCGGCGGCGTGGTCGAGTTCCGGTTCCGTCCCGGCGGGTTCGACATGCAGGTCGTCGAGCTCGAGCCCGGCAGCCACGTCCGTTGGCTGGTCGTCGACGGGCCGGCCGAGTGGGTCGGTACGCACGTCGACTGGCGGCTGCGGCAGGACGGCGACTTCACCATCGTCCTGTTCAGGCACGAGGGCTGGCGTGAGCCGGTCGAGTTCATGAGCCACTGCAGCACGAAGTGGGCGACCTACCTGCTCAGCCTCAAGCAGCTGCTCGAGACGGGGACGGGCGCGCCCGACCCTCGCGACCTGCAGATCAGCGACTGGCACTAGTCCTCGTCGCTGGTGAAGGGCAGGGGGAGGGTGGCGCCGGGGTTGCGGTCAGGGCGTGGACTGCTGGTGTGGGTGGCCCGCCCCGGGGTGAGCGGATCTGGAACAGGCCGGGTCTGGCGGGGTCGGGTTCGACGGTCCAGCCGTCCCCGTGGACGAGGTGGTGGCAGCGTTCGCAGAGCAGGCACTCGTTGACCAGGTCGGTGGGGCCGGAGTCGCGGGCCCAGTGCTTGATGTGGTGGACCTGGACGGTGCGGTTCTCGCAGCCGGGGGTGATGCACCCGCCGTCACGGACCCACGCGGCCTTGACGTGCGACTTCGGGGCGAGGCGTATCTCCCGGCCGAGGGCGAGCGGCTCGCCCCACTCGCTCACGATCACCGGGGTGAGGTCGCAGGCGCAGGTGAGCCGTGCGAGCGCAGCAGGGCCGAACGAGCGCCCGACCAGGGCCGCGAGCCCGCTCGCCGCGAGCCCGGCCGCAGCCGCCGCCGCACTGCCACCGCCGCCACCGACCCCGGCGCCGGCTGCCGCAGTGAGTTCGGCGCGCAGGGTGGGCAGGTCGAGCACGAGGCTCAGGTGCGGGGCGACCCCGCCGACGGTCGGGGCCTGGCCGGTGGCGAGGGCGGTGGCGGCGAACTGGACGAGGGTGTCGGCGGTGCGTTGGGCCTTGGTGCGCGGGTCGGGGCTGCCGTCGGGCAGGGCCTGGCGCCCGGAGCAGGCGTCGAACGCGGCCTGAACCAGGGCGCCGTCGGCGGGGTCGAGCAACCCGGACAGGGTCCACGTGCCGTCGAACCCGGGGGTGATGTTCAGGTGGCGCAGCGCGCGCTGGCGTTCGGCGCGCGCGGTGGCGGTCTCGTCGGGGTCGACGACCTGCACGAGCCGATCGACGGCGAGGCGGAGCTGGTCCGGGCTGGAGGTGCGGGCCAGCCCGAGCAGGGTGTCCTCTGCCTGCTCCATGGTAGGAGTGCCGAGCTTGCAGCGGCCGCGGGTGAGGGCGTCGACGTGCGCGGCGTCGATCTCCGCGGCGGCCAGGGCGGTGGCGGTCTTCGGCAGCTCCGCGCAGGTGCGGGCCCGGGACAGCCGGGTCCGGGCGGCGCGGCCTCGAGACGCAGCTGGTGTGCCGCAGCCACGCCGCGGTGGAGGGCGCGGCGTCGAGCCGGTAGGCCTCCCGCGCGTCCACCGTAGACAGGGTCGCCGCTTCGAGCGCGTCGAGCTTCGCGCGGACCGCCGCAAGTGCCTTGAGCCGTGACAGCAGCCCTTCGGAGGTCGCGGTACCTAGGGTGTCCGGGTCGCTGGACAGCAGGGCATCGAGGGTGCCGGTCATCGACTCCCACGCCCGCGACTCCGCTGCTGCGATCACATCCCGGAACCTACAAGCCACCACCGACAGAGTTGCAGGTCGTGAAAAGCCTACGCAGCAGTACATCCCGCATGCATAGCGTCACCGACGCCCGGCCCGAATGCCTCTGCATGCCACTTGCCGCCAGGCGGCTGGACCGCCGCGCCTCAGCGGCCCGTCGCCCAGACCAGCAGCGGTGAGCCGTCGACGGGCTCAGGGTGCACAGGGCTTCCGTCCGGAGCGACCGCCGGACCGCTGTCCGGGCGGGTGACGCCGACGGCGGACACGACGGAGTCGCCGTCGCTCTCGTAGCTCAGGACGGTGGGCTCGCTGTCGGCCGGGACGCTCGAGGTGCCGTCCGCGGTCACGACGCACAGCGACCCGCCCGCAACGGCGTACGCGACGACGCCGTTCGTCAGCCGGGTGACCGGCCGCGTCGCCGGGTGCGAGCACGTGTCGCCGTCAGCGGGCGACGCTCCGACCAGCGTCGCGAACGCCGCCCAGCCGAGCAGAGCGGCGGCTGCGGCCCCGGCCACGAACCGGTGGGCAGGCAGCAGCGCGGGGAGCCGCCGCGTACCGGTCAGTGCGAGCGCCGCACCCGTCGCGGCGAGGCCCAGGACCCCGCCCACCGTGTTGTTGAGGATGTCGTCGACGTCGAACGAGCGCCAGGCACGGCCGACCGCGAGCGACCCGAGCAGCTGGCCGGTCTCGATGGCCACCGGGACGGCAACGCACACCAGCAGCAGCTGCTCGTAGCGCCGGCGCACGACCAGCGGCAGCAGCAGACCGAGCGGGACGGTCATCAGCACGTTGCGCTCGGTCTCCCACCCGCCGAGCAGGTCGGGCCGGTGCAGGTGCAGGTTGGCGCTCGGGGCGTCGTGCGAGGCGCCCGGCACCGGCGGCCCGGGCAGCGGAAGGAAGGCAGCGCCGGCGAGCACGAGCAGGTAGGCGCACAGGGCAGCGGTCGCCAGTCGCTGCGCGGCGCGGGAACGCAGGTCGGTCACGGCTCGAGCCTCCCGCGGCGGGGCGGTCCGGGGATCACCCTGAGGTGCCGAGGGGCTGGTCCGCGGGTACCGCTCCGCTCAGGCAGGCTGCCACAGCTCGATGCGGTTGCCCTCCGGGTCGGTCACCCAGCCGAAGCGGCCGACTCCCTCCATGTCCTGCACCTCGGCGGCGACGTCGGCGCCCGCAGCGCGCAGCTGGGCGAGCATCGCGTCCAGATCACGGACCCGGAAGCCCAGCATCACCCGCTGGTCGAGCGAGCCGAAGTAGTCGGTGTCGGCCTCGAAGGCGGCGACGACGGTCGGCCCGTCGGCCTGCTGCCAGACGCCGGTCTCGTCGCTGGCCAGGCCCAGCGCCTCGCGGTACCACGCGCCCAGCGCAGCCGGGTCGGACGCCCGCACGAACAACCCGCCGATGCCCAGGACATGCTCCATGCAGCACAGTGTGCAGGAGCGGCGACCGGGGCACAGGATGCGCACCGGGTCGCGGGACGAGCTGGACCGGGAGGCGCGCCCGTCGGGGCGCGCGGGGGAGGAGAGGCGGAGCGTGGACGAGACCGTCGAGCACGACGCGAGCGAGATCACCTACGACGAGCAGCGCTACCCGGCGCGGCCCCAGCGGCTGCGTCCGCGGGCCCAGCTGCGCGGCGGCGGCACCCGGCGCACCGACTGGCGGGCCGCGGACGGCACCAACCCGTCCTACGTGCAGTGGCTCGTCAGCCAGTCGATGCTCGCCGACGCCGACGTCCTGAGCCGCCAGCTCTCCGGCCAGCCCAGCATGTGGCGCAACCCCTACGCCCGCCCCGACGCCCGGCGCGCCCTGCGCACGGCGTCGGTGTGGTTCACCGCGTACCCGATCTCGCTCGTGACCCGCGCGGGGGAGTCGTTCCTCGCCTCGCTCGGGAGCGACGAGCTGTGGCAGGCGTTCCAGCGCATCGGCATCGACGCCGTCCACACCGGCCCGGTCAAGCAGGCGGGCGGCATCACCGGCTGGCAGCTCACGCCCAGCGTCGACGGGCACTTCGACCGCATCAGCACCCACATCGACCCGGTGTTCGGCACAGAGGAGGAGTTCCGGCGGGTCTGCGAGGTCGCCGACTCCCACGCCGGCAGCGTCATCGACGACATCGTGCCCGGCCACACCGGCAAGGGCGCGGACTTCCGCCTGGCCGAGATGGCCTACGAGGACTACCCGGGCATCTACCACATGGTGGAGATCCCGAAGGAGGACTGGCACCTGCTGCCCGACGTCCCGGAGGGCCGCGACGCGGTCAACCTGGACGCCGAGGCGGAGGCCGAGCTCGCGGAGGCGGGATACATCATCGGCGCGCTGCAGCGCGTCATCTTCTACGCGCCGGGCGTCAAGGAGACCAACTGGAGCGCCACGGCGCCGGTGGTGGGGGTCGACGGCACGTCGCGGCGCTGGGTCTACCTGCACTACTTCAAGCAGGGGCAGCCCTCGATCAACTGGCTCGACCCGACCTTCGCCGGCATGCGCCTGGTCATCGGCGACGCGCTGCACTCGCTCGGCGACCTCGGCACCCACGCCCTGCGCCTCGACGCCAACGGCTTCCTCGGCGTCGAGAAGTCGGCGGAGGGGCTGCCGGCGTGGTCGGAGGGCCACCCGCTCTCGCACGCCGCCAACCACGTGATCGCCGGCATGGTGCGCAAGGTGGGCGGCTTCACCTTCCAGGAGCTCAACCTCACCATCGAGGACATCCGCGACACCGGCCGGGTTGGCGCCGACCTCTCCTACGACTTCGTCAACCGACCGGCCTACCACCACGCGCTGGCCACCGGCGACACGGAGTTCCTGCGCCTGACGCTGCGAACCTCCCTCGAGGTCGGGGTCGACCCGGTGGGCCTGGTTCACGCGCTGCAGAACCACGACGAGCTGACCTACGAGCTCGTGCACTGGGCGACCCTGCACCGCGACGACGTCTACCGCTTCCGCGGCCAGGAGACCACGGGTGGCCAGCTGGCCGAGACGGTGCGCGCCGACCTGCTCCGGCACCTGACCGGCGACGCGGCGGACTACAACCTCGTCTTCACCACCAACGGCATCGCGTGCACCACCGCGTCGGTGATCGCCGCCACGCAGGGGCTGCAGACGCTCGACGCCATCGACGACTCCCACGTCGAGGGCATCCGGCGGGCGCACCTGCTGCTCGCGATGTTCAACGCCTGGCAGCCCGGCGTCTTCGCCCTCTCGGGCTGGGACCTGCTGGGCATGCTGCCGGTCCCGGCCGAGGAGGTGCGCGAGCTCATCGCCACCGGCGACACCCGCTGGGTCCACCGCGGCGCGCACGACCTGATGGAGGTCGCGCCCGAGGCGACCACGTCGGCCGCCGGCATGCCGAGAGCCCGCTCGCTGTACGGGTCGCTGCCCTCCCAGCTCGAGTCGGAGTCCTCGTTCGTGTCGGGCCTGCGCTCGGTCCTCGACATCCGCCGCCGCTTCGACATCGCCGTCGCGACCCAGCTCGACGTCCCCGACGTCGCCCACCCGGGGATGCTGGTGCTGGTGCACCGGCTCGACGGCGGCGACCCCTCGCTGGTCGACGCACCGATCCAGGTAACCGTCCTGAACTTCACCGGCGAGACCATCGAGGGCAGCGTGCGGTCGTCGCACTTCACGCCGCGCCACGCCGTCACGGACGCCACCACCCGGGGTGAGATCGGGTGGGTCGACGACCTGCAGAGCTTCAGCGTCTGGCTCGGGCCCTACGCCGGGCTGTTCCTCGTGCTGTCGCCGGAGGCCGCGCAGGAGGGCGTCCGCACCGTCTAGCTCCGGACCACGCCCCCACTGTGCACCGGGCGGACCTCGACGCCGCCGCCCTCGCGCAGCACCGGATTGGTGCGCGCGAGCGCGAGCGCTGCGTCCAGGTCGGGGGCCTCGACGACGTAGAAGCCCGCCACGACGTGGGAGGCGTCGACGAACGGGCCCTCCGTGGTGCCGTCGGGGCGCAGGGACCTGGCCATCGAGCGAGGCGTCAGCGCGTAGGCGACGAGCATGGACTCGGCGGCGACGAGCTCCTCGGCGTGCTCGTCGCACGACTCGGTGTCGGCGGCCGTGGCGTCCGGCGCGTGCGCCGAGTCCGGCGCGTAGATCAGGACGGCGTACTGCCCCACGGTGTCTCTCCCTCGTCGGCCAGCACCTGTCGTGGCCCAGTGTGCCCCCGTCGCCGCTAGCCTCGCGGCATGCGGCTGTCCCTGACCGTCCTCGGCACGGCGACGCCCCACCCCGCGCCTGACCGGCCGTGCTCCGGCTACCTGCTCGAGGCGGGGCAGACGCGCGTGTGGGTCGACGCCGGGCCGGGGTCGTTCGCCAACCTGCAGCGGCACACGGCGCCGCAGCACCTCGACGCCGTCTGGGTCTCCCACCTGCACGCCGACCACTGGACCGACCTGCTCAGCGCGTTCTACGCCTTCGCCTACGGCGGGCTCGAGCTGCCGAGGCCCGTGCCCGTGTGGGCACCGCCCGGGCTCGCGTCGCGGATCGCCGGGGCCTTCGGCCGCACCGACATGGGCGGGCTGCTCCGCCCCGCACCTCGAGCTGCACGAGCTGCACGACGGCGCACGCGTGGCGGTGGGGGAGCTCGAGCTCGAGGCGAGCGCCGTGCGGCACGACACCGAGGCGTACGCGTTGCGCGCCGAGCACCGCGGCACCGTCCTCGCCTACAGCGGCGACACCGGACCCTGCCCCGCGCTCGACCGTGCAGCCGCGGGCGCGGACCTCCTGCTCTGCGAGGCGGAGGCCGACCGGTGGGACCCCGGCGAGCCGCAGGTGCACCACACCCCCGAGGACGCGGGAGCGCTCGCGCGGCGTGCCGGCGTCGGCCGGCTGCTGGTGACGCACGTCGGCCCGACGATGGGGCGTGAGGTCGCGACCGAGCGAGCTGCCTCGGTGTTCTGCGGTCCGACGCAGTGCGCCCGCGAGGACGAGCGGCACGAGCTGCCCTGACTCGACGGCGCGATTCTCGCGGGCGTCCTGTCAGCCCCGAGGCGTAGGCTCGGCCGGCGTCCGACCAACAGGGAGCCGCCCGTGCTGTACCGCTTGCTGCGCACCCGTTCTGCGCCCTACTCGACCCTGTTGGCAGGGGTCGTGGTGCTGCAGTTCGTCGGCACGCTGGCGTCGCTCTACCTGCCGCGGCTCAACGCCGACATCATCGACGAAGGCATCGTGCGCGGCGACACCGGCTACATCGTGCGCACCGGCGGCTGGATGCTGCTGGTCAGTGCGGTGCAGGTCGTCTGCTCGGTGACCGCGGTCTACCTCGGCGCGCGCACCGCCATGGGGATGGGGCGCGACATGCGGGCCGAGGTCTTCTCCCGCATCGGCACCTTCTCGAGCCGCGAGGTGGCGCGCTTCGGAGCGCCCTCGCTGATCACGCGCACCACCAACGACGTGCAGCAGGTGCAGATGGTGGCGCTGATGTTCTGCAGCATGTTCATCGCCGCGCCCATCATGTGCGTCGGCGGCATCGTCATGGCGCTGCGCGAGGACGTCGGCCTCTCGTGGCTGGTGGTCGTCGCGGTGCCGGTCCTCGCGGGTGCCATCGGCCTGGTCATCCGCGAGATGGTGCCGCAGTTCCGCCTCATGCAGAAGCGCATCGACGTGGTCAACCGGGTGCTGCGCGAGCAGATCACCGGCATCCGCGTGGTGCGCGCCTTCGTGCGCGAGCCGCTGGAGACGGAGCGGTTCGGCGTGGCCAACGACGAGCTGTCGCGCACGGCGCTGCGCGTCGGCCGGCTGCAGGCGCGCATCTTCCCGCTGGTGCTGCTGATCCTCAACGTGTCCAGCGTCGCGGTGCTCTGGTTCGGCGCGCCGCGCGTCGACTCGGGCGCGATGCAGGTCGGCGCGCTGACCGCGTTCCTCAGCTACCTCGTGCAGATCCTCATGGCGGTCATGATGGCGACGTTCATGCTCGTCATGATCCCGAGGGCGGCGGTGTGCGCGGAGCGCATCACCGAGGTGCTCGACTGCGAGACCTCCGTCGTGCCCCCCTCCGAGCCCGTACGCGGTGGTGCGTCCCGCGGTGGCCGCCTCGAGTTCAGGGACGTCGAGTTCAGCTACCCCGGCGCCGCGGAGCCGGTGCTGCGCCGCATCTCCTTCGTCGCCGAGCCGGGGACCACGACGGCCGTGGTCGGCAGCACGGGCGCCGGCAAGACGACGCTGGTCTCGCTGGTGCCGAGGCTGTTCGACGCGACCGGGGGAGCTGTGCTGGTCGACGGGGTCGACGTCCGGGAGCTGGAGCTCCAGGACCTCTGGCGACGCGTGGCGATCGTCCCGCAGAAGCCCTACCTCTTCACCGGCACCGTCGCGAGCAACGTGCGCTACGGCAACCCTGACGCGACTGACGAGGAGGTGTGGCGCTGCCTCGAGATCGCCCAGGGCAAGGACTTCGTGGCTGCCATGCCCGAGGGGCTCGCCTCTCCGGTCGCCCAGGGCGGCACCAACGTCTCGGGCGGACAGCGCCAGCGCATCTCCATCGCCCGGGCCCTGGCCCGCCGGCCGCAGGTCTACCTGTTCGACGACTCCTTCTCCGCCCTCGACCTGGGCACCGAAGCGAGGCTGCGCGCCGCGCTCTCCGAGGTGACGGCCGGTGCGACCGTCGTGGTCGTCGCGCAGCGGGTGTCGAGCATCCTCGACGCCGACCAGATCCTCGTGCTGGACGACGGGCTGCTCGTCGGCCGCGGCACGCACGCCGAGCTGCTGGAGACCTGCGAGACCTACCGCGAGATCGTCGAGTCGCAGATGGCGGTGGCCGCGTGAGCGTCGGCGCCGGGCAGGCCCGGGCGGTTCCGCAGCGGCTGCCCGGAGCCCCGCGAGGTGGTCCGGGGCGCGGCGGCCCCGGCATGGGGCTCGGCATGCCGGTCGAGAAGTCCATGGACTTCGGTCCCTCGGCCCGCCGACTGATGGCGCGGTTGCGGCCGCACCGTGCGCAGGTCGTGCTCGTGGTGGCCCTGGCAGTGGTCAGCGTCGTCCTCAGCGTGCTCGGGCCGAAGATCCTCGGTCGGGCGACCGACGTCATCTTCACCGGGCTGGTGAGCCGGCAGCTGCCTGCCGGCTCCACGAAGCAGGAGGTCGTCGAGGCGGCGCGGGCGCGCGGCGACGGTGCACGCGCCGACCTGCTCAGCGGGATGCACCTGACGCCCGGCCACGGCATCGACCTCGCGCACCTCCACCGCTTGCTGCTCCTGGGTCTGCTGCTCTACGTGGCCGCCAGCCTGCTCGGGTGGCTGCAGGGCTGGCTGCTCGCCGGGATCGTGCAGCGGGTGGTGGTCCGCCTGCGCGAGGAGGTCGAGGAGAAGCTCAACCGCCTGCCGCTGCCCTACTTCGACAAGCAGCCGCGCGGCGAGCTGCTGAGCCGGGTGACCAACGACATCGACAACGTGCAGCAGACGCTGCAGCAGACCCTGAGCCAGCTGCTCACCTCGCTGCTGACGATGGTCGGCGTCCTGAGCATGATGTTCTGGATCTCGCCGCTGCTCGCGCTCGTGGCCCTGGTGGCGGTGCCGCTCTCGGTCGTCGTGACCAAGCAGATCGCCACGCGCTCGCAGAAGCAGTTCATCGCGCAGTGGCAGCACACCGGCGCGCTCAACGGCGTGATCGAGGAGTCCTACACCGGCCACGAGCTGGTCAAGGTCTTCGGGCGGCAGGCGGAGACCGAAGCTGACTTCCGGGCGAAGAACGACCAGCTCTACCAGGCGAGCTTCGGCGCGCAGTTCGTCTCCGGGATCATCATGCCGGCGATGTTCTTCATCGGGAACCTCAGCTACGTGGTGGTGGCCGTCGTGGGCGGGCTGCGCGTCGCGTCGGGCGCCATCACCCTCGGCGAGGTGCAGGCGTTCATCCAGTACTCACGGCAGTTCACCCAGCCGCTGACGCAGGTCGCCTCGATGGCCAACCTGCTGCAGTCGGGGGTCGCGTCAGCCGAGCGGGTCTTCGACCTGCTCGACGCCGACGAGCAGTCGCCCGACCCCTCCGACGCGGCGGTGGTGCGCTCGGCGCGCGGGCGCGTCGAGTTCGAGCACGTGTCGTTCCGCTACGAGCCCGACCGGCCCCTGATCGAGGACCTCTCGCTCGTGGCCGAACCCGGTCAGACGGTGGCGATCGTCGGCCCGACCGGCGCGGGCAAGACGACGCTGGTGAACCTGGTGCTGCGCTTCTACGAGATCGACGGCGGGCGCATCACCCTCGACGGTGTCGACGTCCGGTCGATGACCCGGGCGGACCTGCGTCGTCGCGTCGGCATGGTGCTGCAGGACACGTGGCTCTTCGGCGGGACGATCCGCGACAACATCGCCTACGGCCGGCCCGACGCCTCGGACGAGGAGGTGCTGGCGGCAGCGCGGGCGACCTACGTCGACCGCTTCGTGCACAGCCTGCCCGACGGCTACGACACGGTGATCGACGCCGAGGGCGACAACATCAGCGCGGGGGAGAAGCAGCTCATCACCATCGCCCGCGCGTTCCTGTCCGACCCCTCGCTGCTCATCCTCGACGAGGCCACCAGCTCGGTCGACACGCGCACGGAGGTCCTCGTGCAGCGGGCCATGGCTGCGCTGCGCTCCGACCGCACGAGCTTCGTCATCGCCCACCGGCTGTCCACCATCCGCGACGCGGACCTGATCCTGTTCATGGAGGACGGGCGCATCGTGGAGCAGGGCATGCACGACGAGCTGGTGGCAGCGCGCGGGGCCTACTACCGCCTGCACCAGGCGCAGTTCACCCGTGGCGCCGACGAGACCGCTGCTGCCGCGACGGTCTAGCAGGTGCCACCATCTGCACATGAGCGCTCGACCTCGTGCGGCCGCGGCCGCCTTCACGGCTGCACTCCTCCTGGCGTCGGGCACTCCCGGCACCGCTGAGGCCTCGACGGCCCCCGCCCACCGCACCACGACCTCGCGGGTGCACATCACCGGCTGCCCTGCCGGCTGCACGGTCACGGCCTGGCGCTCCACCATCCCGACCGGTGCCTCGAGCGAGGGGGCGCTGGACACCGCGTCCGTACGCCACGGCCGTGCGGTCCTGCACGTGCCGACCAGCGTGACGCGCTACCTGTTCTTCCTGGTCGCCGACCGCGCCGACCACCAGGCGGGCGAGGGGCTCGTGGGCGTCGCCCTGCGCTACGACGGCACGCGCGTCGGCCAGGTCGTCAGCGCACCGCAGGCAGCGCGTGCTGCCGCCGGCTACGACTGCTGGGCCGGCACCACTCTCTCGGACGTGACCTTCCGGTTCCGGGCGCAGCTGTTCCCGAGTGTCGTCAACGGCTTCCGCCGTGACAGTCTGCGGGTGTGGTCGGTCCGCGTGGTACGCACCGCTGGGCCCTCGGCCACCACCTTCCACGGCGCGCTTCCCAAGCAGGACGCCGCCTGCTGATCCGGTGGCCACCTACGTCGTGAACTACAACCCGCTGCGGGCGACGTGGGGACCCGCCGACCGGGCGCGCGCAGTGGGGGAGACGGCGCGGGGGCGGCGCGTCGCCGAGCGGTGGAGCACTGGCGGGCGTACCTCGGGCGTCGTGCCGGGTGACCGGGCCGTCCTGCTCAGGCAGGGACCCGGGCGGCGCGGCCTGATCGGCCGCGGCACGTTCACCAGCACGATCTACCGCGATGCACACTGGGACGGCAGTCCACGCGATGCCAACTACGCCGACATCCTGTGGGACGTCCTGCTCGACGACGCCGACGTGATCTCCCTCGAGGAGGTGCGCGCCGTGGCGCCGTCGGTCCCCTGGAACCACCTGCAGGGGTCGGGCGTACGCGTGCGGCCGCCCGACGACGTCGCGCTGGAGCGCTTGTGGGCGACGTTCGCGCGTGGGCCCGCGGGGGAGTGACCCGAGTCAGGAGACGGCTGCGGGGACACGGCCCGTCGCGCCGAGCAGCCTGTGCAGCAGCGGCGCGTCCGCCGGCACCTGCACAGCCGCTCGGAACAGCCCCGGGATGCCGTCCGGGGCGCTCTCGGTGAACGGTCCCACCCAGCCGTAGGCGAACGCGACCAGCGTTGCGGTGGCCGGGCCGTCGGCATCGAAGGGCTGCTGGACCGCTGTGGCGAGGTCCCAGCCGTGGATGAGCACTTCGTCGACGGCTGCAGCGGCAGCGTCGCGCGCCTGCATCTCGACACCGCCGACGGAGGTCGTGCCCTCCCACGCGGCGGGATCCCGCCACGCACGAGCGAGGTCGGACAGCCGCTCCGGCACGCGGTCGCGCCATCCGTCCTGGAGCACGATCTCCTCGAGCGGTGTCCCGGAACCGGTGGGCTGCTTGCGCGCGGCCGCGGCGAAGGCCAGGGCCAGGTCGTCGATGTGCGCGACCAGCGCCGCTACGGCGATGCCCTCGCAGGGTGTCGGTGCGTCGAGGTCCTGGTCGGACAGGCTCTGAACGAGTTCGGCCAGCTTCCGGGTGGCCGGGTCGAGCTCGACCTCGACGGACGCTGCTGTCGGGTGCTGCGCCTGCACGGCGGCCCTCCTCTGTCGAACGGTGCTGTCGGAGGAGGAGACGAGCGAAGGGCCCCCGACTGGTCGGAGGCGCGTCGTCGACCGACTCACGCGACCCGCACGTGCGCGGGACGGGTCGCGGTCCGGGTCGGACGAGCCTTCCTGCCGCACCGGTTGCCGGAGGCGGACCTCGGGCCGGTCGCGGCCGGCGGCAGCAGCAGGTGCGGGGCGTGCACCAGGATGTCGAGCTCGAGCTGTTGCAGCTGCGGCGATGGGTCGACCCCCAGCTCGTCGGCCAGCACCGAACGACCGCGCCGCAGCGCGGCCAGGGCCTCCGCCTGCCTCCCGCAGCGGTAGAGCGCCACGGCGTGCAGCTCGAGCAAGCGCTCGCGCATGGGATGGGCGGCCACCAGCGCCTCGAGCTCTCCCACCAGCAGGGAGTGCCTGCCCAGGTGCAGGAGCGACTGCGCCCGCAGCTCGAGCGCCGTCATCCGCAGGCCCTCGAGCCGGGTGGATTCGAGGTCGACGAGGTCCCGTCCACTCGCCCCGGCGAAGGGCGGGCCGCTCCAGAGCGCGGCAGCCTCGTCGCACCGGTCCACGACGGCCGCGTCGTCGCCGGCGCGGCTCGCTGCGTACGCCTCCGCGACGTGCGCGCTGAAGACCTCAGCGTCGACGCTGCCGTCGGGCAGTCGCAGTGAGTACCCCGCGCACGCGCGGACGAGCACCTGCGACGTGGTACGCGGTGGCCTCGTGGGCTCCAGCTGCGAGCGCAGGTGCGACACCGCGACCAGCAGCGCAGCGTGTCCCCGGCTGCCCGCGTCGTCGCCCCACACCTCGGTGACCAGCCGGTCGGCCGGCACCACCTCGCCACGCGCAGCGACGAGAGCGGCGAGGACCGCCCGCTCGCGTCCGCCCCGCACCAGGGCCTCGCCGACCGGGGTGGTGATCGAGATCCGCCCGAGCACCGCGAGAGACACCCCTGTCACGGACCGCTGCGCCGGTGCGCTCATCGCGGACCGGCGGCCAGAGCGCCGCCGTCGTGGATGACGTCGTAGAGGCCCGGGGTCGAGGGGAAGCGCGCCCACTCCGGCCGCGTGACCAGGGCCCGGAAGCGGTCGTCGTGTGCGTCGCGCCAGTGGTCGGCGCTGGCCCACTCGGCGACGTTGACGAACCGGTATCGGGTGGTATCTACGAGCGCCCGGTGGAGACGGTGACCGAGGTAGCCGGGCCGCACGCTCATCGTCGCGTTCACCTCCCGCCACTGGGTGAGGAACTGCTCGTCGGCGCCCGCAGGCACCTGGAAGCTGTTGATGAAGAGCACCACGCCGACCTCCGTTTTGACTGCACAGTTGTGCAATGAATGCACAGAGGTATAGTCCAGGCATGGCTCCACGTCAAGCACCCCCCGAGGCGACGCGCACGAGCAGCGGACGGGCCGCCCAGAAGCGGCGCACGAGAGCAGCGATCGTGGACGCCACGGCCCGCCTGGTCGCCCAGGGGCTGACACCGTCGGTCGACGACGTGGCAGCAGCCGCTGATGTCTCGCGCCGCACCGTCTACTCGTACTTCCCGACGCTCGACCAGCTGCTGCTCGACGCCACCCTCGGGGCCCTGACCGCCACGACCATGGACGCGGTGCCGCCGGCCGACGACACGACCGGCGACACGGGCGACACCACCGCCGGGTCGGGGGACCCGAGGGCCGCGGCTCTCGACCGCGTCGACGCGCTAATGCACTCGCTCACCGCGACCGCCGACACCACGCTGCCCCTGGGGCGCAAGATCATCGCGCTCACCGTCGACGCACCTGCTCCGAGCGAGGACCAGCCCCGGAGGGGGTACCGACGGGTCGAGTGGGTCGAGCGGGCAGTGGCGCCGCTGCGCGACGTGCTCGACGACGAGCAGCACGCGCGCCTCGTCGCGGCGCTCGCGGTCGTCGCCGGCTGGGAGTCGATGATCGTGCTGCGCGACGTCTGCGGCCTCGAGGCCCGGCGTGAGGACGAGGTCCTGCGGTGGGTCGCGGCCAGCCTCGTGCGGGCGATGCTGGACGAGGTGGCCAGGGGAGCGCCTCCACCCGAGGCATCCCGCCCGTGACCGCCCGACCCCACGTGGCCTCAGGCCCCGGGCGCGTCCTGGATGAGGCTGAGCGTGTTGCCGGCCGGGTCCTGCACCAATGCCTTGTCACCAGCCGTCGTCGATAGGAGGCAGGAGGACCTGGCCGCCCAGGGCGGTCACCAGCTCCACGGTGGCCGCGAGGTCATCGACCGTCACACCGATGGTCACCCGCGCCTCTTCGGCGTCGACCACGGCTCCGCCCGGGCCCTGCGCCGGTCGCAGCAGCGCGTAGCCGGGTCCGCGCTCGTCCACCTGCCACCCCAGCAGGGCGCCGTAGAACTGCGCTAGCCCCTCGCGGTAGCGCCGCCCCGTCCCCTGCGCAGCCACTCGTCCAGCTCGTCGTCGACGGGGCTCGGGTCCTCGTCGGCCACGGGCACAAGGCCATGTCGGACAGGGCGAAGTAGCAAGCGACCACTTCGCGGCCCGGTCCTCGTCCCACCGGCATGCAGATGACGACGAGGGTGCTCAGCGTGGCGCTGCCGGTGGCTGACATGGATGCCGCGGTGGCGTTCTACGTCGGCGTGCTGGGTTGCGAGGTGCGCTACGACGTCGAGGCCGTGCCCGGCGTGCGGATGGTGGAGGTGGTGCCGCCCGGGTCCCAGGTCGGCATCGTGCTGCTCCCTCCGGACAGTCCGGTGCCGATCGCCGTACGCCTGGGCACCTCTGACGCCGACGCGGCGTACGCGCGGCTGGCCGCCACGGACGGCGTGGTGCTGCACAACGACGAGGTGCTGCGATGGGAGGGGGTGCCGCCGATGTTCCACTTCAGCGACCCCCAGGGCAACTCGCTGGTCTACCTCGAGACCTCCAAGCCGGCCTGACCCCTCGGGCAGCAGAGGGTCCTGTCGTTGCCGAACCGTGACCTCCGACGCCCTTGCTCGGTCCGAACCGACGCCCTACGGTGGCGATGCGTTTCGACGATGCGTATCGATGACTGGGGGAGGTGGCCGCGTGAGCGCGTTCACCAGCAAGGACGTCGCGCGCGTTGCGGGCGTCTCCCAGAGCACCGTCTCCTACGTCATGAGCGGGAAGCGCCCGATCTCCGCCTCGACGCGCGATCGTGTCCTCGCGGCGATCGAGAAGCTCACCTACGAGCCCAACGCCGGAGCGCGTGCCCTCGCGGGGCGACGCACCCGGGTCGTCGGGCTGGTCGTGCCGTTCGGGGACGACGCGGACCCGGTGGGACTGCTGCCCTTCATCGAGACCATCGCCAGCAGCGCCCGTGCGCACGACTACGAGGTCCTCCTCGTCACCAACGACGAGGGGTCGGCCGGACTGCGCCGGCTCGCCGGCCGGTCCCTGTGCGACGCCATCGTGATGATGGACATCAAGGTCCATGACGAGCGGGTCCCGGTGGCCGCGTCGCTCCGGGTGCCCGTCGTCCTCGTCGGCATCCCGGAGGATCCGCGGGGCCTGTCCTGCGTCGACCTGGACTTCGCGGCGGCCGCCCGCATGGCCGTCGACGAGCTGGCAGACACCGGGCACGACGAGCTCGTGGTCGTCGGCTACCCCCCGCCCGTCATCGAGCGGCGGGTGAACTACGCCGAGCGGTTCCTCCACGCCGCTCGTGCTCGAGCCGGGGCGCGAGGGCTGCCGGTCCTGGTGCTGCAGCCGCAGGACGGACGCCGGTCCGCGGCGGCCGCCATGGCCGAGAAGATCCTCGCGCACGGCGGCAGTGGGCGCGTCGGGGTCGTCGTGCCGTTCACGACCATCCTGCGCCCGCTGCTGCACGCGCTGGGCGCCCGCGGTGTGGTCCTCGGCCGCGACCTCTCCCTCATCGGGTTGAGCACGGACGCCGAGGCCGAGGACGCCGAGCCGCCCTTCACGAACATCTCCCTCGAGCCGAGGGACGTCTCACGGCGTGCGATGGCGTCGCTGTTCGCGCTGCTGGACCCCGAGCCCGGTGTCGCTCGACCGGGCACCGACCTCGTCCTTCCGCGGCTCACCCGCCGCGGCACTGTCCGCACCACCTCCACCCGCAACCGCTAGGACGCGCAGCGCCCTACTGCAGACGCATACCTATCGTCGATACGCATCGATGGTGGCCCAAGAATCCCTCCAGGAAGGAACCGGCACCATGACCCGCTCACGCCGTACCCGAGTCGCTGTCGCCTCGGCCCTCGCGCTCCCGCTGGCGCTCGCCGCCTGCGGCGGGAGCAGCGGCGGCGGAACGCAGCCCACGGCCGGAGGCAGCTCCGCAGCAGGAGGGGCCACGACGACCCTTCGCGTGCTGGACTACTACAACAACGACCCCGGGAAGACCGTGTGGCAGAAGGCTCTCGAGGGCTGCGCCGCGCAGGCGGGCGCCAAGATCTCCCGGGAGGCGGTGCCCGGCGCGAGCCTCATCCCCAAGGTGCTGCAGCAGGCCTCGTCGCGCACTCTTCCGGACCTGCTGATGCTCGACAACCCCGACCTGCAGCAGATCGCCGCGACCGGCGCGCTGATCCCGCTCGACCAGTTCGGCATCACCGGCGACGGCTTCGCGAAGGGCGTCGTGGACGCCTCGACCTACAAGGGCAAGCTCTACGGTCTGCAGCCGTCGACCAACACGATCGCGCTCATCTACAACAAGGACATCCTCGACAAGGCGGGGGTCAAGCCGCCGACGACGTGGGACGAGCTGAAGGCGACGGCGAAGCAGCTGACCAAGGGCGGGACCTACGGCTTCGCGGTATCCGCGCCCGCGAACTACGAGGGCACCTGGCAGTTCTTGCCCTTCATGTGGACCAACGGGGGCGACGAGAAGGACATCAACACCCCGCAGGTCGCGCAAGCCGTGCAGCTCTGGGTCGACCTCATGAAGGACGGGTCGCTCTCGAAGTCCGCGCTGAACTGGACCCAGGCCGACGTCAACGACCAGTTCAAGGCCGGCAAGGCTGCCATGATGATCAACGGGCCGTGGCAGTTCCCGGTGCTCGACGCTGCCAAGGGTCTGAACTACGGCGTCGCCCAGATCCCGGCGCCCAAGGCCGGTGAGAAGGTCGTCGCCCCGCTCGGCGGCGAGACGTGGACCGTCCCGCAGACGAAGGACAAGGACAAGCAGGCCCTGGCCGCGAAGGTCGTCCAGTGCCTCAACTCGGACGAGAGCCAGCTGAACCTCGCCAAGCAGAACGACACGATCCCGACGAAGACCGCACTGCTCGCGTCGTTCTCGTCGACCAACCCGCACATCAAGGCCTTCGCCGACCAGATCCCGACGGCCCGGGCACGCACCGGTGAGCTCGGCGCCGACTGGCCGAAGGCCGCGACCAAGATCTACACGGCCTTCCAGGCGGCCCTGACCGGACAGACGTCGGCCGCGGACGCCGTGAAGCAGGCGCAGAATGGCTGACCGCCCTCCGCTGTCCGGCACGACGCACGCGATCCCGCAGCCTGCGGGGTCCACGCGTACGCGGCCGCCGGCGGGCGCTCCCGGCTCTCCTCCCGCAGGGGACCAGGGGGAGGGGCGGCGCGCCGGACGGCGCAGCCTGCGACGGCGCGAGCGCCTCGCAGCGGCGGCGTTCCTGCTCCCCGCCGCGGCGTACATGGTGCTGTTCTTCGGCTACCCCGTCGTCAAGAACTTCCTCATGTCGTTCCAGAAGTACTCGACGAGCACGTTCTACACCGGCGAGGCGCCGTGGGTCGGGCTGGGCAACTACCGGTCGGTCGTGCACTCGAGCGTCTTCAGCAAGGCCATGCTCAACACAGCGCTGTTCACGGTCGGCTCGATCGTCGGGCAGTTCGTGATCGGCCTGTCGCTGGCGCTGTTCTTCCGGCGCCGGTTCCCGCTCAGCGGGGTCCTCCGGTCGCTACTGCTGCTGCCCTGGCTGATCCCGCTCATCGTGTCCGGCGCCGTCTGGCGCTGGATCCTCGACAAGGACAACGGCGCCCTGAACCGCTTCCTCGCCGGGGTCCACCTCGCGCCCGGGCATCCCGGGTGGCTGGTCACCACGTCCTTGGCCCTCGTGGCCGTGATCCTCGTCAACATCTGGCTCGGGATCCCGTTCAACGCCACGATCCTCTACGGCGGACTGCAGGACATCCCGGAGGAGCTGTACGAAGCCGCGTCGCTGGACGGCGCCACCGGCTGGAAGGCCTTCCGCTACGTCACCTGGCCGCTGCTCAGACCCGTCGTCAGCGTCGTCCTGGTCCTCGGCGTCGTGTACACGATCAAGGTGCTGGACATCATCCTGGGTCTCACCAACGGCGGTCCGGCGCACGCGACCGAGACCATCGCCACGCAGTCGTACCACCTCTCGTTCCAGCAGTTCGACTTCGGCCAGGGCGCCGCCCTCGGCAACATCCTCATCGCCATCTCCCTGCTGTTCAGCGTCGTCTACCTGCGCGCCAACCGCCGCGCCGTCGACGAGTGAGGCGCCCATGACCACCACCCTGCTCACCGCTCCCGCAGCCACCGTTCGCCGCCGTCGGCGCACGCAGCGCAGCTGGGGGAGCACCGCCCTCGCCGTGCTCTTCCTGGCCGTCATGCTGTTCCCGGTCTACTGGATGGTCAACGTCTCGCTGCAGCGCAGCGGGTCGGCCGTCGCCACTCCGTGGTTCCCCGAGCACGTGAGCTTCCACGGCTACTCCACCGCGCTGCACCAGCAGGGCCGCAACCTCGTCACCAGCCTGCTCGTGGCATCGGGATCGGTCGTCTTCAGCCTGCTGCTCGCGGCCCCGGCGGCGTACGCGCTGGCGCACTTCCGAGTCCGGTTCTCCAACGTCTTCCTCTTCGCGATCCTGCTCTCGCAGATGATCCCGGGGATCGTCGTGGCGAACGCGCTCTACACCGCCTACAACGACCTGGGACTGCTCAACTCGGTCCCAGGCCTGATCCTCGCGGACTCGACGGCCGGGATCCCGTTCGCGATCCTCATCATCCGCGCCTTCATGGGCGGCATCCCGCGCTCGGTGATCGAAGCCGCGCGGGTCGACGGCGCCGGGCACCTGCGGGCGTTCGTGTCCATCGTCCTGCCGATGAGCCGCAACGCGCTCATCACCGCGGCGCTCTTCACGTTCCTGTTCGCGTGGGCGGACTTTCTGTTCGCCCTGACGCTGACGACGACCGAGAGCGTGCGCCCCGTGACCCTGGGGCTCTACTCCTACATCGGGACCTACGTGAACGACTGGAGCTCGGTCATGGCGACCGCGGTCCTCGCGTCGGTGCCGGCCATCGTCCTGCTCGTCATCGCCCAGAAGTACGTCGCGGCCGGCACCACGGGAGGTGCCGTCAAGTGAGGCCGGGACGAGTCGTACCGTCAGATCCACAGACCCATGACCAGAGGAGACCAGTCGTGGCACCAGGCAGCACCGGCCCGATCCGCGTGACCGTGTGGGGGGAGAACCGCCACGAGCAGGTCGAGGAGCACGTGGCGAAGCTCTACCCGCAGGGCATGCACGGAGCAGTCGCCGAGGGCATCGAGGAGAACCTGGGGGAGAGCTGCGTCGTGCGCACCGCCACCCTCGACGAGCCCGAGCACGGGCTGACCGAGGAGGTGCTCCAGCAGACCGACGTGCTCACGTGGTGGGGCCACGCCGCGCATTCGGAGGTGTCCGACGATGTGGTCGAGCGCGTCCACCGTCATGTGCTGTCGGGCATGGGCCTCGTCGTGCTCCACTCCGGGCACTGGTCGAAGATCTTCATGAAGCTGATGGGCACCAGCTGCACCCTGCGCTGGCGCTCCGAGCACGACCGCGAGCTGATCTGGACGGTCAACCCCACGCACCCCATCGCCCGCGGCGTCCCGCACCCTCTCGTCATCGAGGAGGACGAGATGTACGGCGAGTTCTTCGACATCCCGGCGCCCGACGAGCTCGTCTTCCTCAGCACGTTCACCGGCGGCGAGGTCTTCCGCAGCGGCTGCACCTTCCGCCGGGGGCACGGCAAGATCTTCTACTTCCGGCCGGGGGACCAGGACTACCCGACCTACCACCACAAGGACGTGCGCCGGGTCATCGCCAACGCCGTGGAGTGGGTCCGCAGCGACCTCCCTGAGCGGTCCCAGCCGACCCTGCTGCGCTACGACACCGAGGACTTCTTCAACGGCCAGGGTTATCAGGGGGCCCTCAAGTGACGTTTCGGGCCGTCGCGTCCTCCACGGGCGAGCCGCTGCGGGTCGTCGTCGTCGGGGCCGGCGCCATGGGCCGCGCCTGGCTCGGCGTGGTCACCGCGTCGGAGGAGGTCGAGCTCGCCGGCATCGCAGACCTGGACGTCGCGGCCGCGCAGGAGGCTGCGGCGTCCCTCGACCGGGCCGAGCTGCCAGTGGGCAGCGACGCCGTGGAGCTCGCGCAGCGCACGGGGGCTCAGGCAGTCATCAACGTCACCGTCCCCGAGGCACACCACCCGGTCACCACGGCCGCCCTGACGGCAGGGCTGCCCGTGCTGGGGGAGAAGCCCGTCGCCGAGAGCGTGAGCCGCGCCCTGTCCCTCGCCGCCGCCGCCGAGGCGACCGGCGAGCTGTTCATGGTCAGCCAGTCGCGCCGGTGGAACCCCCAGGTGTCTGCGCTGAAGGCGATGACGCAGCAGCTCGGAGCCGTCGGCACCGTCAGCACGGAGTTCTTCCGGGCGCCGCACTTCGGCGGCTTCCGCGACGAGATGGCGCACCCGCTGCTCGTCGACATGGCGATCCACCCGTTCGACTCGGTGCGCTTCCTGCTCGGTTCCGAGCCGGTGTCCGCGTGGTGCCAGACCTGGAACCCGCCCTGGAGCTGGTACGCCGGTGACGCCAACGCGACGGCGGTGTTCGAGTTCGAGGGCGGCACCCGCTACGTCTACAACGGCAGCTGGTGCAGCCCCGGCGCGGAGACGTCATGGAACGGCGTGTGGCGGGTCAGCGGCGAGAAGGGCACCGCGCTCTGGGACGGCGACACCGACCCGGTCCTCGAGGCCGAGGTCGGCGACGCAGCAGAGGCGAGCACGGCGTACGACGGGATCGCCGGAGCGCTGCAGGTCTTCGTGCAGGCGCTCCGCTCCGGCGAGACGCCCTCGGGCGAGGTGCACGAGAACGTCATGAGCCTGGCCATGGTCGAAGCCGCGGTGCAGTCCGCGGGAGCCGGACGTGCGGTGCGGCTCGACGACGTCCTGGAGCGGGCGTACGACGAGGCGCTGCAGGCGGAGCAGCGTGAGGACGTGCGCGCGGCGCTCACCGGCTGGTCGTCGGTACGCGCGGCGCTCGCCGGGGTGCGGTAGCCGAGGAGGCGCAGATGGAGCTGGCGCAGGAGATGTTCGCGCAGTGCGTGGCAGAGGAGCAGTCTGCGCGCTGGGTCTCGACTGACGACGAGGCGTCGCGGCTCCGCGCAGAGCTGCGACGCCTCGCCCGGGCTGCAGGCGTTCGAGTGCGCACGGCTCGTGCGGGCGACTCGGTCGTCGTCGTTCGGCTGGACGCAGCGGTGTGGGACGAGGACGCGACCAGCATGCGGCGGAAGCTGACGCCGCACGTCGACCGGTAGGGGTCCACAGCATCTGGGTCGAACGCACTACTGGCACCCGTGCGTGTTGTAGGCATGCGAGTGCTTGGTCGTAGGGCCTTCACGGGCTTGGATGGTGGCCACACCGGACGACTGCACTTGCATTGACGCGTCGGCGTCGAGGTCCGCCATGATGGTGCCGTGGACTTGCTCCGGGACGTCTTGGGGTTCGTGGCTGCGGTGGCTCTCGGTGCCGCGGGGTTTGCTTGGGTCGTCGCGCGGCGTGGGCGGGCGATGGCCCGGGAGAGTCGCGTCGAGTGCGGATTCCGAGTGATGGACGGATCTCATGCCGGGCTCTCTCGTCGATGGCGGCACGGAGCGGCAGATCTGGACACGGGATATGTCCGCTTCACGCCCTTTGTGGGCGGCTTGCGCTTCTTGCGGCGCCCGTCTGTTGTCATCGAACTGGACGGCATCGAGACAGGTGAACCACGCCGCCCAGAGCTTCGAGAGGCAGTGTTCCTCAGTCCAGGTGCCAGAGTGGTCGCCGTGCGCAGCAGCGGTGCGCGACTCGAATGGGCGCTTCCGGTCGAGCGGCTCGACTGGGCGGTGGCGGCGGTGGATCGCTGACTGTCGCTCGGCGCAAGCGCGGGACTTGTGTGGAAGGCGACGTTGGTGACCTTGGCGGCCCGATCGCGGCGACGCTAGGCGCGAGAAGGTCTCAAGCCATGGCTATTCGACGCGCCGGCGGGGCTGTTGGTTGCGGTAGGAGGCGTAGGTGACCCAGGTCGCGCCAGCATCCCGGGCGTGGGCCTCGGCGACCTGTGGGCTGTAGCCGAGGGCTTCGGCCGCGACGGCTGGAGGCATGTCGAGCACGAGTTGTCTCAGGGCGCTGTTGCGGGCGCCGAGGAGGTGGACGCCGGCGTCCCGGATTTGAGTCATGAGGTAGCTGTGGTGCAGCGGCTGTCCTGGTCGGTAGCCGGGGAACAGCCACGGCGAGTCAGTGTTCGCCGCCGTGTTCTGGTTCGGCCTGCTCGACAGGTGCTCGGTCAGGAGGTCGGCGACCGGTGCGGGGAGGACCGCTGGCTCGTTCCCGAGGCGGAGGGCGGTGGCCCCGGGTGTGGTGACGATGTCATCGAGGCGCAGGCGCGAGATGCGGGTGACCGGCTGGGCATAGAGCAGGAGCAAGACGGCAGCGAGCCGGTAGGCCGGAGGCTGCGCTGTGTCGGTGAGGGATCGGTGTACCAGTGCGAGCCGCGCGTTCTGGCTCAGGACCGGCGTGCTGCGGGCTGCTCGGTGGGGGAAGGTGAGAGCGGGCAGGTGACCGGCTCGGCCGGCCCAGAGGACGAAGGTCCTTGCGCTGTAGCGGGTGCTCGGCCCGGTAGCGAGCCACGCATCGAGGTGCGCCTGACTCATGCTGCTGAACTCGATGCCGTCGGCTTCGAGGAAGGTCAGCAGCTGCCCTGCCGTGGTGATGCTCTGGCGGGCAGCATTCGAGGCAGTGGGCTTCAGAGTTCCCTCGCCGGCAGCGCGTCGCAGGCGGCGCAGGTGGTGCCAGGTGGCGAATCGCTGAAGCAGTGCCCTCGCTGGCGGGGAGTAGCCGGCCAGGGTCGCCTCGAGCCAGGCGGTGAACAGCAGCAGCGTCCTGTCCTGCTGCGGCAGCGCGTCGTGGCGCATCAGCAGCTCGCGCAGATGGCTGGCTGTGCGGCGAGCGGGATCGTGGTCGAAGGTCTCGTGAGACAGGGCGAGGTCGCCGGTGGCAAGCCCACTGAGGATTCGTCGGACGTCCGGGTTCCGCATCCAGATCAGTGCGCTGCGGGGATGGGCCTGCTCGCATACTGCGGTGAGAAATGTCTGCAGCCGCCGAGGAACGTGACCGTGGTTGTCGTCCAGGAGGGCAGTGAAGTCGTCTCGGAGGCAGCAGCGGGCGCAGGCGCCGCGGCGGTGGGGCTCGTCCTCCTGCCCGCAGCGGGCGCAGGTGAAGTCCTGCTCGATGCCAGCGCAGGAGCGGCAGATCGGCTGGCTGTCCTCGTCGAGGCCGGGGAGGAGTCTTGGCTGCCCGCAGCGCGGGCAGGGCCCGTGTCGTCGGGTGGCCTGCTGGTAGCAGCGGCGGCAGACGTAGCCCTCCGGCCAGGACACGCCGCGCCGCGGGCCGGTGACGCGGCAGCGGACGCAGGTGGCTGGGGTGCGCTCACTCATCTCGGCGCACCCGCGCTCGACGCGGTCGTCCAGTGGTAGCCAGGTCGAGGACTTCGCCGCCGCCGCCGCTTGCCTTACGGTCGGCCGCGATCTGCACGTCGGTGACGATCAGGTCTGCTGGTGTGCAAGCGAAGATGTCACAGAGTGCGGCGAGCACCGGCAGGCTGAGCCGCTCTGGGGCCTGGGTCACGAGCCGGTGGACCTGTGAGGGGGAGAGGTCGATGCCACGCTCGTCAAGCAGCGGCAACAGCGCGGTGGTGGCGAACATGTCGTGCTCGGCCATGAGGTCACGCAGTCGCCAGCGGTAGGTGGGGCGGCGGGTCATCGGGTCTCCTGACCTAGCTGGTTCGCGGCGCTCAGGGTCTTGTCCAGGGCCCGACGCAGCATCGAGGTGCGGTAGTCGGAGGACACGCAGGTGTAGAGCGAGGTGGTGGAGGCGTGCTCGTGCCCGACCTGCTGCTGCACGAACAGGGCGTCGAAGCCGTCCTCGATCAGGTGCGTGACGTAGGAGCGGCGAAGCGAGTGCAGGTCCAGCGCCTCGTCCAGGCCGACCTCGCGCCGGTAGCGGGCGAACACACGGTTCAAGTGGGTGAGGGCGACGCGTCCTGAGCGCTCTGAGGGGAACAGTGCGGGTTCACTGCCGGCGGTGGGGTAGTGGCCACGGACCTGAGTTACCCACTCCTCGAGGCATTCTGCGGCCCAGTCCCAGACGGTCAACACACCGCGGCGCTTGGCGGGGGATCCGCGCATCGCCTTGCCGTGCCGGACGTAGAGGACGCCGAACCTGCCGAACTCTGCGGCTTTGGCGTTGAGCCCGAAGTCGACGACGTCGAGCATGCGGACCTCGTTGCGGCGAAGGCCCCAGGCGTAGGCGGTCTTGAAGATGACCGCGTCGCGAAAGGCTGACAGGGCGCCTTTGCGACCGGCCTGACGTATCTGGTCGACCTGCGCGTCGGCGTGGTCGAAGAACGCCTGCAGCTCATCACGGGTGAAGGCGCGCTTGGTCGGTCTGGACTCGACGTCGCTGACGTGGCGGGAGGTGTTCTCCTCCAGGCACACCTGCACTGGATGGGTGCCGAAAAGCCGCTCGCACTCAGCGGACCAGCCGTAGGCGGGGTCGGTGATGAACCAGCAGAACTGGCGCAGCGAGCTCTGCAGCGCGCGCAACGTGCTGTGGCTGATGTGCCGATGCACCCGCAGGTCGGTGAACCACTCGTCCGCCAACTGCGGGTTCCACCGCCAGGGCCACTCGTTGCTGTGCATGTGGAACCGGCGCACCGCCCGCTCCCGAGAGTCGATGGTGACGAAACTGAGCCCTCGGGCGAGCTGCTGCGACCGCCACCCGTCCAACATCGCCTCCAACATCTGCTCTGCCGGGTGCTTCAGTGGCTCCCGGCCGACCAGGTGCAGCGGCATGACGCCGACGAACGTGCCGTCCTTCGCCATCCGCAACCTCCAGAGGCAATCGCATCAGATGCGAGATCCTCGCATCTGATGCGACACCGCGACAAGACCCCAGGTCGTAGGCATGACGCTGACAGGGCCCCGCGGACTACCCGGCGAGTTCTCGCGTGTCAACAGCAGGCATCCGCATCCCGCTGCTGCGCTAGCGTTCACGCAGGTCGGCGCGACCGTGGTAGCACCCGAGCGGCAACCCGGCCCTCGGCCATGCGCGGAGGAGTGCGTATCGCACAGCAGATGCCATACGCACTGGTCGACTGGTAGTGACGGGTATCGCTGCCGGCCGTATCAGGGTGTAGGGGACGCGTCAGCAGTCCTCATGCACGACGAGAAGGTGGCGTCGGTCGGG